>NZ_CP096433.1:3190000-3630843 GCF_054161295.1 Ensifer sp. D2-11
CTGACGACGGTCGCAGCGACAGCGGTCGTCGGCACATTCGTCGCGGGCTTCGCCGGCACGCCGACTTTCGCCCGCATCCAGCATCTCGTCTCTCCCCTGCTTGCCGTTCCGCATGCCGCCGCCGCCTTTGCGTTGGCTTTCCTCGTCGCCCCGTCGGGCTTCCTGCTCCGGCTGATCTCGCCGGAGGTGACGGGCTTCACGCGGCCGCCGGACTGGCTTCTTCCCAACGACCCTTGCGCGCTGACGATGATTGCCGGGCTCATCGCCAAGGAGGTGCCGTTTCTCTTTCTGGTGACGCTTGCCGCCCTGCCGCAGCTTGCCGTCACGAGAGCCTCGCGCCTTGCGGCGGCGCTCGGCTACGGGCGCGTCGCGGGCTTCGCCGTCTGCCTTTGGCCGGCCCTCTACCGCCAGATCCGCCTGCCGGTCTTCGCGGTGCTCGTCTATTCGGTATCCGTCGTGGACGTCGCCATGATTCTCGGGCCGAAGCTGCCGCCAACATTGCCGGTGCGAGTAACCCAATGGGCCGGAGATGACGACCTCGGCGCGCGATTTCTCGCATCGGCGGGCGCTTTCCTGCAGCTTGGGGTCGTCGTCGCTGCAATGGCCATCTGGATCGCGCTCGAACGGATCGGGAAAGCCGTTCTCGCGCGCCTGACCTTTTCGGGACGGCGCTTTGCGCGGGACGGCGCGGTTCGCGCCGCGGGCGCCCTCGCCATGACCACCTGTACGGTCACCATTTTCGCGGGGCTCAGCCTGCTTTCGATCTGGTCGGTTGCGGGCCTCTGGCCATTTCCCGACGCGTTGCCCGGAAGTCTCACGCCCAATACCTGGATGCGCATATTGCCTCAACTCTGGGCGCCGCTTGGCACCACGGTCGCGCTCGCTCTTTCGGCGTCATCGCTGGCGCTCGTATTTACGATCCTCCTGCTCTACCGCAACGGCATCGCCGGCGGACGGAAGAATGCAGCCGGCTACCGGCTGCTTTACCTCCCCTTGCTCGTCCCGGAGATCAGCTTCATCTTCGGGCTGCAGGTCCTGATGCTCTCGGCGGGGCTCACGCCGGGCTTCGCGAGCGTGCTGGCGGTCCATTTCGTTTTCGTGCTCCCTTACGTGCTTCTGTCACTGTCGGCCCCCTGGCGCGAGGTCGACCCGCGCTTCGAAAAAATCGCCGCCGGCTTCGGCAAGCCGGCGTTGGAAATCCTGTTCGCGGTCCGGCTGCCATTGCTCTTTCGTGCCTGCCTCACCGCGCTCGCGGTCGGTTTCGCGGTGTCGGTCAGCCTCTATCTTCCGACGCTCCTCATCGGGTCCGGGCGGCTGACGACGATCACGACCGAGGCCGTCGCACTCTCGTCGGGCGGCGACCGGCGGGTCATCGGCATCTACGCCCTCGTTCAGGGGCTCCTGCCTTTCCTCGCATTTCTCGTTGCGTCGCTCGGCCCGCAGTTGCTATTGCGCAACCGGCGGGCAATGAGGACGTGAATGCAGGAAAACGCCGGGTCAAAATCCCCGATCAAGACAGGATGCCTGACGCTCTCGGAGGTGACGATCGGTCTGGGCGGCCGGGCCCTGCTCGCCATATCGGCGGCCGTCGCGCCGGGCGAGGTGCTGACGATCATGGGGCCGTCCGGCTCCGGCAAGTCGACCCTGCTGGCCTTTGCGGGAGGCTTTCTCGATCCGGCATTCGATGTGAGCGGCCGCATCCTGATCGACGGCAAGGACCTGACGGCGGTTCCCGCCAACCGGCGACACGCGGGCATCCTGTTTCAGGATCCGCTGCTCTTTCCCCATCTATCGGTCGGCGGCAACATCGTCTTCGCCATAGCGCCCGATGTCAAAGGACGGGGCGCACGCCGCCGGCTGGCCGATGCAGCCCTCGACGAGGTGGGCCTTGCCGGCTTCTTCGACCGCGACCCGGACACGCTCTCCGGCGGCCAGAAGGCGCGCGTGGCACTGCAAAGGGTGCTCGTTTCAGCGCCACGATTCCTGCTGCTCGACGAACCCTTCTCCAATCTCGACGCGGCGCTCAGGCAGCAGACGCGCGAGCTCGTCTTTTCCAAGGCGAGGGCGGCCGGGCTGCCGACCATCCTCGTGACCCACGACAGTGCCGACGCGGAAGCCGCCGGCGGCCGCGTGATCGAAATCGGAACGGAGGAGCAGGCGTGATGCGCGCGCTTCCTGCCCTGCCCATCCGCGAGATCCTGCCCGGCCTTGGCGACGCGCTCGCTTCGGCGGGATCGGTCGTGCTGTCGGCTCCTCCCGGCGCCGGCAAGACGACGCTGGTGCCGCTTTTTCTGCTCGACCAGCCCTGGCGCGGCGACGGCAAGATCATTCTGCTCGAACCGCGGCGGCTCGCCGCGCGGGCCGCGGCCGGACGCATGGCCGAACTTCTGGGGGAGAAGGTCGGCGAAACCGTCGGCTATCGGATGCGGCTCGACAACCGCATATCGGGCAAAACCCGGATCGAGGTGGTAACGGAGGGCGTCTTCAGCCGGATGATCCTCGACGATCCCGAATTGTCCGGCGTTTCGGCTGTCCTGTTCGACGAGTTCCACGAGCGTTCGCTGGATGCGGATTTCGGACTGGCGCTGGCGCTGGACGTGCAATCGGCACTTCGCGAGGACCTCAGGATCGTCGTCATGTCGGCGACGCTCGACGTCGAGCGCATCGCCGGACTCGTCGGCGATGCGCCGGTCCTGAAAAGCGAGGGCCGGAGCTTCCCGATCGACATACGCTACGAAAACAGAGCGGCCGGTGAAAGCGTCGAGGACGCGATGGTCCGGACGATTGCCGAGGCGCACCGGTCCGAGGAAGGTTCCATCCTCGCCTTCCTGCCGGGGCAGGCGGAAATCGCCCGCACCGCCGCGCGTCTCGCCGATCGCTTCGGGGAGGCGACCGCAATCGTGCCGCTCTACGGCAATCTGAGCCAGAAGGAACAGGATGCGGCGATCCGACCGGCACCGAAGGGCACGCGCAAGATCGTGCTGGCGACCTCGATCGCCGAAACCTCGATCACCATCGACGGCGTCAGGATCGTCGTCGACAGCGGTCTGCAGCGGCTGCCGGTCTTCGAGGCCTCGACGGGCATAACGCGGCTCGAAACCGTGCGCGTTTCCAGAGCCTCGGCCGATCAGCGCGCCGGGCGCGCCGGAAGAACCGAGCCGGGTATCGCGATCCGCCTGTGGCATTCCGGCCAGACGGCGGCGCTCGCCGCTTTTACGCCGCCGCAGATCCTTGCCAGCGATCTCTCCGGCCTGCTCCTCGATCTTGCCCATTGGGGTGTGGCCGATCCGTCGACGCTGAGATTCCTCGACCCGCCGCCGGAAACGACCCTGCGCGAGGCGCGAGGCCTGCTCCTCGAGCTCGGCGCCATCGACAGCCGCGGCGCGCTGACGCCGAGAGGCCGCAGGATCCGCGATCTGGCGCTGCCGGTGCGGCTTGCGGCAATGGCGGTTGCAGCCGCCGAGGAAGGGCGGGCGCAGGAGGCCTGCCTCCTCGCGGTGATGCTCACCGAGCAGGGCCTCGGCGGCAACGGCATCGATATCGAGGAGCGGCTGCGCCGGTTCCGGAGCGAGCGCAGCGACCGGGCGGAAGCTGCCCGCGGTCTGGCGCGGCGAATGGCCGCCGAACTCGGCGCCTCAAAGAACGCGGGTCCGAAGCCCGTTTTGCCTGGAGCCCTGCTGATGCACGCCTTTCCCGACCGCATCGCGCTGCAGCGCGGCGGGCGCGGCCGCTTCGTCATGGCGAACGGACGCGGCGCCGAGATACCCGAGACCGAACGGCTTGCTGCGGCCGGAATGCTCGTCATTGCCGATCTTACCGGCAGAGCCGGCGCACAGCGGGTGCTCGCAGCCGCGGAGATAGACCGGTCGGATGTCGAGGGGCACATGCCGGAAGCCATCGTCACCGAGGAGCAGAGCTTCTTCGATCGGGCGAGCCGGCAGGTGCGTGCCCGCCGGGTGACACGGCTCGGGGCGATCATCTTCGAGGAGAAACCCCTGCCTCGTCCCAGCGGCGAGGCGGCGGCGCGGGCACTCGCGGACGGTATCCGGCAGTTGGGGCTCGCCGCTGTCCCGTTCCCGAAGGACGTGGAGCAACTGCGCGACCGCATCGGCTTCCTGCACCGCTCCATCGGCGAGCCCTGGCCGGACATGTCGGATACGGGTCTGATCTCCCGTCTCGACGAATGGTTCGTTCCTTTCCAGGGAGGCGCCGGCGGCATCGACGGGATCAAGGGCCGCGATCTCGCCGAAGGCCTCATGTCGCTCGTTCCATACGAGCTTCAGCGCGACCTCGCCCGGCTGGCCCCGACGCATTTCGAAGCGTCGACGGGCCAGCGTCATCCGATCCATTACGACGGCGACGAACCGCTCCTGTCGATCCGCGTTCAGGAGCTCTTCGGTCTGCAAACGCATCCCGCGATCGGCGACGGTCGACTGCCGCTGCTTCTCGAGCTGATTTCCCCCGGCCACCGCCCGATCCAGACGACACGGGACCTGCCCGGCTTCTGGGCGGGTTCGTGGAAGGACGTGAGAGCCGAGATGCGCGGCCGCTATCCGAAACATCCCTGGCCGGAGGACCCCGCCAATGCGATGCCGACGACGCGCGCGAAACCGCGCGGGACTTAGAGCGGGGTGGGATGAAGTGTACTCGTTTCCCGCTCGCATTCCGCTCCAACGTGGCCGGATGCGGCTCTACGGCGCACCGCGGTTGGGCGCCGTTTCATATTTGCCGGGTTCGGCATAAAGTCCGGTAAGATGAAATGACGCCCGGTCGCGCATGCGACCCGCATCGCGAAACGGAAACGCATGGCAGCTGCGACACTCTATAACGATCTGAACAGCAACCGCAGTCTGAGGCTGCAGACGCTCGTGCGGCTGCGCTGGCTGGCGGTGGGTGGACAATCGCTCGCCGTCATCGTCACGGCGCTGTGGCTGCAGTTCCCGCTGCCGGTCGTTCCCTGTTCCGTATTGATCGCCTGCCTGGCGCTTCTCAACGTCTTGCTCACGCTCCGCTTTCCGCCGACGCAGCGGCTGACGCCGCCGGCCGCCTTCACCCTGCTCGGCATCGACCTTGCGCAACTGACTGCGTTGCTCTTCATCACCGGCGGCCTTGCCAATCCCTTCGCACCGCTTCTCTGCGTGCCGGTCATCATATCGTCGGCCTCGCAGCCGAAGCCGCAGAGCATCGTGCTGGCCGGCCTCGCCGTCCTGGGCGTCACCGCCCTTGCCTTCTCGCCCTTCCCGCTGCCCTGGTATCCGGGCACCCTTCTGTTGATGCCGCGCGTGCTGACGGCCGGCATCTGGTTCGCGATCGTCTCGATGACGGCTTTCGCAGCCTTCTACACCTATCGCGTCTCGCTCGAGGCAAGCGAGCTTTCCGAAGCGCTGACGGCGACCGAGCTCGTGCTCCAGCGCGAGAAGCACCTGTCGCAGCTCGACGGTCTCGCGGCCGCCGCCGCCCACGAACTCGGAACGCCGCTCGCGACGATCAGCGTCGTCGCCAAGGAGATGGAACGGGAGCTCGGCGACGATCCGCGTTTCGGCGAGGACGTTCATCTCCTGCGCAGCCAGAGCGAACGCTGCCGCGACATTCTGAGGCGGCTGACCACCCTTTCGTCCGAAAGCGAGGAACATATGCGGCTTCTGCCGCTCTCATCGCTGATCGAGGAGGTAATGGCGCCACATCGCGAATTCGGCATAGAAATCGAGCTGAAGGAGCAGGGCGATCGCGCCTCGGAACCGGTCGGCATCCGCAATGCCGGCATTCTCTACGGCCTGGGCAATCTACTGGAGAACGCGGTCGACTATGCGCGCAAGAAGGTGACCGTCACGACGGAGCACACGGCCGAGCGCGTGCGGGTGACGATCGAAGACGACGGCGACGGTTTTTCGCCGGACATCCTGGCGCGGATCGGCGAACCCTATGTGACGCGGCGGCAGAAGGACGACAGCGCCGGCGGCCTCGGCCTCGGCCTCTTCATCGCCAAGACGCTGCTCGAGCGTTCAGGCGCCCGGCTGCGCTTCGAGAACGGCGGCTCGAAACACCCGGGCGCCCGGGTCAGCGTCGAATGGCCGCGCGTGCTGATGGACACGAAACTGGCGAAATGACTTTTGGCGGTTTATTGAAGACAGGTGCGGGGAAACCCACATGATTGCCAGAAAAACCACCGGTTTATGCCTACCGCATGTTTCCTTTGATCCTGTCCGGTGAAAGGATGGAACATGCAGCACTTGAAGGGTTACAGCGGCCTCTGCGCGTCCGGTGAGACGCATGGCGCTGTAGGGATTTGAGAAATGATCGAAAAGTCGATGCCTGCGCAAAACACTCACGCCGCGGATGCGGACCTGATCGGGCCTGACAAGAGCCTTCTGATCGTCGATGACGACACGGCCTTTCTGCGGCGCCTCGCCCGCGCCATGGAAGCGCGCGGCTTCGCGGTCGAGATCGCCGAATCGGTCGCCGAAGGCATAGCCAAGGCGAAGACCCGCCCGCCGAAACATGCAGTCATCGATCTCCGCCTGAGCGACGGCAGCGGTCTCGACGTGATCGAGGCGATCCGCGGGCGCCGCGACGACACACGCATGATCGTTCTGACGGGCTATGGAAACATCGCGACCGCGGTCAACGCCGTGAAGCTCGGAGCGCTCGACTATCTGGCCAAGCCCGCGGACGCCGACGACATTCTCGCGGCGCTGATTCAGCGCCCGGGCGAGCGGGTGGAGCCTCCCGAAAACCCGATGTCGGCCGACCGCGTACGGTGGGAGCATATTCAGCGCGTCTATGAAATGTGCGAGCGCAATGTTTCGGAAACCGCGCGCCGGCTCAACATGCACCGACGGACCCTGCAGCGCATTCTGGCGAAACGGGCGCCCAAATAACCGCGCCGCCCTTCTAATCCCGGTCCCCGCTGACGATGTCGCTGATCGACTGGCCAAGGTCGCCGTTCCGTTCGGCTGCCCATTCTGCGAGCGTCAGGCGCTGCGCCGCCGTGCGGGCGAAGGCCTGCGTCACCGATTTTCGCGTGCTCGGCGGCAGGCGGTGTTCCGGTGCCTCGCGCAGCATATGCGCGCCGTAGCCGTCGGAAAGCATCAGCCCGCATTCTTCCGGAAAGATGTCGAGCGGCACCTGCGCATGGGTTGCGAAGAACAGGCGGTCGCAGTGAAGCCGGTATTCCGGCCATTTGCGGTCGACGCGGAAGTCCTCGATCGAGGTCTTGATCTCGATGATCCAGATTTCGCCCTTGGGCGAGAGCGAGATGAGATCGGCCCGCCGCCCGCTCGCAAGCGTCAGTTCGGGCAAAGCCGCGTGGCGCAGTTCCATCAGCAGCCGCTGAACGCCGCGGCGTACCTTCATCGCCCGCTCTGACTGGCGTCCGTCTGCGAGCGGAGTATCGCCATGGATAGACAAGATCGTCATTGCCGCCCTCGGAAAGTGCTACGGCGACCGTTGCGCGTCTGACGGGACGCGCGGCGCTGCAGGGTGGTTTGTTGCAAAAAAGCAATCGTCACGGAATTTACACCTTTCGGCCACATTGCGGGGGGCCGGTCCCTTGCGCACTGCGGTGCAATAGAAAATAAGCTGGTGCCGCTGACGGCCGGACACCCTCCCCCGTATTTTCCTGACCTCTTTTACGAGACCATCATGCGCTTCCGCAACGCTCTCCTTCTGTGCAGCCTGGCGGCCACCGTTGCCCTCGCCGGCTGCTCACAGACCACGACCACGGCCGGCTCCTCTCCCGAGGGCGAGAAAGTGGCGACGAACCAGATATTCTCCAGCAATTATGGCCCTGTTGAGGACCACGGGTATGCGGTGCCGGGCGTTCCGATCAACCGCGTAGACCAGCGTTTCCACCGGCAGATCGTCGACTACCCGACGAAGGAACGCCCGGGAACGATCGTCGTCAACACGCCGAGCCGCTTCCTCTATTACGTGCTGCCCGGCGGCAAGGCCGTACGTTACGGGATCGGCGTCGGCAAGCAGGGTTTCGCGTGGGAAGGCGAGGCCTATGTCGCCTGGAAGCAGGAATGGCCGACCTGGCACCCGCCGAAGGAAATGGCCGAGCGCAAGCCGGAAGTCGCCAGATATGTCGAGGCCGGCATGGGCCCGGGCATCAGCAATCCGCTCGGCGCACGCGCTCTCTACCTCTTCAACAAGGAAGGCCGGGACACGCTCTTCCGCCTGCACGGCACGCCGGAATGGTCGTCGATCGGCACCGCTGCCTCGTCCGGCTGCATCCGCCTGATGAACCAGGACATCATGGATCTCTATTCGAGGGTCCGCCCCGGCCGCAACGCACGCGTCGTCGTGCAGCAGTAGCGGCTGCAACACATCGAAAAAGGGCCGCCCGGTGATGCCGGGTGGCCCTTTCTTTTTGCCGTAGCGGGGTGATTGCGCTCAACTCGATAAGTTAGTGCGTCCCTTTGGACGCACGGCGCGCCTTGTTGATCCCCTCATTCCTGTGCTTGTCACAGGAATGAGGAAATCAAACAAGCGACGGCGGGTGGCCCGAACCTCAACAGGCCTTATGCCCCCTGCTTCGCCTTCAGCTCCAGCCGGCGGCGGTGCAGGACCGGCTCGGTATAGCCGTTCGGCTGCTCGCGGCCCTTGAGCACGAGATCGAGCGCCGCCTGAAAGGCGATCGACTCCTCGAAGCGGCCGGCCATCGGCTGATAGTTCGGATCGCCGGCGTTCTGCCCGTCGACGATTGCCGCCATGCGCTTCATGGTTTCGACGATCTGCGCTTCGCTGACGATGCCGTGATGCAGCCAGTTCGCCATATGCTGCGCCGAGATGCGCAGCGTCGCGCGGTCCTCCATCAGGCCGACATTGTTGATGTCGGGCACCTTGGAGCAGCCGACGCCCTGGTCGACCCAGCGCACGACATAACCGAGAATGCCCTGCGCATTGTTGTCGAGTTCGCGCTGGATTTCCTCCTCGGTCCAGTTCGGCCGTGCGGCGACCGGCACGGAGAGGATATCGGCGAGCTTCGCGCGGGTGCGGCTCTTGAGGCCCGCCTGGACTTCGGCGACGTTGACGCGGTGATAGTGGGTCGCGTGCAGAGTCGCGGCCGTCGGCGACGGTACCCAGGCCGTGTTCGCGCCCGCCTTCGGATGGGCGATCTTCTGCTCCAGCATCGCCGCCATCAGGTCCGGCATCGCCCACATGCCCTTGCCGATCTGGGCGTGGCCGGAAAGCCCGCATTCGAGACCGACATCGACGTTCCAGTTCTCATAGGCCGATATCCACGGCGCCTGCTTCATGTCGCCCTTGCGGATCATCGGTCCGGCTTCCATCGAGGTGTGGATTTCGTCGCCGGTGCGGTCGAGGAAGCCGGTATTGATGAAGACGACTCGTTCGCGGGCGGCGCGGATGCATTCCTTGAGGTTGACGGTCGTCCGCCGCTCCTCGTCCATGATTCCCATCTTCATCGTGTTGGCCGGAAGCCCGAGCGCCGACTCTACGCGGGCGAAGATCTCGCAGGCGAAGGCGACTTCCTCCGGCCCATGCATTTTCGGCTTGACCACATACATGGAGCCGCTGCGGGAATTCGCCCGCCGACCGTTCCGGCCGATGTCGTGGAGTGCGATCAGCGCCGTCACCATGGCGTCCATCAGGCCTTCCGGCACCTCTTCGCCGTCCCGGTCGAGGACCGCGGGGTTGGTCATCAGGTGGCCGACATTGCGCACCAGCATCAGCGACCGCCCCGGCAGTGTCAGCGTCGCACCGTCCGGAGCCGTATAGGCCCTATCGGGGTTGAGCCTCCGGGTGAACGCCCTGCCGCCCTTGGTCACCTCCTCCTCGAGATCGCCTTTCATCAGCCCGAGCCAGTTGCGGTAGACGAGCACCTTGTCCTCGGCATCGACGGCCGCAATCGAATCCTCGCAATCCATGATCGTGGTGATCGCCGATTCCAAAACGACGTCGGAAATGCCGGCGGCGTCGGCCTTGCCGATCGGTGTCGTCGCGTCGATGACGATGACGATGTGAAGGCCGTTCCGACGCAGAACGATCTCGGACGGCGCCGCGGGGTCACCGGCATAGCCGGCGAACTGAACGGAATTGCGCGGCGCGCTCTTCGTGCCGTCGGCAAGCATTACGGTTAGCGTCGCTCCCTCGACCGAGAACGATCTGGCATCGCTCCAGCGGCCGGCCGCCAGCGGGGCGCTCGCGTCGAGAAATTCTCGCGCCCAGGCGATGACCTTGGCACCGCGCTTCGGATTGTATCCCTTGCCGCGCTCGGCCCCGTCGGTCTCGGCTATCGCATCGGTGCCGTAAAGGGCGTCGTAGAGCGATCCCCAGCGGGCATTGGCGGCATTGAGCGCATAGCGCGCGTTCATCACCGGCACGACAAGCTGCGGCCCGGCGATCGTCGCGATCTCGGAATCGACATTTGCGGTCGAGACGTAAAAATCGGGACCTTCCGGCAGGAGGTAGCCGATCTCCCGCAGGAAGGCTTCATAGGCTTCCATGTCGACCGGGGCACCATGCTCGCGATACCAGCCGTCGAGCCTGGCCTGCAGCTCGTCGCGCTTGACGAGAAGGGCCCGGTTCTTCGGTCCGAGATCGTGAACGAGATCCGAGAAGGCGGAAAAGAACCGATCCGCGTCGACGCCGGTGCCCGGCATCGCCTCTTCGACCAGAAAGCGGTGGAGCCCCGCATCGATCTGCAATCCATATTTCTCAACGCGGTCCATGCCACAGCTCCTGAATTCAGTATTTCTATTGCAATAGATAGAAGCGGTGCCCGGAAGGAAAAGCGCCTTGGCCCCGCTTACATGCGCGGACACTCTCTCATCAAACCATTCCCTGTCAATTCCGCAAGGATGCGAAGAATTGTTTCCGGAATGGAAAAGATCAAAACGCGTGATGCGCTATACGGGGCCGGCCGCTTGCCGAGGCGATGAAGCGTGCCTCGATCAGCTTGCGGCTGCCTTCGACTTCCGGCGCGTCGATCTCTTCCCGAAGCACCGCGGCCGGTTCTTCTGCACCGTTGGCGCGGGCGCTCTCCAGCGCCATCGTTTCGGCGCGCCGGCGGGCGACGCCGAAGGCCTCCTGCTGATCGACGAAGCGCTCGCTCGCGCCCGCACCGTTGACGATGAAAATGCCTTCTTCCGGCGTCGTCACGAAGACTGTGACTGTTGCCCGCACCTGACCGACAACCGCGCCGACGGCGTTTGCCACATCTGCCTCCGCGGGGATCGAGGCCTCGGTGGAAAGCATTTCGGCGATGGCGGGGTAATAGACCGGCGCCGAGGCGCCGAGGCCGACAAGCGGCCGGTCGAGGCTGATCGAAAAGCGCACGATGCCCGGTTCCCGTTTCAGCGCCCGGTCGACGGCAAGCGAGGCGGTGGGGTCGATGGCGGCGCTGTCCTCGCTGAGACAGGCCTGCAGGATGGCTTCCGAGGATTGCCGCGTCAGCCGGTCGACGATCATCTGCGCGAGAGCCTCGACGGAGGCGGCGACAGGCTGTCCCGAGCCGTCCTTGGTGCGGGCGGCGATCTCGAGGCCCAGGCGTGCGGCCTCGCCGTTCCACTGCGCCTGCCGTCCGAGAACATGCATCGCGTCCGAGGGGGTGAGCCCGCAGATATGCACCAGCCCGCGCGCCACGAGCCGGTCGAGCGTCGCCTTCTGCGGCGTGCTGACGAGAAGGTCCGCAAGCGCCACCGGCGCCATGCCGATGCGGCCGTAGAGTGCCTGCTCCTGCGGCTGAAGCCCGCTCGCCAGATGGTCGGGCAAGCCGGTGCGGACCGCCAGGCGGCCATCGTGACGGCCGGGATGGGGCGCCCGCAACTGCTTTTCGAGCACCGACAGGACCGCGTCGCCATGCAGCGCCGCGGCGAGGCTCAAGGGCAGAAAGCGGCGCGGCCCCAGATCGAGCCTGGCCTTGAGACCGCGATCGTTGATCTTCACCTCGGAGTCGCCGCCGAGGCCGTAGGTGCGCATGGCGACCGCCTCGACCATGGTCCGAAAGCCTCCGACGACCGCGCCCTCGGCATCGAGCCGCGGGCGGCCTTTTTCGAGTACGGCTACGTCGGTCGTCGTGCCGCCGATATCGGAAACGATCGCGTTGTCCAAGCCGGTCAGATAGCGAGCGCCGACGAGGCTTGCGGCCGGCCCGGAGAGGATCGTCTCGATCGGGCGCAGCCGCGCTTCGGCGGCGGAGATCAGCGCACCGTCGCCGCGCACCACCATCATCGGCACGTCGATGCCGCGGGCCTTGAGGAAATCTTCGCAGGAACCGATCAGCCGGTCGATCATCGAAACGAGGCGCGCATTCAGAAGCGTCGTCAGCGCCCGGCGCGGGCCGCCGAGCTTGGAGGAAAGCTCATGGCTGCAGGTGACCGGCAGGTGCGAGACCTCGCGGATGCGATCGCGCACGCGCTTCTCGTGGTCCGGGTTGCGCACGGCGAAATAACCGGCGATCGCGAAGGACGACACCTGGGAGCTGAGGTCCGGAAGCGCCTCGTCGAGCGCACTCATGTCGAGCGGCGTTTCGCCGCCATGGACGTTGTGGCCGCCGGGAAGGAAAAGAACGGGATCGGACCCGAGCGCTTCCTGAAGACCGTCGCGCTTCAGGTCTTCCGGACCGAAGCCGATCATGATCAGGCCAGCACGGCCGCCCTGGCCTTCGACCAGCGCATTGGTGGCAAGCGTCGTCGAGAGCGACACGAGGCTGATCGCCGAAACCGGTACCCTCGCCTTCGCGAGCACCGCCTCCACCGCGCCTGAAACGCCCTCGGCCAGATCGTGACGGGTCGTCAGCGCCTTGGCCTTGGCGACGACGCCGGTCGCTTCGCTGAAGAGGACGGCGTCGGTATAGGTGCCGCCGGTGTCGATGCCGAGGAGAAGATGCGGGGTCAATTTCTGCTCAGTCCAATGGTGAGGGGTCCGGAAAGGTCTGTCCGGTGATAGGACATATTTTTAGAAAAAACCATCGCGCGACAGCGACGTTTCCGTGTCTGATGGCGGGCGTATCCCGCCAACCGGAGACCTACTTGACCCTTGCCGACACCTTCATCGGCAAGCCGCCCCTCGGCTGCGTCGTCAGCCTTTGCACAGGCCAGGGATGCGTCTCGTCCGTCAGGTCGAAGCGGAAGCGGTGCATGAGCACGGCAAGCGCGATCACCGCCTCCTGCAGCGCGAAGGTCGCGCCGATGCAGACGCGCGGGCCGGCGCCGAAGGGCAGGTACTGGAAGCGGTTTATCTTGTCCCGGTTTTCCGGATGGAAGCGCTCCGGCATGAAGGCGCGGGGTTTCTGCCAGTAGAGCGCGTGCCGGTGGAGCGTCCAGGGCATGACCAGCACCGATATTCCCTTGCGGATCGGCACGCGCTCGCCTTCCGGGGATGTCCACGCATCCTCCTCGATCGCGGCCCGGTTGATGGATGGCGCCGGCGGATAGAGCCTCAACGCCTCCTCGAAGGCGGCAAGCACATGCGGCATGCGCCCGAGCCAGTCGACCGGATCGGCGCCGCTTGCAAGAACCGAATCGATCTCCTGCTCCATCGTCTCGCGATAGGCGGGCGTATTGGCGACGCAGTAGAAGCACCAGGCGAGCGCCCGTGCGGTCGTCTCGTGGCCGGCGCCGATGAAGGTGAGAATATTGTCCTCGATCTCGGAGGTCGAAAGTCCATCCGGACCTTCCAGCTGCAGAAGCAGGGTCAGGAAGTCGTTCGGGACGTCGCCGGGCGCTTCCGTCATTCGTCGCCGGCGCAGAGACATCGTCTCGGAAACGACGCCGCGGAAACGGTCGAGCACCTTCCGGCCGCCGATGCGGGTCAGCCGCGGAACCCAGCTCGGCGCAACCAGGAGGTCCATCGGATCGACGCGCCCCATTCGATGCAGCAATTCCTCGACATTGGCGGCGAAGCCCTGCTTTTCGACGGCGATTTCGCCGGAAAAGAGCGTCTCGGCCAGGATCTCGAAGGTGAGTTCCGTCATGTCCACGGCGACATTGGTGACGAAGGGCTCCGATGAAGCGCCCGCGTAGCGGTCAACGAAGGCCTCGCAAACGCGAAGCATCTGGCCGGCAAAGCCTTGTGCGTGCCTTGGCGTGAAAACCGGCGCCATCGCCTTGCGCGACCGTTTCCAGACCTCGCCTTCCGCCGTCAGGAGGCCGTCGCGCAGGATCGGGCGCAGGATCAGCCGCCGAACATTCGACATTTCGTAGTTGGCGGCGTTCTCGACGAGGATGTAGCGGATGAGGCCTGGATCGTTGACGATAAGCGTCCGCTGATTGATGAACTTCGTCTCGATCCAGGGAAGCGTGTATGAAGGCTCGCCCCAGAGCTCGAGCGGGTTTCGCAGAACCGTGCGGATGATCTCGAGCCGCGAGGGAATGCCGGTGCGCGGCACGGGCGCGGGCGGCTCGAACGGCTCCGGTCGCGTATCCATGTGAATGCCTTCCTAGAGCACTTCCAGGAAAAGTGTGCAGCGGTTTTCCGTCCGGAATGTGGAATGCTCTTGTCTGCGTACCGTTCCAGTTTTTTACGGCGCAATCAAGAAATGCTTCACGTGAATCGCGATGATTCCGGGCGACAAAGGATCACAACAGGCTTTCGAGCTCTGCCAGTTTGTCGTTGACGAGCCAGCCGTAATAGTTCTCCTCCGGCCAGTGGACCTCGCCCCCCTGGTTCTTCGCGGCAAGCGCGGCCGCACGGGCATCCGGATTGCCGACATTATAGAGCGTTGCCGTCAGGCCCGGATTGCCGGAGATATCCATGCCGGCGATCGTGCGATAGGCGTCGATCGAATGCCGGATGGAGGCGGCCATATAGGCAAGCGACACGTCCGGGTCCATGATCGCCTCATAGACGCCGGCGGCATTGCTTTCATCGAGGCGCTCATAGCCGGAGACGCGCGAGACCATATCCGTCAGCATCAATGCGGTCAGCGGATTGATCTGGCCGAGACCGAAGGTCTGCCCGGCGAAGAACGGCTGGAAGAAGACGGCACTGAAGCGGTTGTTCGGGAAGGATTTGCCGGCCACCGTATGGCCGCGGAACTGGCTGTCCCAGACCCGCTCGCGGCAGCTCCAGAGCGCGTAGGAGCCTTTCTTGCCGGCGCATTCGGCAAATTCGGGCCGCTCGACGAATTCGGCGATGGACTCGCCCTCATGGCCGAACTGGAAGCTGTCGCCCGCATAGGCGGCCGCCTTGACGTAATAGGATTGCAGCCGGTCATAGGCGTCGACATTGTAGGTGTGTTCGCCGACGATCGCCCCGACCATGTGGATGGGCGCGATGCCGTAGGCGCCCGCGACCGACTTGATCTTGCCGACGAGGCTGCGGTCGGTGGCGAGAAGCTCGCGCACCTTCTCGTATTTCGCGTCGAAGGATGTGCGGCCGGCCTTGGTGCGGCGCACCGAGGCGCCGGGAACGCCCGGCTGCTCGACGTGGCGATTGCCCTGCGGGACGATGAGTATCCCGCTCGCAGCCGAAGGCCCGGCAGCGAGGCAAAATGTGAAGATCACGAGCATGCAGGCGGTAAGGCGCACGATCTGTTTTCCTGTAGAACTCTTCCAAGAACCGGCGGATCCCGCCCGTTCGGCGGCGCCCCTAAGGCAAGATCATGTCGGAATGATGCCTTAATTCTTAACGGCTCTGATCGGTCTAGAAAAAATGAAGGCGCCTGTCGAGTGACAGGCGCCCCACAATTCGGTGATCGGCTGCTCCCGGCGCCGTGCCGGGTCAGAGGATCGCGTCAGAGGATATAGCGCGACAGGTCGGTATTGGCCGCGAGATCGCCGACATGCCGGCGAACGTACTCGGCATCGATCGTGACGCCCTGGCCGCCCCGATCGGGCGCGTTGAAGGAGACGTCGTCGAGCACCCGCTCCATCACGGTCTGCAGGCGACGCGCGCCGATGTTCTCGACATTGGCGTTGAGCTGGACCGCGACCTCCGCCAGCGCATCGATCGCGTCCTCGGTGAAGTCGAGGGCAACACCCTCGGTCTCGAGCAGCGCCTTGTACTGGCGGATGAGGCTCGCCTCCGTCTCGGTCAGGATGCGGCGGAAATCCTCCTTGGTGAGGGCCCGAAGCTCGACGCGGATCGGCAGGCGCCCCTGCAGCTCCGGCAAAAGATCCGACGGTTTGGCGACGTGGAACGCGCCGGAGGCGATGAAGAGGATGTGATCGGTCTTCACCGGCCCGTATTTCGTCGCCACAGTCGTGCCTTCGACCAGCGGCAGGAGGTCGCGCTGCACGCCTTCGCGCGACACGCCGGCACCGATGCCGCCTTCGCGGGTGGCGATCTTGTCGATCTCGTCGAGGAAGACGATGCCGTCGTTTTCCGCCGCCGCCACCGCCTCTCGCTGGATCTGCTCGTTGTCGAGCAGCTTGTCGGACTCGTCGTTGACCAGGAGCGCATAGGAGTCCTTGACCGTCGTCTTGACCTTCTTGGTCCTGCCGCCGAGTGCCTTGCCGAACATTTCCGAGAGGTTGAGGACGCCGATATTGGCGCCCGGCATTCCCGGGATCTCGAAGGCGCCGCCGGGCGAACCGGTTTCGGCGACATCGACCTCGATCTCCTTGTCGTCGAGTTCGTTGGCGCGCAGCTTCTTGCGGAAGGAATCGCGGGTTGCGGGCGAGGCGGTGGTGCCGACCAGCGCGTCGAGAACGCGCTCCTCGGCGTTCTGATGAGCCTTCGCCTTCACTTCGGCGCGCCTTTTCTCCCGCACGAGGCTGATGCCGACCTCCACGAGATCGCGCACGATCTGCTCCACGTCGCGGCCCACATAGCCGACCTCCGTGAATTTCGTTGCCTCCACCTTGACGAAGGGCGCGCCGGCGAGCTTGGCGAGACGACGGGAAATCTCCGTCTTGCCGACGCCGGTCGGACCGATCATCAGGATATTCTTGGGCATGACCTCGTCGCGCAGCTCGTCGTCGAGCTGCTGGCGGCGCCAGCGGTTGCGCAGCGCGATGGCAACCGCGCGCTTCGCATCCTTCTGGCCGATGATGTAGCGGTCGAGCTCCGACACGATTTCCCTGGGTGAAAAGTTGCTCATCGATTCCTCTCAAATTCCGTCCGCTTGAGCTCCATCAGGAGGGTTCGACCGGACTCGTCTATCCATTCGCCAAAAGGTACGAAACCGGCCTTCGCATAGGCTCGGACGGCGCGGCGGTTGCCGGCGTCGGGGTCGATGACGATGCGCGCGGCGCCGCTTTCGAACAGTCTTGCGGCAAAGGCTCTGAGCGCCATGGCGGCGACGCCTTTGCCTGTCATTTCGGGCGGGCCGATGAAGATGTCGACGCCGGGCGTGTCGCCCGACAGGTCCTTGGCCCAGGGCTCCTCGTCATATTCCGACGGGACCCAGGACTGGATATAGCCGGCCGGCTCCCCCTTCACACGAAAGACGAAACCGTCGACCTCACCCTTCGCACAACCGTCCCGTATCAGCCCGAGTTCCACATCGGGATCGCCCCACCACTGCCGGACATGCGGCTCGGAAAGCCAGGCGAGGAGCATCGGCAGGTGGCCCTCGGCCACCGGCTCGAAGCTGACCTCTGCCGGCTCATTCCGCATCCAGCGTCTCCACGACGACGTTGTGGTTGGTGTAGACGCAGATGTCGCCGGCGATTTCCAGCGCGCGGCGGGCGATCTCCTCGGCCGACTTGTCGCTGTCCATGAGCGCCCGTGCCGCGGCAAAAGCATAGTTGCCGCCCGACCCGATGGCGATCGTCCCGTGCTCGGGCTCGAGAACGTCGCCGTTGCCGGTGATCGCCAGCGTCACCGTCCGGTCGGCAACCAGCATCATCGCCTCAAGATTGCGCAGATACTTGTTGGTACGCCAGTCCTTGGCGAGCTCTACGGCCGCCCGCATCAGCTGGTCGGGATATTGCTCGAGCTTCGCCTCCAGCCGTTCCAGAAGCGTGAAGGCGTCCGCCGTCGCGCCGGCGAAGCCTGCAATCACGTCGCCCTTCGACAGGCGGCGGACCTTGCGGGCATTGCCCTTCATAACCGTCTGGCCGAGGCTCACCTGGCCATCGCCCGCCATAACCACTTTGCCGCCCTTGCGCACCGTGATGATGGTGGTCGCATGCATCGTTCCGTAAGGATTGTGTTCGCTCATGAAAGTACCTTTGGGCCCGGGAAGCCGGGGGGATGCGGCTCGAATGAGCCTGGTTGCTTGAGGCCTATGTAAGTCGCAGCCGCGCGATTGCAAATGTGCGAACCCCGTCCGGGCGCCTTTCGTTTTCACGTCGCCGCGGCGGACCGAATCTCCGTCGCAGTTCTGGATATTTCATGCCTCCCCTGATAAGGAGCGGCTCTGTGACGGAATGCGAAGAGCGAAGGCGGTATTTCGGCCCTCTCCGCAACGCCCGAAAACGATGTTGCTCCGATAGCCCGGCTGGCCCAAAGTCATCGGAGAGTGCAGACAGGAGAGCCTGATGGCAGACGTGACGCCGAGCCGCACCGGCCAAGTTTCGCGAAAGACGAATGAAACCGCCATATCCGTCTCGGTCAATGTCGACGGAACGGGCGTATCGAAGATCGCGACCGGCGTCGGCTTCTTCGACCATATGCTGGACCAGCTCTCGCGCCATTCGCTGATCGACATGGAGATCAAGGCGGAGGGCGACCTCCATGTCGATGATCACCACACGGTCGAGGACACGGGCATCGCCATCGGCCAGGCGCTGGCCAAGGCGCTCGGCGATCGCCGCGGCATCACCCGCTATGCCTCCATCGACCTCGCCATGGACGAGACGATGACGCGCGCCGCCGTCGACGTCTCCGGCCGGCCCTTCCTCGTCTGGAACGTGACCTTCACGTCGCCGAAGATCGGCACCTTCGACACCGAACTCGTGCGCGAATTCTTCCAGGCGCTCGCCCAGCATGCCGGCATCACGCTGCATGTGCAGAACATCTACGGCGCCAACAACCATCATGTCGCCGAGACCTGCTTCAAGTCCGTCGCCCGCGTGCTCCGCACGGCAACCGAAATCGATCCGCGCCAGGCGGGACGCGTCCCCTCGACCAAGGGGACGCTCGCCTGAGCCGGCCAGTATCTGGTTTAAAGACCATGGCCTCCTACCTGATCATGACCCCGCCCGGCGCACCGGCCGATGACGAAAGGGCGCGGTTCATCGCCGACGGATTCTCCTGGGCCGCCTTCTTCTTCCCCGGTCCGTGGCTCATCGTCAAACGCGCGTGGCTCATCGGAATCTTCGTTTCCGTTCTGCAGTTCCTGTTGCTTCTTGCGGCAACGATGCCCGGCGGCTTCAGCGCAGCGCTGCTCATCCATCTGGCGCTCGGTCTCATCGTGTCGCTCGAAGGACCGCTTCTCGTCGCCCGCAAGCTCTCCGCACGCGACTGGACGTTTCGTTCGGTCGTTCCGGCACGCGATCTCGAGACGGCCGAAGAAATCTATTACTCGAACGCCGAGCCGTCCGCCCGTGAAGGACATGCGGCTCCCATGCCGGCCGACCGGTCCGCCACGGGACGGCCGGGCGCTGCCGCCGGGCTCGGCTTCTTTGAATCCTATGGAGAGCGCTGATGCGGGTCGCCATCATTGACTACGGGTCGGGCAATCTGCGCTCGGCCACCAAGGCCTTCGAGCGCGCCGCCCGCGAGGCGGGCATCGCGGCCGAAATCGATCTCACCGACAGGCCGGAACGGGTGGCCACGGCCGATCGCATCGTGCTGCCGGGCGTCGGCGCCTATGCCGATTGCCGCCGCGGCCTCGCCGCCGTGGAGGGCATGGAGGAAGCGCTGACAGAGGCGGTCGAGAAAACCGGCCGCCCCTTCTTCGGCATCTGCGTCGGCATGCAGCTCATGTCGTCCCGCGGACTCGAAAAGACGGTGACGAAAGGTTTCGGCTGGATCGCCGGCGATGTCGTCGAGATGACGCCCGGGCACCCCTCGCTCAAGATCCCCCAGATCGGCTGGAACACGCTTGATCTCAAGCGCCCGCACCCGCTCTTGGACGGCATTCCGACCGGCGAGAACGGTCTGCACGCCTATTTCGTCCATTCCTACCACCTCGCGGCGGAGCGTGCCGAAGACGTGGTGGCCGAGGCGGGCTATGGCGGCCCGGTGACGGCCTTCGTCGCACGCGACAACAAGGCGGGCTCGCAGTTCCATCCGGAAAAGAGCCAGGCACTCGGCCTTGCCCTCATTTCGAATTTCCTGCGCTGGAAGCCCTGAGGCTGCCGCGTCATTTCTGATCGGACGAACAAATGATTCTCTTTCCCGCGATCGACCTCAAGGACGGGCAATGCGTGCGCCTGAAGCTCGGCGACATGGAGCAGGCGACGGTCTATAATCCCGACCCGGCCGCCCAGGCACGCGCCTTCGAGGAGCAGGGTTTCGAATGGCTGCACGTGGTCGACCTGAACGGCGCCTTTGCCGGGGAGACCGTCAACGGCGCGGCGGTCGACGCCATCCTCAAGGCGACGAAGAACCCCGTGCAGCTCGGCGGCGGCATCCGCACGCTGGAGCATATCGAGAACTGGCTTTCGCGCGGGCTGAAGCGCGTGATCCTCGGCACCGTCGCGGTGCGCGATCCGGCCCTGGTGATCGAAGCCTGCAGCAAGTTCCCGGGACGGGTCGCCGTCGGCATCGATGCGAAGGGCGGCAAGGTCGCCGTCGAGGGCTGGGCGGAAGCCTCCGAGCTCGGCGTGGTCGAACTCGCCAGGAAGTTCGAGGGCGCGGGCGTCGCGGCGATCATCTATACGGACATCGACCGTGACGGCATCCTGACCGGCATCAACTGGGTCTCGACGCTCGAACTCGCGGACGCGGTTTCGATCCCGGTGATCGCGTCGGGCGGCCTCGCCTCGATGGACGACATCCGCCGCATGACCGAACCGGATGCGCAAAAGCTCGAAGGCGCGATTTCCGGCCGGGCGCTCTATGACGGGCGCATCGATCCGAAGGAAGCCCTGGATCTGATCCGCGAAGCAAGAAAGGGGAAGTTATGACCCTTAAAGCCCGTGTAATCCCCTGTCTCGATGTGAAGGACGGCCGCGTCGTCAAGGGCGTGAACTTCGTCGATCTGATCGACGCCGGGGACCCGGTGGAGGCGGCACGCGCCTATGACGCGGCCGGGGCCGACGAGCTCTGCTTCCTCGACATCACCGCCTCCTCCGACAATCGCGAAACGATCTTCGACGTCGTCGCCCGCACCGCGGAGCAATGCTTCATGCCGCTCACCGTCGGCGGCGGCGTGCGCCAGGTAGCGGACATCCGCAAGCTCCTGCTTGCCGGCGCCGACAAGGTGTCGATCAACACGGCGGCGGTGAAAAATCCGGAATTCGTCGCGGAAGCCGCCGACAAGTTCGGCGACCAGTGCATCGTCGTCGCGATCGACGCCAAGAAAGTCTCGGCGCAAGGTGAGGCGGACCGTTGGGAGATATTCACCCATGGCGGGCGGCAGCCGACAGGCATCGACGCGATCGAATTTGCGCGGAAGGTCGTCGATCTCGGCGCCGGCGAAATCCTTCTCACCTCCATGGACCGCGACGGTACGAAGAGCGGCTACGACATCAGCCTGACACGGGCGATCGCCGATGCGGTACGCGCTCCCGTCATCGCCTCCGGCGGCGTCGGCACGCTCGACCACATGGTCGAGGGCATCCGCGACGGCCATGCGACTGCAGTGCTCGCCGCCTCGATTTTCCACTTCGGCACCTACAGCATCGGCGAGGCGAAGCGCCACATGGCCAAGCACGGCATCGCCATGCGGCTTGATTGAGACAGTAACGATGCAGGCCAGATGGGTGAACGCGTATGCCGCATAAGACCGAAGGGATCCGACAATGACCGACTTCACCCTTTCCGACCTGGAGAAGATCGTGGCGACCCGCGCCCGGGCGGCGCCGGAGGAGTCCTGGACCGCCAAGCTGGTGGCTGCGGGTCAGACGAAGGCTGCCAAGAAGCTCGGCGAAGAGGCGGTGGAAACGGTCATCGCCGCGATCGGCGAGGACCGGAAGAATCTGGTCGATGAGAGTGCCGATCTCCTCTATCATCTTATGGTCGTATTGAATATCGCCGCCGTCCCGTTGCAGGATGTGATGAGCGAACTGGCCAGGCGGACGAGCCAATCCGGCCTGCAGGAAAAGGCGAACCGGCAGAATCCATGAGCATCGCCGCGAAAGACATCGAACCGGCCGACATTCCGGGCAATCTCCAGGGGGGCGAATATTCGCCCTATCACGTCTTCTCCGCGGAGGAATGGTCGCGCTTTCGCGCCGACACGCCGCTGACGCTGACGGCCGACGAGGTGCAGCGCCTGCGATCGCTCAACGATCCGGTCGATCTCGACGAGGTGCGACGGATCTATCTCTCGCTCTCACGACTCCTCTCGGCCCATGTGGAGGCGTCGCAGATCCTCTTCAGGCAGCGCACGCGCTTCCTCAGCATGTCGAACGAGACGAAGACGCCCTTCGTCATCGGCGTCGCCGGCTCGGTCGCCGTCGGCAAGTCGACGACCGCGCGCATCCTTGCCGAGCTTCTCGCGCGCTGGCCCTCGAGCCCGAAGGTCGACCTCGTCACCACCGACGGCTTTCTTTATCCAAATGCGGTTCTCCAGCGGGAAAACCTGATGGACCGCAAGGGTTTTCCAGCGAGCTACGATATCGGTGCGCTGCTCAGATTCCTCTCGGCGATCAAGGCGGGCCGGCCGAACGTCAAGGCACCGACCTATTCGCACCTGACCTATGACGTGATCCCCGATCAGTTCCAGGTGATCGACCGGCCGGACATCCTGATTTTCGAAGGGATAAACGTACTGCAGTCGCGCGATCTGCCGGCCGACGGCAAGATCGTGCCGATGGTCTCCGATTTCTTCGACTTTTCGATCTATATCGATGCCGAGGAGAGTCTGATCCATAGCTGGTACGTGAACCGCTTCATGCGACTGCGCGAAACCGCGTTCCAGAACCCGCAGTCCTTCTTCCATCGCTATGCCACGATCAGCGAGGATGCGGCGCGCGCGATCGCCGAGGGCCTCTGGCACAATATCAACCTGAAGAACCTGCATCAGAACATCCTGCCGACGCGGCCGCGCGCCGATCTCATCCTGCAGAAGGGTCCCAACCACCTGACGCAGACGGTGGCGCTCAGAAAGCTCTGAACGAGGTGATCGTCTTTTGAGAAGACCCCTCCCCACAGTGGGAGGGGCTTAATCCGCCGCGCCCGCGTCGCCACTGATGACCGCCGCGACAGTTTCAAGATTGCAGGGACGACAGACGGCCGCCGCAAGCGCCGAGCCCCTCCCCCTTGTGGGGAGCTACGGCATGCACATATCTCTTGCGCGCCGGTGCGGCGGATACTGCTCATGAAAGGGATCCCTCGGGAACCCAACCGCCTCAACCCCGCTCGGTCTCGGTTGCCCCTCAACCGGCTGCCGCCACCTTCTCCCCGCAGGCGGGGAGAAGGGGTATGCCGCGCCCGCTCGCTCCCTCGGGCGGGCGGTGAATGCGGGGTTCAGTTGGCGCCGCTTGTCCCTTCTCCCCGCCTGCGGGGAGAAGGTGCCGGCAGGCGGATGAGGGGCGGGTGACCGCTAATGCCAATGTTAGCGCATATGGGTTTGATCCCAAGGACCCATCCGCAAGCCTCTCCACTGCTGGAAAATACAGATGCCGCCACTCCGGAGTAAGTCCGCGAAGGGCTGGACAACAAGAGATATGTGCATGCCGTAGTTGTGACGAGGGGTTGGGGAGGGGCCTTTTGCGGACACCGCGACCTCAAGGATTGACCCGCCGCAGCGTCAGATTGAGCCGGCCGCCGCTCCTCAGGAGCGTCGACGTGTTCGGATAGACGCGGTCGACGCCGTGAAAGGCGAGGCGTCCTTCGCCGCCGAGCACGACGACGTCGCCGCTTTCGAGCCTGAAAGACACGGTCTGTCCGCCGCGCGTGCGGCCGCCGACGCGGAAGAGGCAGTCGTCGCCGAGCGAGATCGAAACGACGGCAATCTCGAGATCGCGCTCGTCCCGGTCCTGGTGGAGCCCCATGCGTGCCTCTGCCGAGTAGAAATTCACCAGGCAGGCCTCGGGGGACTTGTCGCTTCCGGCCACGGCATTCCAGATGTCCTGCAGCATGCCCGGTATCGGCGGCCACGGCTTGCCGGTGACCGGATGCGTGGCCTGGTAGCGGTAGCCGCGCTCGCGGTCGGTGACCCAGCCGAGCGCGCCGCAATTGGTCATGCGCACGGACATGGGTTTGCCGGTCTTCGGCATTGCGGGCGCGAAGAGCGGAGCCTCCGCCACGACGGCGCGGACGGCCTCGACCAGTCCCTCCTGGCGCGAACGGTCGAGGAAACCGGGAATGTGTCTCACCCCTTTCGGCAGCACAAGCATTGGCGGCATCCTGTCATGCGGTATCGATCGAATCCTCCCGTCAGCAGATCCGGCGGGAGATGACAGGTACATAGCGCTCACCGGGGTCGGGATCGACCCGAAACGGCCTTCGTTCAGCCGGCATCCAGATCCGGGATGCGCAGCACCTGCCCCGGATAGATCTTGTCGGGATGGGTGAGCATGGGCTTGTTGGCTTCGAAGATCGCGGTGTGCTTGGCGCCCTTGCCCTTGCCGTAATGCGCCTCGGCGATCTTCCAGAGATTGTCCCCCCTCTTCACTGTGTAGAAGACCGGGGCCTTCGCCTCGGCCGGCGCGGCGGCGCCGTCGGCGACCTTGAGCTCGGATGCCTCGACCTTGGATATGCCGAGCGTATTGCCGACCGCCACGACCGCCTTCTCGAAGGTGGACTGGTCCCGTACGACACCCTTCAGTACGACCTTGTCATCCACGACATCGACCTTGACGTCCTTCGTGCCGAGATCATGGGAAGCGAGCTCCTTTTCGACACTCGCCGCATCCGGCGGCGTGTCGTCGCCGCCAATCCCGAGCTTCTTTCCCGCGTTCTTGATGAAACTGAACAAACCCATGATTGCCTCCTCTTCCGCAGACTATCCAATAAGAGAGGGCGATTGCGGGAAAAAGACAAGAGGAGCGAACACAACTTTCGCGCGCTCAGTCGCCGGCGGGGCGGCCGCGCAGCTTCTTGACTTCGGAACGGCCGGATTTTTCCTTCAGCCGGCGCTCGATCGAACCGCGCGTCGGCTTCGTCTTCCTGCGCGGCGGGGGCGGCGGTTCCGCCGCCTTCAGGATCAGTTCCTTCAGCCGCTCGCGGGCGTCCTCGCGGTTGCGTTCCTGACTGCGGAAGCGATTGGCTTCGATCATCAGGACGCCCTCCTTCGAGGCGCGCCGTCCGGCCAGCTTCAAGGCATTGGCCTTGACGCGCTCCGGCAGGGACGGCGAAGCCTGCACGTCGAAGAAAAGCTGGACGGCCGTCGAGACCTTGTTGACGTTCTGCCCGCCCGGGCCGCCGGCCAGCACGAATTGCTCCGTGAGCTCCCATCCGGCGATCACGATGTTTTCGTTGATGTAAAGCGGTTCGCTTGCCATGGTTCTTCCTCGGCCGTTCTATCGCATGCCTGAAAACCAGCCGCAAATGCAAAACCCGGCCGCAGGCAGCCGGGTTTCACGTGAATCATGGCAAGAGACCGGTTTATTCGGCGGCCACCCTCGCGCCCGGGGCTGCGTCGCGCACGCTGCCGTCGACATGGCGCTCGAACTTGGCGAAGTTGGCAATGAACATGTCGACGAGGCGCCGTGCCTGGGTGTCGTAAGCCACGCCATCCGCCCAGGTCGAGCGCGGGTCGAGAATGCCGGCCTCGACGCCCGGTACCGACACCGGCACCGCGAAGCCGAAATTCGCATCCGTGCGGAACGAGGCGTTGTTCAGCGAGCCGTCGAGCGCTGCCGAAAGAAGTGCGCGCGTCACCTTGATCGGCATGCGGCTTCCCGTGCCAAAGGCGCCGCCGGTCCAGCCGGTGTTGACGAGCCAGCAGGTGACGCCGTTCCTGGCGATGAGGTCCTTGAGAAGATTGCCGTATTCGGACGGATGGCGCGGCATGAAGGGTGCGCCGAAGCAGGTCGAGAAAGTCGCCTCCGGCTCCGTCACGCCCCTTTCGGTGCCGGCGACCTTGGCGGTGTAGCCGGAGAGGAAGTGATACATGGCCTGTTCCGGCGTCAGCTTGGCGATCGGCGGCAGAACCCCGAAGGCGTCCGCCGTCAGCATGATGATCGTGCGCGGCTGCGGCGCCGTGCCGGTCTTGCTGGCGTTCGGAATGAAGTGCAGCGGATAGGCGCAGCGGGTGTTCTCCGTCAGCGAACCGTCGTCGAAGTCAGGAAGGCGCCGCTCGTCGAGGACGACGTTCTCCATCACGGTACCGAAGCGGCGCGTCGTCGCAAAGATCTCGGGCTCGGCCGCTTCCGAAAGGCGGATCGCCTTGGCATAGCAGCCGCCCTCGAAATTGAAGACGCCCTTTTCGCTCCAGCCATGCTCGTCGTCACCGATCAGGGTACGGTTCGGATCGGCGGAGAGCGTCGTCTTGCCGGTGCCCGAGAGGCCGAAGAAGATCGCCGTGTCCCCGGCGGGCCCGACATTGGCCGAGCAGTGCATCGGCATCACCGACTTCTCGGGCAGCAGGTAATTGAGAACGGTGAAAACCGACTTCTTCATCTCGCCCGCATAGGACGTCCCGCCGATCAGCACGAGGCCGTTGGTCAGGTCGCAGGCGATGACCGTCTCGCTGCGGCAGCCGTGGCGTGCGGGATCGGCCTTGAAGCTCGGCAGGTCGATGATCGTGAGCTTCGGCCGAAAAGACGGAAGCGCCTCGCGCTCCGGGCGGATCAACAGATTGCGGATGAACAGCGAGTGCCAGGCGAACTCGGTGACGACGCGCGTCGGCAGCGCGTTCTCCGGGTCGGCACCGCCGACGAGGTCCTGGACATAGAGCGACATGCCCTTTGCATGCGCGAGCATGTCCCGACGAAGAACCTCGAAATGCTCCGGCGAAATCGCGCTGTTGTTGTCCCACCAGATCTGGTCGGCCGTGTTGGCGTCGCGCACGACATACTTGTCCTTGGGCGAGCGGCCCGTGTGCTGGCCGGTGCGGGCGCAAAGCGCGCCATGGGCCGTCAGTTCGGCTTCACCGCGGGCCAGGGCTTCTTCGTAAAGCTGCGCCGCCTCGAAGTTGTAGCGGACCACCGACAGGTCGGAAAATCCGATCGATTCCAGTCCGATAGAGGGATTGCGGCTGCCGAGCTCATCCATGGTCAAGCTTCCTTCGTGTTTGGCCATTGGCGTTGAATTTCGTCGGAACATACCGGCAAGGCAGACCCAAGACAAGATAGCCAATTCTAAAATGGTAATGAATTCAGTATATTAATCGATTTAAAGAAAAATATGCATTTTTTAATCGGTTGAATCGCAGCTTCCGGAAACCCACCTGCGAGGCCAATTGCGGGGAAACTGGATCAGGTGCTTTTGCACTTCGCCACAATTTGTTCCACCTTTATACTCAAGTAACGCGGCCGTGACTCGCGGTTGCCGCGATTCTTGCAACGCATCTCGAAGCGTCTCGGCAACCGGGCCTCGAAACGGAGTAGAATAAGATGCAGACCATCGCGCTTGTCGATGACGACCGCAACATCCTGACGTCCGTGTCCATCGCGCTGGAAGCCGAGGGCTACAAGGTCGAAACCTATACGGACGGCGCATCGGCGCTGGAGGGTCTGCTGGCGCGTCCGCCGCAGCTCGCTATCTTCGACATCAAGATGCCCCGCATGGACGGCATGGAGCTGTTGCGGCGGCTGAGACAGAAGTCCGACCTGCCCGTCATCTTTCTGACGTCCAAGGACGAGGAGATCGACGAGCTCTTCGGTCTGAAGATGGGCGCCGACGACTTCATCACCAAGCCCTTCTCACAGCGCCTCCTGGTGGAGCGCGTCAAGGCGATTCTGCGTCGCGCGGCCAACCGGGAGGCCGCGGCCGGAGGCACCGGACCGGCGAAGAATGCCGACACGCCTTCCCGCTCGCTCGAACGGGGACAGCTCGTCATGGACCAGGAGCGGCATACCTGCACCTGGAAGAACGAGTCCGTCACGCTGACCGTCACGGAGTTCCTCATCCTGCACGCACTGGCGCAGCGACCCGGCGTGGTGAAGAGCCGCGACGCGCTGATGGATGCCGCCTACGACGAACAGGTCTATGTGGACGACCGCACGATCGACAGCCACATCAAGCGGCTTCGCAAGAAGTTCAAGATGGTCGACAACGACTTCGACATGATCGAGACGCTCTACGGCGTCGGCTATCGCTTCCGCGAGACGGCCTGAGGGAGCGAGCCGGCGGATTGCGGATCACTCGTGGCCAGCGCCGTTGCGCCCGTGCCCCCCTTGCTGGATCACGATGTTTTTAGGTCGGGTGGACCTAAAAACATGAACGTGATCGACTAAGAAGTTAGCGGGATGCGGGCGGAAAACCGCACACAGTTTTCCTCATCCCGCTCTACTGCATGTTTCCTTTAATCGCATCCGATTAAAGGGCAAAAACATGCAGCAGATCAAAGTGCTACAGTGACCTTTGCGCGTCTGATAAGACGCGCGGCGCTGTAGCGCTTGCGCAGCAGCGCCGGCTGGCGTAGGGCATCGCGGGAACGGGCGAATGCGACAGGCGACGCGGGCAGTAGCGAACGTCGAATCGCGGGAGCGGGAGACTTGGTAGAAGTCTTGCAGGGCGATATCGAAGAAGCGGAAGGACGGGCATCGACGCTGCGCGGGCAGCGGCGATGGGCGCATCCCTTTACGCTGATCCGGCGCCTGTTCGGCAATGCGGTCTTCTCGAGCCTCACGCGGCGCATCGTCTTCTTCAACCTGGTGGCGCTCGTGGTCCTCGTCGGCGGGATCATGTATCTCAACCAGTTCCGGGAAGGTCTGATCGACGCCCGGGTGGAGAGCCTTCTGACGCAGGGCGAGATCATCGCCGGCGCCATCTCGGCCTCCGCCTCGGTGGACACCAATTCGATCACCATCGATCCGGAAAAGCTGCTCGAATTGCAGGCCGGCGAAAGCATCACGCCGCTGCCGAGCGACGAAGACCTCGAATTCCCGATCATTCAGGAGCGCGTGGCGCCGGTCTTGAGAAGACTGATCTCGCCGACGCGCACGCGCGCGCGCCTCTTCGACGCCGATGCCGACCTGCTGCTCGATTCGCGCCACCTCTATAGCGGCGGACAGGTGCTTCGTTTCGACCTGCCGCCGGTCGATCCGGAAAGTCCGAGCCTCGCCGATGAGTTCGGCACCTGGTTCAACCGGCTGCTGCAGCCGGGCGACCTGCCACTCTACAAGGAGCCGCCCGGCGGCAACGGCTCGATCTATCCGGAGGTGATGAACGCCCTGACCGGCGTGCGCGGCGCCGTGGTGCGCGTGACCGAGAAGGGCGAGCTGATCGTTTCGGTGGCCGTTCCGGTACAGCGCTTCCGCGCGGTCCTCGGCGTGCTCCTCCTCTCCACCCAGGCCGGCGACATCGACAAGATCGTCCATGCGGAACGGCTGGCGATCATCCGCGTTTTCGGCGTGGCCGCACTGGTCAACGTCATCCTCTCGCTGCTTCTCTCGTCGACGATCGCCAACCCGCTGCGGCGGCTTTCGGCCGCGGCCATCCGCGTGCGCCGCGGCGGCGCCAAGGAACGGGAGGAGATCCCGGACTTCTCATCCCGCCAGGACGAAATCGGCAATCTTTCCGTGGCGCTCCGGGAGATGACGACGGCGCTCTACGACCGCATCGCGGCGATCGAGAATTTCGCCGCCGATGTGAGCCACGAACTCAAGAACCCGCTGACGTCGCTTCGCAGCGCGGTCGAAACCTTGCCGCTCGCGCGCAACGAGGAATCGAAGAAGCGGCTGATGGACGTCATCCAGCACGACGTGCGACGCCTCGACCGGCTGATCAGCGATATCTCCGACGCCTCGCGCCTGGATGCGGAGCTTGCCCGCGCCGACGCGAAGAAGGTCGACCTCGAAAAGCTGCTCGGCGACCTCGTCGAAATCTCACGCCAGATCCGGGGCAGCAAGAAACCGGTGCTGCTCGACTTCGTCGTCGACCGCAAGGACAATCCGCGCGCAAGCTTCATCGTCAGCGGCTACGAGCTTCGCATCGGCCAGATCATCACGAACCTGATCGAAAACGCCCGCTCCTTCGTCCCCGAGCAGAACGGCCGCATCGTCGTCCGGCTGACCCGGTCGCGATCGAGGTGCATCGTCTATGTCGAAGACAACGGCCCGGGCATCCAGGCGGAGGACATCGACCGTATCTTCGAGCGCTTCTACACAGACCGGCCGGAAGGCGAGGACTTCGGCCAGAACTCGGGACTCGGCCTTTCGATCTCGCGCCAGATCGCCGAGGCGCATGGCGGAACGCTCAGGGCCGAGAACATCGCCGGCAAGGACGGCCGCATCAGCGGCGCCCGCTTCGTTCTCTCGCTGCCCGCCGGACCGCACCCGTGAATGCGCCCTTCGTCAATGTCCACGGGACCGCGATCGTTCTCGGCACGACCGGGCTGCTGATCACAGGGCCTTCCGGCTCGGGCAAGTCGGCGCTCGCGCTTTCCTGTCTTTCGGAAGTGAGGCACCGGGGCCGCTTCGCCGCGCTCGTCGCGGACGACCGCGTCGATCTGACGCTCGAGAACGGGCGCATCGTCGCGCGCTGCCCTGCCGCCATTCGCGGGCTCATCGAAATCCGCGGATCCGGAATTGCGGAAGTCGATACCGTCTCCGCCTGTGTTCTCGATTGGGCGATCATGCCGGTCAGGGCGCCCTTCGATCCGCGTCTGCCGCCGGAGGAGGAGTTGCAGCTCGAGATCGGGAGAAATCTGCCGCTGTTGCGCCTCCCCGTTGAAGGGCCGCTGTCCCCGGTCGATGCGCTCGCCGCGCTTCTGCCCCAAATCTAGAGCGGGATGAGGAAAAGTGTTTGCGGTTTTCCGCCCGCATCCCGCGTCTCAACTTCTAGGAATCGATCACATTCATGTTTTTAGGTCGACCCCGACCTAAAAACATCGTGATCTAGGACTTTAGCCTTATCGGAAGGCAGTGCGGCTGCTTTTTCGGCATTTTTGGCTTGCACTTCGCCTTTTCCTTGCCAAGATGGCGCCCCCAACAGGTGGACGAAATTGCTGCATTGCGATATCTGGCCATCAACGAGTTGCATATGCAGTTGGAGCAAAGATACCCATGATCGGACTTGTGCTTGTCACTCATGGCAAGCTGGCGGATGAGTTTCGGCATGCTTTGGAGCATGTCGTCGGTCCGCAAAAAGCTATCGAGACCGTCTGCATAGGCCCCGAGGACGACATGGATCAGCGGCGTCAGGATATCCTCGATGCCGTCGAAAAGGCCAATGAAGGCGACGGCGTCATCATCCTGACGGACATGTTCGGCGGTACCCCCTCCAATCTCGCCATTTCCGTGATGCGCGGCGGCAGCGTCGAGGTCATCGCCGGCGTCAACCTGCCGATGCTGATCAAGCTCGCAGGCGTGCGCGGCGAAAGCGACATGGACAAGGCGCTGGTGGAAGCCTCCGAGGCGGGGCGCAAATACATCAACGTCGCCAGCCGGGTTCTGAGTGGAAAATGATGGACCACCGCCCCGACACGGCTCTGACGCGCGAACTGCTCATCGTCAACAAACGCGGCCTGCATGCGCGTGCCTCTGCGAAATTCGTGCAGACCGTCGAGACCTTCGACGCGGAGATCACCGTCTCCAAGGACGGCATGACCGTCGGCGGGACCTCGATCATGGGGCTGATGATGCTGGCGGCGAGCACCGGCTGCTCGGTCTTCGTCACCGCCAGCGGCGCTCAGGCCGAAGAAGCGCTCAACGCGCTGGATAGGCTGGTTCGCGACAGGTTCGGCGAAGAGATGTGACCGATATAAACATATAAAGACCTCTTTATATGTCGGTTGCCCTTCACGGGGTTTCCTGATAGACCGAAGGCACGCTGCCCGCGATCGCGGGAGGCACTGTCATGCCGCCAAACGGCCATGTGGCCGCGCGGCCCTAGGATCAGCCTGGAGAACTTCATGAGCGCAACTCAGGACTATATCGTCGCCGACATCGGGCTTGCCGACTTCGGCCGCAAGGAAATCGCCATCGCCGAAACGGAAATGCCGGGCCTGATGGCCTGCCGTGAGGAGTTCGGCGCATCGAAGCCGCTGAAGGGCGCCCGCATCACCGGCTCGCTCCACATGACCATCCAGACCGCCGTGCTGATCGAGACGCTGGTTGCGCTCGGTGCCGAGGTCCGTTGGGCGTCGTGCAACATCTTCTCGACCCAGGACCACGCTGCCGCCGCCATTGCCGCGAGCGGCGTACCCGTCTTCGCCGTCAAGGGCGAGACGCTCGAGGAATACTGGACCTACACCGACAGGATCTTCCAATGGGCCGATGGCGGCGTCTCGAACATGATTCTCGACGACGGCGGCGACGCGACCATGTACATCCTGCTCGGCGCCCGCGCCGAGGCCGGCGAGAACATTCTGACGAATCCGGGCTCCGAAGAGGAAGAGATCCTTTTCGCGCAGATCAAGAAGCGCCTCGCCGCGACACCCGGCTGGTTCACCAGGCAGCGTGACGCGATCAAGGGCGTGACCGAAGAGACGACGACGGGCGTCAACCGCCTCTACCAGCTCCAGGCCAAGGGCCTGCTGCCCTTCCCGGCGATCAACGTCAACGACAGCGTCACCAAGTCGAAGTTCGACAACAAGTACGGCTGCAAGGAATCGCTCGTCGACGGCATCCGCCGCGGCACCGATGTGATGATGGCCGGCAAGGTCGCGGTGGTCTGCGGCTACGGCGACGTCGGCAAGGGCTCGGCGGCTTCGCTCAGCGGCGCCGGCGCACGCGTCAAGGTCACGGAAGTCGACCCGATCTGCGCCCTCCAGGCGGCCATGGACGGCTATGAAGTCGTCCAGCTCGAAGACGTGGTATCCTCCGCCGACATCTTCATCACCACCACCGGCAACAAGGACGTCATCCGCATCGAGCACATGCGCGCGATGAAGGACATGGCGATCGTCGGCAATATCGGCCATTTCGACAACGAGATTCAGGTCTCGGCGCTTCGGAACCTGAAGTGGACGAACGTCAAGCCGCAGGTCGACCTGATCGAGTTCCCGAAGGGCAACCGCATCATCCTGCTTTCGGAAGGCCGCCTGCTCAACCTCGGCAACGCCACCGGGCATCCGTCCTTCGTCATGTCGGCATCCTTCTCCAACCAGGTTCTGGCGCAGATCGAGCTCTTCACCAAGGGCGAGCAGTACAAGAACGAAGTTTACGTGCTGCCGAAGCAGCTCGACGAGAAGGTGGCGCGCCTGCATCTTGCCAAGCTCGGCGCCAAGCTGACCGAGCTCTCGGAGGAACAGGCCTCCTATATCGGCGTCAAGCAGCAGGGTCCGTTCAAGGCCGAACACTACCGGTACTAATCCTTACCCGGGCAATCCACAACATCTTGTGGCCGCGATCTTGACAAGAGATCGCGGCCGCTTTTTTGGGCCTCGCACTTTCAGCCGAATCGTCAAAGAAGTATGTTTAGCTTATCGATTCGTTATGCCAGCGCGGTCTTTCCGGGCTGGCGCGGTCGAAATGGGATGTCTTGTCGGACAGGCGGCAAACAGACGGAGACAGACCGGAGATGCAATCGGAACTGACAGGAGCCTTTGAACGGGCTCCGGCGCGCGGGGGCGCAAGGTCGCCGGCACTTTCCGGACGAACGGGGACGGCGCCGTGAAAACACATGAAACCATGTCTTCTGCAGGACGGCTGGGGGCGCCGAGACTGATCAAGCGGCTCCTTGCAGGAACGGTATTGCTTGCGGCAAGCGATGCCGCAGCCCAGGCCACCGATCCCGGCAGAAGCATATTCGGCACCTCCGAGGTCGTGACGTTCTCCGTCCTGATCGGCGTTATTTCCGCCGCCATGATTTCGGCGATCTGGCTCATCCGCCAGCGCGGCAACATCGAGGCCGAGAACCGCGAGCTTCGTTCCAATCTATCCGACGCGAACCAGCGCATTTCCCGCTTCCAGGCTCTCATTGCCGACAAGAACAGGCGCATCGTGATCTGGGACGGGCTAGCGGAGCGCCCCGAATTCCTCGGTCAGCTTCCGGCCGAAACCGGCGCGCCGCAGGACGACCGGGACTTTCTCGCCTTCGGCCGCTGGATCAAGCCACAATCGGCAGGCCAGCTCGAAAAGGCGATCGAGGCCTTGCGTGCCCAGGCGCAGAGCTTCGATCTCGTACTCGAAACCCAGCGCAACGAGGTACTCGAGGCCCAGGGCCGGGTATCCGGCGGGCGGGCCTTCGTGCGCTTCATCGCGCTCAACAATCTCAGGGCCGAACTCGCCGAGCTGAAGCTCGAGCGCGACCAGCTGCATGCTTCGCTTTCGACGTTCCGCACGCTGCTCGACGCGGTCGATCTTCCCGCGTGGCAGCGCGGAGGAGACGGCAGGCTCGAATGGGTCAATGCGGCCTATGCCAATGCGGTCGAAACCCAGAGCGCGAGCACGGCCGTCGCCGAAGAGCGCGAGCTGCTTGCGACCACGGCCCGCGAGCGTATCCGGGCGGTCTCGACGCTCCAGACGCCTTTCCGCGACAAGGTTTCGACGGTGGTCAGGGGCAACCGGACGTTCTTCGACGTCGTGGACGCCCGCACGCCCGCCGGCTCCGCCGGAATCGCAATCGACGTCTCCGGCATCGAGGCGGTGCGCGAGGAGCTGGCGCGGACGCTCAAGAGCCATGCCGAGACGCTCGAACACCTGGCAACGCCGGTGGCAATCTTCGACGGCAATCAGCGGCTGCAGTTCTACAATCAGGCCTTCCAGCGGCTTTGGGATCTCGACATGGGATTCCTCGAGCGCAAGCCCGACAACGGCGAGGTGCTCGATCGGCTGCGTGCCGGCGGCAAGCTGCCGGAGCAGCTCAACTGGAAGCAATGGAAGACGAGTGCGCTCTCCGTCTATCAGGCGATCGATACGCAGTCCGATCTCTGGCACCTGCCGAACGGCCAGACGCTCCGCGTTTTCGCCACCGCGCGGCCGCAGGGCGGCGCCACCTGGGTGTTCGAGAACCTGACGGAACGGGTCGATCTCGAAACGCGCTACAACACGCTGGTCCAGGTCCAGGGCGAAACGATCGACCATCTCGCCGAGGGCGTCGCCGTTTTCGGCCCCGACGGCCGCATCCGGCTCTCCAACCCGGCCTTCCGGGCGATCTGGGGCATCAGCGAGACCGAGGCGCAGCCGGGCACCCATATCCGCGCGATCGAGCAGGCTTGCCTCGCCTCCTACGACCAGCCCGACGGCTGGAAGCGCTTCGCCCATATCATCACCAGCTTCGACGACGAGCGGCCGTCGAGCCGCGGCATTCTGGAGCTGCGCACCGGCCTCATCCTCGACTACGCGGTCATTCCGCTGCCCAATGCCCAGACGATGCTGACCTTCGTCAACATCACCGACAGCGTCCGCGTCGAGCGCGCACTCACCGAGAAGAACGAGGCGCTGCGCAAGGCGGATGCGCTGAAGAACGATTTCGTGCACCACGTCTCCTACGAGCTGCGCTCGCCGCTGACCAACATCATCGGTTTTGCCGACCTTCTGAAAACGCCGGTCTTCGGCGAGCTCAACGAGCGCCAGGCCGAATATGTCGACCACATCGCCACCTCCTCGTCGCTGCTTCTGACGATCGTCAACGACATCCTCGATCTTGCAACCGTCGATGCCGGCATCGTCGAGCTCGAACTCTCGGAGGTGAATCTCATCGACCTGATCGACGATGTGACGCAGCAGATGGGCGACCGGCTGGTCGAGAGCGGCGTGTCGCTTCGAACCGATGCACCCGATAATCTCGGCCGCATCACCGCGGACCAGCAGCGGCTGAAGCAGATCTTCATAAAGCTTCTCACCAATGCGGCGAATTTCGCGCCGGACGGGAGCACGATCGAGCTCAAATGCTGGCGCGAGGGGAGCGACTTCGCCTTCTCCGTCACCGACACCGGACCGGGCATCCCGCAGGACGTTCTCAACACCGTGTTCAACCGCTTCGAAAGCTACGGCCAGCGCGGCGGCGCGGGTCTGGGCCTGTCCATTGTGGAGAGCTTCGTCAGCCTTCACCACGGCAATGTTTCGATCCGCAGCAAGGAGGGTGAAGGTACGGCAGTAACCTGCCGCATTCCCTCCGCCGAAGCGCCGAAGGTCATCGCGGCGGAATAGATGAACTAAATGAAATCTCTCGAACGTCTGCTGAAGGACGAGGCCGCCACCATCGAATTCGGCGAAGATCTCGCATTGGCGCTGAAGGCCGGCGAATGCGTCGCGCTCTCGGGCGATCTCGGCGCGGGAAAGTCGACCTTCGCAAGAGCCTTCATCCGGGCAATGGCCGACGACGAGACGCTCGAGGTGCCGAGCCCAACCTTCACCCTGGTTCAAAGCTACGACCTCAGGATCCCGGTCGCTCATTTCGATCTCTACCGGCTCGCGGACGCATCCGAGCTTGACGAGCTCGGTTTCGACGAGGCGCTCGCCGACGGCATCTGTCTCGTCGAATGGCCGGAGAAGGCCGAGGAGGCGCTTCCGGCCGACCGGATCACGCTCACCTTCTCGCATGAAGACGACGGGCGGCGCATTCACCTGACGGCTCCGGACGCGGCTTTCGAACGGATCACCCGCTCGCTTGCCATTCGCAAGTTCCTTATCGATGCAGCCCATCCCGACGCCCGGCGGCGCCACCTGAGCGGCGATGCTTCGATCAGGGCCTATGAACGCATCGACACCCAGGATGGTGCGCCGGCGAAGATTCTCATGGATGCGCCGAGACACAAGCCGGGACCTATCCTCCAGGACGGAAAGTATTACCAGCAGCTCGCCCATATCGCCGAGGACGTCGTCCCATTCGTCGCGGTCTCGCAACTCCTGCGCAAACGCGGTTTCGCCGCACCGGCGATCTACGCGCGCGACCTCGACCAGGGTCTGCTGCTCATCGAAAATCTTGGATCCGAAGGCATCCTCGACACCGATGGCCGCCCCGTCGCGGAGCGCTACATCGAAGGCGCGCGGCTTCTCGCCCGGCTGCATGCCCAGCCTGCGGAGCGCGACATCGCGATCGCTGAAGGGGTCGTGCACAGCATCCCCGATTTCGACCGGACGGCGATCAGGATCGAAACCAGTCTGCTCGTCGACTGGTATCTCCCGTGGAAACGGGGGCGGCCTGCCTCGGACGATGAGCGGCGGGAATACTTCGCCGTATGGGATGGACTGATCGACGTTCTCGCCTCCGCGGAGAAGAACCTTCTTCTGCGCGATTTCCACTCGCCGAACATTCTCTGGCGTCAGGACCGCGCCGGCTTCGACCGCATCGGCATCATCGACTTCCAGGACGCGATGATCGGGCCGACGGCCTATGACGTGGCCTCGCTGGTGCAGGATGCGCGCGTGACGATCGAGCCCGATCTCGCCAAGCGGATGATGACTGCCTACATCTCCGAGCGCCGGGAGTTGGGTCCCTTCGACGAGGCGACCTTCCGGCGCGACTGGCATCTGATGGCCGCTCAGCGCAACTGCAAGCTCGCCGGCATTTGGGTGCGGCTAAAGGAGCGCGACGGCAAGCCCGGCTACATGAAGCACATGCCGCGCACCTTCGCCTATCTCGAACATGCGCTCTCCCATCAGGTGCTGACACCCTTGCGCGAATGGTGCAATAAGGCTGGAATCCTCGCTCCCGAATCAGCGAACCGTTAGGATACGATGCCCATCACCAATGCCATGGTGCTTGCGGCCGGACTGGGCACCCGCCTGCGGCCGGTCACCGACACGCTGCCGAAGCCGCTTGTCAGGATAGCCGGCAAGCCGATGATCGACTATGTGCTGGATCTGCTCGCGGCCGCGGGTGTGACCAGGGCCGTTGTGAACGTCCATCATTTCGCCGGCCAGATGGAGGAGCACCTCGGCCGGCGGGAGGCGCCGCATATTCTGATTTCGGACGAGCGGGACGCGCTGATGAATTCCGGCGGCGGGCTCGCGAAGGGCCTGAAACTGCTCGATGGCGGGCCCGTCCTCGTGATGAATGCCGACCTCTTCTGGATTGGCGAAAAGCCGCGGCAACCGTGCAACCTGAAAAAGCTTGCCGAGTTCTTCGATCCGGAGCGCATGGACATGGCGCTGCTCTGCGTGCGTCTCGAGGACACGACCGGGCACAACGGCAAACGGGATTTCTCGCTATCGGAAGACGGCCGGCTCACGCGTTATGAAGAAGGCATGGAAAATCCCGTCGTCTATGCCGGCGCGATCGCCATGGACGCAGCGCTGCTTGCCGATGCGCCGGACGAGGCGTTCAACCTCAACATCTATTTCGACCGGGCGATCGCCCGGGGACGCCTTTTCGGCCTGATGCTCGAAGGGCACTGGATCACCGTCGGCTCGCCGGAAGCCATAGCGGAGGCCGAGGCTGCGATCCGCCGCTTCCGGCCGGAGGGATGAGGTGCCCGGACATCCGAACGTCTTCACGATTCCAGCCGGCCTGCCCTTTCTGAGGACGGTCGCGGAAAGGCTCTGCAATGGCGAGCTGACCCCTGGCTTCCGCTACGATCCGGCGCAGCCGCTGGCACTGGCCGGTGTTACGATCTTCGTGCCGACCCGGCGCTCCGCCCGCGTGCTGCGTTCGGAATTCGTCGATCTGCTCGGCGGCCGTTCGGCGATCCTGCCGATGATCCGGGCGCTCGGCGAGACCGACGACGACAGCGGCTTCTTCGACGCCGAGGTGCCGGCGATCCTCGACCTCGCGCCGCCGCTTTCCGGAACGGCACGGCTCATCGAACTCGGCCGCCTCATTCTCGCCTGGCGAAACCGCCTGCCGCAGGTGGTCCTCGACATCCACGCGGAAAGCCCGCTGATCGCTCCGGCAAGCCCTGCCGACGCCATCTGGCTCGCGCGGAACCTCGCCGAACTCATCGATGCGATCGAGACCGAGGAACTCGACTGGGATGCCCTCGACGGGCTCGATGGCGGCGAACATGCGCTCTGGTGGCAACTGACGCTCGCCTTCCTCAAGATCGCCCGCACCTATTGGCCGGAGCGGCTGGCCGAACTCAAGCACTCCTCGCCCGCACGCCACCGCAATGCGGTGCTGAAGGCCGAGACCCAGCGTATCGCCGCCGGCAAAGTGAGCGGACCGATCATCATCGCCGGTTCGACCGGTTCGATCCCGGCGACGGCCGCACTGATCGCCGCGGTCAAGGCGCTGCCGAACGGTACGATCGTGCTCCCCGGCCTCGACGGATCGATGAGCGATGCGGAGTGGCGGCTGATCGCGGGAGAGACGTCCGGCTCCGGCACTTCTGCAAGGAACCCGGCAAGCCGCACGCACCCGCAATATGGATTTCACCGTCTGCTCAAGCGCATGGGCATCGAACGCGGGGACGTGCCCGCCCTCGCGAGCGCTGCCGATGATCTCGACTATCGCAGCGCGGTCCTTTCGCGGGCGCTGTTACCGGCCGACGCGACTGACGTCTGGATGGAAGCCCGCCGGAGCTTCGATGCGGAAAGACTCCTCTCCGCCTTTGCGGATGTGGCGCTGATCGAAGCGGCCAACGAACGCGAAGAGGCAACCGCCATCGCGATCGCGCTTCGGCTCGCGCTCGAAGCCGACGAGGAGAGCCAGGCGGCGCTCATCACCCCCGATCGAGGCCTTGCGCGTCGAGTCGGCACCGAGCTTGCCCGCTTCGGCATAGAGGCGGACGATTCCGCCGGCATTCCGCTCTCGGCGACGCCGGCGGGCGCACTTGCCCGGCTGCTGCTGGAGGCAACGCTCAGGCCCGACGACCCGGTCGCCCTGGTCGCACTCCTCAAGCATCCGCTGGCTCGCTTCGGCCGGACGGCGGAGGATGCGCGCCGAGCTGCGGACGTGCTGGAGCTCGCGGCCCTGCGCGGCGGCACCGATGCGGCCGACATATCGGCCTTGGAAGCGGTCCTCGACAAGGCGCTCGACAGGCAGAAGACCGACCGGCACCCGCCGCCCTGGAGAGCGGGTATCGGCCCGGACGATATCGCCATGGCGCGCGCACTCGCACGCCGGATAGCCTCGGCGGTCGCCCCCCTGTTCAGCACTCTCTCTGCCGATCCGCAAACCGGCCGTCACCGCTCGACCGTGCTGCCCCTTTCGGATTGGGCGGAGCGTACGGGGCGCGCTCTGGAGGCGGCCGCCATCGACGAGCAAGGCAATCTCGGCGCCCTCTGGGCTTCGGAAGCCGGCGAAATATTGGCGACGCTCCTCAGGGGCATCATCGAAACCGATGGCCAGATGGAGGCCGACGGGCCGCAATGGTGCGACATTCTCGAGGCGCTTGCCGCAAGCGAAGCCGTCAAGCCGCGGTCGATGCGCCATCCCCGCGTCTTCATTTTCGGAGCGCTCGAGTCGCGCCTGCAAAGCGTGGACCTCGTGGTGCTCGGCGGCATGAACGAGGGCACCTGGCCCGGGCAGACGTCGAACGATCCGTTCCTTTCGCGAACGATGAAGGCGGGTATCGGTCTGGAGCCGCCGGAGCGGCGAATCGGCCAGCTCGCGCATGATTTCCAGATGGCCTGCGGCACCCGCCGGCTGATCCTTTCGCGCTCCATGCGTCAGGGATCCGCGCCGACGGTGGCTTCCCGATGGCTGCAGCGCCTTCAGGCGCTCGGCGGCGAGAGGCTGACGGCGCTGCTCAAGGCAAATGGCGCCGACTATCTCCACTGGATGCGCATTCTCGACCAAGGCGAGCGTCAGCCGTTGTCGGAGCGGCCGGAACCGAAGCCTCCCGCGGAGCTGCAGCCCCGAAAATATTCCTTCAGCGAAGTGACGCGGCTGCGCCGCGATCCCTATGCCGTCTACGCGAGGCGCATTCTCCGGCTGGAACCGATCCAACCGTTCAACCGCGATCCGGGTGCGGCCGAACGCGGCCTGCTCTATCACCGGATCGTCGATCGATTCGTGAAGGGCGGCTTCGACCCGGCGGCGCGCGAGGGCGAGGAAGCGATGATCCGGCTCACCGACGAGGCCTTCGACGAGGAGAAACTGCCTGCGCATATCGACACCATCTGGCGGCCACGCTTCCAGGCGGTCGGAAGGGCGTTCCTCGAATGGGAACGGGAGCGCCGGCACGGCATTGTGAAATCGTTCACCGAGGTACCGGCGGCGATGGATCTCGGCATCGGCGATATCCGGCTGACCGGCATCGCCGACCGGTTGGATCGCCTGGCGGACGGAACGATCGACATCATCGACTACAAGACCGGATCGAGCCCCTCGCCCAAAGAGGCACGGGCGCTTCTCGACCCGCAGCTGGCGCTCGAGGCGGCGGCGCTCAGGGCCGGGGCATTCCGTGTGATCGGGCCGGCTCAGCCGCACTCGCTGCGCTATGTCCGGCTGAAGCCGGGGAGCCGGTTTGCCGTCGACACGGTCAACAACGAGGGCGCCCGTTCGAAGGAGACGAAATCTACCGGACAGCTGGCGGACGAGTCGCTCGCCGAGCTCCGCAAGCTGCTTTCCGCGCTTATGAGCGGCAGGTTCGGCTTCGCCTCGCGCCTGATCGTTCAGAAACAACGCGACTACGGCGGGGAATACGATCATCTGGCGCGGGTCGCCGAATGGGCGACCGCGGATGGCGAGGACGACGATGAGGAGTGATGCGACAGGCCCGGAGGAGAGAAGCCCCGAGGGGTGGCTCGACTGGACGACGCAACGACAGGCGCTCGCCTCCGATCCCGCGCGTTCCGCCTGGGTTTCCGCCAATGCCGGCTCCGGCAAGACGCATGTGCTCACGCAGCGCGTCATCCGGCTTCTGCTTGCGGGTTGCCGGCCGTCCGCCATCCTCTGCCTGACCTATACGAAGGCGGCCGCCTCCGAGATGTCGAACCGCGTGTTCGAGAAACTCGCCGAATGGGCGACACTCGACGATACCACGCTGGAAAAGCGCATCGAGGCGATCGAAGGCAAGCGGCCGCCCACGGCCAAGATCCAGGAGGCCCGCCGGCTGTTCGCGCGCGCCCTGGAAACCCCGGGCGGGCTGAAAATCCAGACGATTCATGCCTTCTGCGAGGCGCTTCTGCACCAGTTCCCGCTCGAGGCCAATGTCGCAGGGCATTTCTCCGTTCTCGACGACCGCGCAGCGGCGGTGCTGCTCGCCGATGCCCGCAGGGCTCTCTTGACCGCCACGGCAGCAGCGAGCGACGGGGAACTGGCGGAGGCCTTCGCCACGGTCCTTGATCTTGCCGACGATACCGGGCTTGAAAAACTGCTTGCGGCGATCGTCGCCAACCGGGCACCGATCCAGGCCTTTCTCGACCACGCCTCCGGACGCGGCGGGATGGAAGCGCATCTGCGGGCAGCGCTCGGCCTCGAACCCGGCGAGACCGCCGGGACGGTCATGGCCGCGGTCTGGCCGCTGGCGGGGCTAAATGGCCCGGCACTCGATGACTATATCGACCTTGGATTGCGCCTCGGCGGCGCGAAACCCTCTGCCATCGCAGGCGGCTTGCGGGCCGTCTGCGCGATCGATGACGCCGCCGCCCGCTATTCCAAACTCGTGGAACTCTTCTTCAACGGCGGCGGCAAGCCGAAGGCGGAATCGGCCTTTCTGAACGCCGCCATGCGCCGTGCAGCGCCGCAGCTCGAACTCAGGGTCGAAGAGGCGCGCAGCCATATGCTCGCCTGCGTGGACCGCCTGAGCATCGTCCAGATGTACGGGGCGACCCGCGCCGCCCTCGTTCTCGCCGAGAGGCTCAACCGCGACTACGAAGCGCTCAAGAAGGCACGCAGCCAGCTCGATTTCGAGGATCTCATCAACCGCACGGCGGCACTGCTTGCCCGAAGCGACGTCGGCGCCTGGGTGCACTACAAGCTGGATCAGGGGATCGACCATATCCTCGTCGACGAGGCGCAGGATACGAGTCCCGCGCAGTGGACGATTATCCAGTCGCTCGCGGCGGATTTCTTTGCCGGCGAAACGGCGCGTGCGGACGACCGCACGATCTTCGCCGTCGGCGACGAGAAGCAGTCGATCTATTCCTTCCAGGGAGCCCGGCCGGAGCGCTTTTCGCGTGAAAGCACGTTGACGGAGCGGCGGGTGCGCGCGGGCAACAAGCACTTCAGCCCCATCCGCCTGCAGCTTTCCTTCCGCTCGACGGTGGACGTGCTCTCCGCCGTCGATACGGTCTTTGCAAATTCCGGGAATGCGAGAGGCCTGAGCGCCCGGAGCGAGGCGATCGTGCATGCCTCGAACAGGATCGGCCAGCCCGGCGCCGTCGACCTCTGGGATGTGATCGCGCCCGAGCCGGCGGCTTCGGAAGAGGATTGGACCGCTCCTTTCGACGCGACGCCCGAGCGCGCGCCGGTCAACATCCTCGCCCGGCGCATTGCAGCGGTCCTCGAAGATTGGATCGGCCGGGAGACGGTGATCGAAAAAGGCGTGCGCCGAGCGATGCGGCCCGGCGACGTCATCGTGCTGGTCCGCAAACGCGACGCCTTCGTCAACGCCCTGACGCGCGCCCTCAAGCGGCGGGGCAATATCCCGGTCGCCGGCGCGGACCGCCTGGTTCTGACCAGCCATATCGCCGTGCAGGACCTGATCGCGCTCGGCCGGTTCGTGCTTCTGCCCGAGGACGACCTGTCGCTCGCGGCACTGCTGAAGAGCCCGCTCCTCGATCTTGGCGAGGAGGATGTCTTCGAACTCGCCGCCCGGCGGACCGAGGGCGAAAGTCTCTGGCGGCGGCTGCGGCAGGCGGGCGCGGAGGAGACGAGCCGTTATCATGAAGCGGTCCGCACGCTTTCGCGCTATTCCGGCCTGGCGCGGGAACTGCTGCCGCACGATTTCTATGCCCGTGTCCTGGGCGCCGATGGCGGACGGCGTGCCTTCCTGGCGCGCCTCGGCAGCGAAGTCAGTGATATTCTCGACGAATTCCTCACCTTCGCTCTCGATCATGAAAGGAACGGTCTGCCGGGCCTGCAGGCTTTCATCTCGACGCTGGAGATCGAAGCGCCGACGGTCAAGCGCGAACAGGACAAGGAACGCGACGAGGTCCGCGTGATGACCGTGCATGCCGCAAAGGGCCTCGAGGCGCCGGTCGTCTTCCTGGTCGACGGCGGCGGCGAGGCCTTCGTTCGCCAGCAGGTCTCGGACCTGCGCTTCCTGGAGAAAGCGCAGGCCGATCATTCCACCCTCACGGTCCCGGTCTGGCGCGCGCCGGGCTCGGCGCCGAACTCGCTCATCGCAGCCGACAACGAGCGGCTGAAGAAGCTCGCCGAGGAGGAATACCGCCGGCTCCTCTATGTCGGCATGACGCGCGCAGCCGACCGCCTGATCGTCTGCGGCTATCGCGGGCAGCGCCAGAACACCGACACCTGGCATTCGATGGTGCAGGGGACGCTGGCACAGGACCTCAAGGGCCGCGGAACGCCGAGGCTTTTCCGCGCCGGAAGCGAGGAGTGGCAGGGGATAGCCTGGCGCGAAGCGCATGTGCCGCGCGAGCTTCCGACATCCGAAGGCCGCTCCGAAGAATCGCAACGGCCGACAGCCGGCCTGCCGACGGCGCTTTTCACGCCTCCGGCCGTGCCGCGGCGGCTGCCCCGGCCTCTTGCCCCGTCCGGCACGACCATCGCAATCGACGATCCCGACGCCGAAGCGATCGTCGGCTCGGCCCTCTTCGCCGGCAAGAGCGCGCCGAAATTCTCGATGCTGCGCGGCGCGATCCTGCACCGGTTGCTGCAGGTTCTTCCGTCGGTCGACGGCCCCGAGCGTCTGGCCGCGGCGGAGCGCTACCTCACCCGTTCCGTGCCACGCTGGCCCGAAGCCGAACGGCGCGCACTCGCCGGGACCGTGATGGACGTGCTCGACCATGCGGATCTGCAACCGCTTTTCGGCGAGCACAGCCGGGCGGAGGTCTCCGTGATGGGGACGCTGAAGCTTGGGGTCCGCGAATTCGCCGTATCGGGCCGGATCGACCGTCTGGCCGTCACCGGCGACATGGTGACGATCGCCGATTACAAGACCAACCGCGAAATCCCTGAGACGCCCGAAGAGATAGCGCCGGTCTACAGAAATCAGCTTGCGATCTATCGCGAACTCCTGAAACCTCTTTACCCCGGCAAGCGTTTCCGATGCGTGCTGATCTTCACGGAAGGGCCCGCGATCCGGGTGCTTCCCGAGCCGATGCTGGACAGGAGTCTTGAAGAGCTCGCGACAAAGTGAGATACACGATATTGAAAATCCGGTGGCGATGCCTCACATGAGACACAACATCTGGACACTGCCATTCCGAAGGAGCACCCGATGGCTACTGTGAAAGTCGATACTGCCAATTTTCAGAAGGAAGTTCTGAACTCGGCCGAACCGGTCGTCGTCGACTTCTGGGCGGAATGGTGCGGCCCGTGCAAGATGATTGCGCCGAGCCTCGAAGAAATCGCCACCGAGCTTGCCGGCAAGGTCAAGGTCGTCAAGCTCAATATCGACGAAAACCCCGAGCTCGCGGCACAATACGGGGTCCGCTCGATCCCGACGCTTGCCATGTTCAAGGGCGGCGAAGTCGCAGACATCAAGGTCGGAGCCGCACCGAAGACGGCGCTCAGCTCGTGGATTTCGAGCGCGGTGGCTTGAGCCGCCGGGACTTCACTTCGACAATGCGAAAGCCCGGCTTGGCCGGGCTTTTTCTTTTCGGCTGAACCATGTGCGTCGCCGGCTATCTGCCCCTCACCCTAACCCTCTCCCCGCGAGCGGGGAGAGGGGATTGCCCTGGCGCTTGCCGCGAGTCTCCTTCGCCCCGCCTGCGGGGAGAAGGTGGCCGGCAGGCCGGATGAGGGGCCGGCAACTGCGAACCCTTCGTTCCGAACCTTAGAGCGGGATGACGAAACGTGTGTCGGTTTTCCGCCCGCATCCCGCGTCAATCCATTCGAATCGATCACGTTCATGATTTTGGGTCTATCCTGAAACCATCGTGATCTACCGCGGCGGCGTGCCGTTTTCCGCCAGCACGTCGCCGACCAGGTAGAGCGAGCCGCCGATCAGCACACGCGGCGGCACCGGGTCCTCGTCGGTGAGTTCGGCGATCTGGCCGAGCGCTTCGGCAACCGAGGAGGTGGCATTGGCCTCGAGTCCCGCAGCGGCCGCATCGGCGGCCAGCGCCAGCGGGTCCAGTCCCGCGTCGGACCCGTGCACCGGCACGGTGAAGACCTGTTCGGTCAGATCGAGGAAAGCCTTGAAATAGCCGATCGGTTCCTTGGTATTGATCATGCCGATGATCAGGAAGAGCGGTCGCGGGTCGCGCTCCTCGAAGGTGGCCATCGCCTCGGCAATGACATGGCCGGCGCCCGGATTGTGTCCGCCGTCGATCCAGATCTCGGCGCCCGGCGGGCCGAAATGCGAGAGCCTGCCGCCGGCGAGGCGCTGCAGGCGTCCCGGCCACTCGACGCCGGCCAACCCTTTCTCGATAGCCGCCTCGGGAACATCGAAGCCGGCTGCCCGAACGGCACGGATCGCCGCCGCGGCATTGGCATATTGATGCCGGCCCGGCAAGCGCGGCAGCGGCAGATCCGCAAGGCCGTTCTCATCCTGGAAGATCAGCCTGCCGAACTCCTCATGCGCCATGAAATCCTGTCCGTAGACGGATATGGGGCAGCCGAGACGTTCGGCGGTCGCGATCAGCACATCGCGCGCACTCTCTTCCTCCTGGTGGCCGATCACCACCGGGCAGCCGCGCTTCATGATCCCCGCCTTTTCCGCAGCGATCAGCTCGACCCGGTCGCCGAGATAGGCCTGATGATCGAGCGAGATCGGCATGATCACGGCGACGGCCGGCCGGGCGATCACATTGGTCGCATCGTAGCGTCCGCCGAGACCGACTTCTATGATCGCGACATCGGCCGGATGTTCCGCGAAAAGCAGGAAAGTGACCGCGGTCAGGATTTCGAACACGGTGATCTTCTCACCGCCATTCGCTTCTGCAACGCGGCGTACGGCATCGGCAAGCACGGGGTCGCTGACCAGGGCGCCCTTGCCGCCCTTTACACCCAGGCGATAGCGCTCGTGCCAGTTCACTAGATGCGGCGACGTGTGGACATGGACGCTGAGGCCCGCGGCCTCCAGGATCGCCCGGCAGAAGGCCGTGACCGAGCCCTTGCCGTTGGTGCCGGCCACGTGGATGACCGGTGGCAGGCGCTCGTGAGGATTGCCGAGGGCAGCAAGCAGCCGCGTGATCCTGTCGAGCGAAAGGTCGAACCCCTTGGGATGCAGCGCGAGAAGCTTCTCGATCTCCTGCGCCGCCTCGCTGACCTCAGTCGCCGTCATGATGGTAGCCCTAATCTAGGCGCTCGCGGCCACCGGCAGCGGGGCCAACTCCGTCGCGGTATCGCGCTTGACCGCCTTGGCCGGCTTCTTCATCAGAATGTTGAGAACGCGCGCGAGCGTCTCCGGGATGTCGTGGCGCTTGACGACCATGTCGACCATGCCATGCTCCAGCAGATATTCCGAAGTCTGGAAGCCTTCGGGAAGCTTTTCCCGCAGCGTCTGCTCGATCACCCGTTTGCCGGCAAAGCCGATTTCCGCGCCGGGTTCGGCCATGTGGATATCGCCCAGCATCGCATAGGATGCGGTGACGCCACCGGTCGTCGGGTTCGTCAGGACGACGATATAGGGAAGGCCCGCTTCCTTGAGCATGTTAAGAGCCACGGTCGTCCGCGGCAGCTGCATCAGCGACAGGATGCCTTCCTGCATGCGGGCGCCGCCCGAGGCCGGGAACATCACCAGCGGGCACTTCTCCGCTATCGCGCGCTCGAAGGCCTTCACGATCGCTTCGCCCGCGGCAATGCCCAGCGAGCCGCCGATGAAGTTGAACTCATGCGCGACGGCGACGAGCTTGATGCCCTGGACCTGGCCGAGGCCGGCAACGATCGTGTCCTCGAGTTCGGTCTTGGCGCGGCTGTCGCGCAGGCGATCGGAGTACTTCTTCGAGTCGCGGAACTTGAGCGGGTCCTGCGCCACCTTGGGCTGCGGGAAGGCCTCGTAGATTCCGCCGTCGAAGAGATCCTTCAAACGGGCCTTCGCCGGCATCTTCATGTGGAAGCCGGATTGCGGGATGACCCATTTGTTCTCTTCCAGATCGCGATGGAACACCATCTCGCCCGTTTCAGGGCACTTGATCCAGAGGTTCTCCGGAACTTCCCTGCGGCCGAGCATCGAGTTGATCTTCGGCCGAACGTAGTTTGTGATCCAGTTCAATTAAGCAGTCTCCTGACGATTTTCCTTCGGCTTGTGCGCGTCAATATGGGCAATTATTCGGCTGCAGCAAGCCGTGCCGCCCGTACGCCGGCCGCAAGCCCCCTGACGAGCGCTTCGACACCCGGGACCGTCGCTTCCGTTGCCCGGCCTTCTTCGGTCAAGCTCGACGCGATCTGATTGACGATCGCCGTGCCGACGACGACGCCGTCTGCGGATGCGCCGATGGCGCGCGCATGGTCGGCGGTCTTCACCCCGAAGCCGACGCAGACAGGCAAGGGCGTATGCGCCTTGATGCGCGCGACCGCTCCGGCGATCAGCGACGGATCGGGCAGCGCCGAGCCGGTGATCCCGGTCATCGAGACGTAATACACGAAACCCGACGTGTTTTCGAGAACCTTGGGCAGGCGGCGATCGTCCGTCGTGGGCGTTGCCAGGCGGATGAAGCTGATGCCCTTCTCAAGTGCCGGAATGCAGAGTTCGTCGTCCATTTCCGGGGGCAGATCGACGACGATCAGGCCGTCGACGCCGGCCTCGAGCGCGTCCGCCAGGAACCGCTCGACGCCATAGATATAGATCGGGTTGTAATAGCCCATCAGCACGATGGGGGTGCGCTGGTCCTCCGCCCGGAAGAGCCGGGCGAGCTCCAGCGTCTTGGCGAGAGACTGCCCCGCCTTCAGCGCGCGCTGGCCGGCGAGCTGGATCGCCGGTCCATCGGCCATCGGGTCGGAAAAGGGCACGCCGAGTTCGATGATGTCGGCACCCGCCTGCCGCAGCGCCTTCATGATCGCCAGCGACGTGTCGAAATCCGGGTCGCCGCCCATGAAATAGGTCACGAGGACCGGGCGCCCCTCGGCCGCCACGTCGGCGAACCGTTGCTCCATGCGTGCGGTCATGATCTTTACTGCCCCATACCGAGAATTTTGCCGACGGTGAAAATGTCCTTGTCGCCGCGACCGGAGAGATTCATCAGGATGATCTCGTCCTTGCCCATTTTCGGCGCGCGCTTGATGACTTCGGCAAGCGCATGGGACGGTTCGAGCGCCGGGATAATGCCTTCGAGCCGCGTCAGCGTCTGAAAGGCCTCGAGTGCCTCATGATCCATGATCGGCACATATTCGACGCGGCCGATGTCGTTCAGCCAGGCATGTTCCGGTCCGATGCCAGGATAATCGAGCCCGGCCGAGATCGAATGGCCTTCCTTGATCTGGCCGTCACCGTCCTGAAGAAGATAGGTGCGGTTGCCGTGGAGCACGCCGGGCGAGCCGGCGGTCAGCGAAGCGCAATGCTCGTCGCCGTCGAGCCCCTTGCCACCCGCTTCGACGCCGACGATCCTGACGCCCTCGTCGTCGAGGAACGAATGGAAGATGCCGATCGCATTGGAACCGCCGCCGACGGCGGCGACGACGAGATCGGGAAGCCGGCCTTCGGCTTCGAGGATCTGCTGCTTGGCTTCCTCACCGATGACTGCCTGGAAGTCGCGCACCATCTCCGGATAGGGATGCGGGCCGGCAGCCGTGCCGATCAGGTAGTAGGTGCTGTCGACATTGGTCACCCAGTCGCGCAACGCCTCGTTCATGGCGTCCTTGAGGGTGCCGTTGCCGGCGGTCACCGGCTTCACCTCGGCGCCGAGAAGCTTCATGCGGAAGACGTTCGGCGCCTGCCGCTCCACGTCGGTCGCACCCATGTAGACCACGCAGGGCAGGCCGAAGCGCGCCGCGACCGTCGCCGATGCCACTCCGTGCTGGCCGGCGCCGGTTTCTGCGATGATGCGGGTCTTGCCCATGCGCTTGGCGAGCAGGATCTGGCCGATGCAATTGTTGATCTTGTGGGAGCCCGTGTGATTGAGCTCCTCGCGCTTGAAATAGATCTTGGCGCCACCGAGTTCGGCCGTCAGGCGCTCGGCGAAATAGAGCGGGCTCGGCCGGCCGATATAGTGGGTGCCGAGATTTTCGAGTTCCGCCTTGAAAGCCGGATCGTTCTTCGCCCTCGCCCATTCATCCTGGAGATCGAGGATCAGCGGCATCAGCGTCTCGGCGACGAAGCGCCCGCCGAATATGCCGAAACGGCCCTCTTCATCGGGTCCGGACCTGAAGGAGTTCGGTTTAGGCGGTTGATTCACGTCTTGCTCCCTGATCACGGCCGCTCAAGCTTCCGCCCGGCGGACCGCTTCGAAAAACGCTTCCATGAGCGTCAGATCCTTGATCCCCGGCGCGCTTTCCACTCCGGAGGATGTATCGATGGCGCGGGCGCCGGTCAGCGCAAGTGCGTCTGCGATGTTGCCCGCGTTCAATCCACCGGAAAGCATGTAATCGACGCTTCCGTCAAGCGCGTCGAGAAGCCGCCAGTCGAAAGAAATCCCGTTGCCGCCCGGCAGATCGGAACCGGCCGGAGGCTTCGCATCCAGGAGAAAACGGTCGACGATGCCCAAATAGGGATCGATCCGCTCCAGATCGGAGGCCTCGCGGACGGCAAGCGCCTTCATCACCGGAAGACCATAAAGCGCCTTGATGGAAAGGACCCGCTCGGGAGTCTCGGAACCGTGAAGCTGGAGGACGTCGGGGTCGAGCGCCGACACGATCTCGTCGAGACCGTCATTGTCCGCATCGACCGTGACAGCAACGATCTTCGCGCGCCCGCGGGCGCGCGCGGCAAGGCGGCCGGCATCGTCCGGTTCGATGTTGCGGGGGCTCTTGGGAAAGAAGATGAAGCCTACGTGGGAAGCGCCGAGCGCGACGGCACGTTCCACGGCCTCGGCCGTCTTCAAACCACAGATCTTCACTTCCGTTTTCATGGAAAGCGACCTTGCATGAAATGCCGCCCGAGTCGAGCAAAACCGTTGCACGGCAGCGGCCAATCTTAGGACGAGGGCGGCGGCGGGCATCCGGTGTTTTTCGAGCGAACCAAGCCGGCCCCCCTCATCCGCCTGCAGGAACCTTCTCCCCGCAAGCGGGGCGAAGGGAGAAGCGGCATGCTCCGTCAGTCCCCTCTCCCCGCCCGCGGGTTGAGGGGCCGTTTGGCCACTCTCGATCTACCCGAAATCGATCGCATGCAGCATCGTGCCGTTGCGCTTGAGCCAGTGCTTGGCATCCTTCGTTTCCGGGCACAGGCTTTCGCACAGCGCCCAGAAACGCGGTCCATGATTCATTTCCTGAAGATGGGCGACCTCGTGTGCCGCGAGATAGGCGATCACCTTCGGCGGCGCCATGGCAATCCGCCAGGAAAAGCTCAAATCGCCCTCGGCGGAGCAGGAGCCCCAACGGCTGCGGGTGTCCTTCAGGCTGAGGGAGCGTGCCCTGCGCCCCGTCCTGCCCGCATAGACGGCGACCAGGCGCTCGAGCTCGCTGCGGGCTTCCTTCTTGAGGTAGTCGGCGATGCGCCGGCGCAGATGCTCCTCGGCACCGCCCACCCTCAGAACCGCCTCGTCGTCGATCACGAGCGCTTCGGTCAAGCCGCGCAGGCGGCCCGTTCTCTCGATGCGGTGCGCAACGCCGCGAACAAGGATGGTGCCGCCGTCCTCGAGCTCGCTTTCGCCGGAAAAGCGGGCGAGCTTGGTCATCAACCAGCCTTGGTGCCGGATGAGAAAGGCGCTGACCTCGCGCTCCGGCAGGCCCTCCGGTACGGTGAGCTTCAACGCTCGCCCGCCGGGCTCGATGCGGAGCGTCATCCGCGTCGCTCGCGCATTTTGCCGAATGGTCAGGGGAAGGACCTTGCCGGCGACCTCGATGTCACGGATGACATCAAGGGGCGGTCCACTGCCACGGCGCCGCTTGAGAGATGAAAACATGAGGCCGTTCTAGCCGATTCGCAGGGCACTTGGCAGATGGACGAGTAACATCCGGCGTTTCACATGAAACACCGGATGTCATGAAACACCGGATGGGATCAGCTCGATTCGAAGCCGGCTTCCGGACCGGTGCGGCCGTTCTTGCGTTCGCGCATGAAGCGGTCGAATTCCTCCTGGTCCTTTGCACGACGGAGCTCGCGTACATAGCCGTCGAATTCCTCGCGCATCTCGTCGAGCTTGCGGCGCTCCTCGTCGAGACGGGCAAGTTCCGCTGTCCGCCAGTCGTCGAAGGCGACATTGCCGGTACGATGATGTGCCCATTGTCCCCGGCGGTTCCGTTTGAAGCCGGCACACATGCGATCCACTCCTTCATTGGCGTCCTTCTTGAACGCCCTCAGCTTGTCGCCGAAGAGGATGTAGGCGAGCATTGCCAGGCCGAGCGGCCAGAACACAATGAAACCCAGCACCATCAATGCAATGGTCGCAGGCGTCCAGTCCGGACGGATCAGTGCAGATTGGTTCATCTTCAGGATTCCTCGCAGTCGGCGGGCCGCCCTTCGCGGCCCGATGAAAACGATGTGGGAAACCCACGGCCCCGACGCAAGACATTGTATCAAGGAATCGGACAACCCCCTGACTTTGCTCCGGCAAATCGAGCGCTCCAATGACGCGCTCAGGCCGACTTGCCGCCCTTGATGAGCTGTTTGACCGGCTTCGCATGGCGTGAATGCCGGCGCTGGAAGGCGACTATGCGCGGTGCGATCTCGCGGCGGAAACGCGAACCGTTGAAGACGCCGTAATGGCCGACGTCGGGCTGCATGTAGTGCTGCCGCATAGAATCGGGAATGCCGGTGCAGATCGTCTGCGCCGCCTTGGTCTGGCCGAGGCCGGAAATGTCGTCGTTCTCGCCCTCGACGGTCAGCAGCGCGACGCGTCGGATCGCCGTCGGATCGACACGCTTGCCGCGGTGGATCATCTCGCCCTTGGGCAGCGCATGTTGCATGAACACCACCTGCACGGTCTGTAGGTAGAACTCCGCGGTCAGATCCATCACCGCCAGATATTCGTCGTAGAAGTCACGGTGTTTTTCGGCCGCATCGCCATCGTTCTTGACAAGATGGGCGAAGAACTCCTTGTGGGCGATCAGGTGCCGGTCGAGGTTCATCGACATGAAGCCGGAGAGCTGGAGAAAGCCCGGATAGACCATGCGCATGAAGCCGGGCTGCGGCCACGGAACCGGCATGACGACATTGTCGCGGAACCACTCGATCGGCCGTTCCTTCGCAAGCTCGTTGACCGCGGTCGGGTTGATGCGCGTGTCGATCGGCCCGCCCATCAGCGTCATCGTCGACGGTGCGAGGGGATCCTCCGCCGCCTCCATCAGCGCGACGGCCGCCAGAACCGGCACGGCCGGTTGACAGACCCCGATCACATGCGCATCCGGCCCCAGGAAATGCAGCATCTGAATGACGTAGTCGATATAGTCGTCGAGATCGAAGGTTCCCTCGCTCAAGGGAACCATGCGGGCGTCGATCCAGTCGGTGATGTAGACGTCGGAATGGGGCAGCAGTGCTTCCACCGTTCCGCGCAACAGCGTGGCGTAGTGGCCGGACATCGGCGCAACGATCAGGACTTTCGGATCCGGAGCGCGATCCCTTGGCAGGCTGCGCTCGAAATGTATGAGGTTGCAGAACGGCTCGCGCCAGACGATCCTTTCGCGGACCGGCACGGGCTGCCCATCGATCTCGGTTTCGGGAAGGCCGAATTCCGGCTTGCCGTAGCGGCGGGTGGCACGCTCGAAAACCTCCAGCCCCGCGGCTGCGGCACGGCCGAAATAGGTATGCGAAACCGGGTTCATCGGATTGCTGAAGGCCAGCCGCATGGCGTCCGCCGCCGTGCGCCACGGAGCCATCATCGCATGGTTCATCTCGTAAAGCTGGTAGAACATGGGCGCGTATCCCTTGTTTCAAATCAACGAAAACGCCGCTCCCAGTCCGACGCCGGAGCGCTTCCACAGGAAACATTTCTAATGGTTTCCATCCGAAAGCGCCTAGTCACGAAGAGTGGATCATTTCACCGGGACGGCGGAATGATCTAGCTTGCGGTTGTTCGTCTCTGGTGTCCGCAATCGCTGCTACACTAGCATTTTTCTTGTGCAGCGCAACAAACGCATCCCTCACTTTTTGGGAAGGACATCCCCATGGAATGAAGCCTCTCACCCGGCGCTCACCGCGACAACCGCCTTGACGAGCCCCGACTTGTCGTGGACCCAGCGGGGAAGGTCGCGGACGAGGTCCTCGAGCGTCGTGCGGTGGGTGACGAGCGCCTCTATCGGGACGAGCCCCGCCGCAAGCGACTGAATGACGTGATCGAAGTCCTCGCGCGTGGCGTTGCGGCTGGCGACGAGCGTCATTTCCCGCTTGTGGAATTCGGGATCCGAGAAGCGGATCTCCTCCTTGACCACGCTGACGAAGACGAGCGTGCCGCCGTGGGCGACATGGCCAAACGCCCGTTCCATCGACTGGGCGTTGCCGGTGGCGTCGAAGACGACGTCGAAACCCTCCTCGCCCGTCGCCTGCGCGAGCGCCGCATCGTCGCCCGCTAGGATGCCGGGCGAAAAGCCGAGCTTTTCCGTGGCGAAGGCCAGGCGCTCCTCGCTCGTGTCGAGCAGCCTTACGTCGTGGCCGGCGATGCGCGAGAAGAGGGCCGTCCCAAGTCCTATCGGACCGGCACCTATCACCAGCGAACGGACGCCTCGGCCTGCCACCGAACGCCGGACGGCATGAGCGCCGATCGCCAGGAACTCGACCGCCGAGGCGGCTTCCGGCGAAAGGCCTTCGGCCGGATAGAGGTTCTGCTCGGGCATGACGATTTCTTCACAGAAGGCGCCGTCGGTGTGAACGCCGAGGACGCGGATCGCCGTGCAGCAGTTCGGCTTGCCTTTGCGGCAGGCGATGCACTCCCCGCAGGAGAGATAGGGATTTACGACCACGAGCGTCCCCGGCGCGAGCCGGGTGCCGGGACCGCCTTCGATCACTCTCGCAGAGATCTCGTGGCCCATCACGCGCGGATATTCGAGAAAGGGGTGCTTGCCCTCGAAGATATGATAATCGGTGCCGCAGATCCCGACGCGGCTGACGGCAAGGCGCACCGAGCCGGGTGGCGGTGCCTCAGGCCCGCTGCGGGCGACGAGCGCGAGGCGGCCGGGCTCTGAACAGACGACGGCTTTCATGCGGCGCTCCGAAGCTTCCTGGGGACCGGTTGCGGGCAGGCGGCCATCACCGCGCCCCCCGCCGCCGCAACTGGTCGAAATAGACGATCACGATGATCAGCAGCCCGGTGATGATGCGCTGCCAGAAGGAATTTACGTTCAGGAGATTGGCGCCGTTGTTGATCGTCGCAAGGATGAAGGCGCCGAGCAGGGGACCGTGGACCGAGCCGACGGCGCCGAAAAGGCTCGTGCCGCCGATGACCGACGAAGCGATCGCCTGCAGCTCCCAGCCTTCGGCCTGCGTGGCGTTGCCGATGCCGATGCGCGAGGCGAGCAGCAGCCCGACGAAGGCGGCGCACGTCGATGACAGGATATAGGCCAGATAGATCGTGCGGTTGACGTTGACGCCGGAAAGGCGCGCCGCCTCGCTGTTGGAGCCGACGGCGAAGAGATAACGGCCGAAGCGGCTAAGATGCAGGAAGACGTAAGCCGGAATCGCAACGACGATCACCATCCAGAAGAGACTGGGAATTCCGAGGAAGTCGGCCCGTGAGAACGTGGTGAAGGCGTCGTTGGTGATCGAGATGGTCGAGCCGTTGGTGATCAGGAGACCGATGCCGCGAAGCGAGGTCAGCGTCGCAAGCGTGATGATGAAGGGCGGCAGCCCCATGCGGACGATGCCGAAGGCATGGAAGGCGCCGATCAGCACGCCGATCGCCAGCGTCGCGATGATCGCGAGCCAGAGCGGAACCCCCGCCGCGAGCAGCCAGGCGACGATGACGCTGGTGAAACCGACGACGGCGCCGACCGAAAGGTCGATGCCGGCCGTGATGATGACGAAGGTCTGGCCGACGGCGAGAATCGCGGTCATCGCCCCCTGACGCAGGAGGTTGCTGATGTTGTTCGGCGTCCAGAAGGCGTTGGTCGCCAGGCCGAGGAGCAGCCAGAGGACGACCAGCAATCCCACGAGCGTCAGACCGAACAGGATGCTGACGCCTTTCTTCGGCGTCGGTCCCGCGCTTTCAACCGTTTCCACACTCATCGCTTCCTCCCTGCGTCCTTCCTCATCCGGCTCTCAGGCATTGATCGCCTGCGCCAGCACTTCCTCATGGCTTGCGGCCCGGTAGTCGTGGCTTGCCACAAGCCGCCCCTGCCGGAACACATGCAGGCGATCGGCCAGTTCATAGACCTCCGGCAGGTAGGAGGAGATCAGGATGATCCCTGCCCCCTTCTCCAGAAGCCGCGCAAACAGCCGGTAGATTTCCGCCTTGGTGCCGACATCGACGCCCACGGTCGGCTCGTCGAAGATGAAGAGCTTCGCTCCGTGGCTCAGCCATCTGCCGATAACGATTTTCTGCTGGTTGCCGCCGGACATGGCGGAGGCAAGCACCCGCCGCGACGGCGTCTTGATCTTCAGATCCCTGATCTGACGTTCGGCATTGGAGGCCTCCTGCGCGCGGTTGATCGTCAAGCCGCGCGTCAGCCTTTTGAAAACAGGCAGGTTGATATTGACGCCGATCGGCAGGTTGAGGCACAGGCCCTGATCGCGGCGGCTCTCCGGCGCGAGCGCGATCCCGAGATCCATGGCCTTCCGCTCATTGCCTATCGCGACCTTGCGGCCCTGCCAGAAGATCTCTCCGGCGCTCACCGGATTGCGCCCGTAAAGGCCGAGCGCGAATTCGCTGCGGCCGGCGCCGATCAGACCGTAGAGCCCGACGATCTCGCCCGCCCTGACCGAGAGCGATATGTCGCGGAAACCTGGACCGGAGAGCCCGCGCGTCTCGACGATCATCTCGCCCGGTTCGAAACGTTCCTTGTGGTAGATCTGTTCGATCGTGCGGTTGATCATCAAAGTGATGAGCTCGGCCTCGTTCGTCTCGGAAATCGCGCGCGTGCCGACATGCGTGCCGTCGCGAAGCACCGAGACGCGGTCCGCAAGCTCGAACACCTCTTCCAGCCTGTGGCTGATGTAGACGATCGTGACGCCCTCGCCCTGCAGCCGGCGGATCAGGCGGAAAAGCTGTGCCGATTCCTGTCGCGTGAGATAGGCCGTGGGCTCGTCGAAGATGAGGAACTGCGTGCCGCGCATGGCCGCCCGAGCAGTGGCGACCAGCTGCTGCTGGCCGATCGTCAGGCTGCCGAGTTCGGCATTGGCGGGCAGATTGAAGCCGAGATCGTCAAGCACGCCCTGGGCCGCGCCGGTCATCGCGCGCTTGCGCATCAGCCCGCGCCGGTTCATCTCGTCGCCCAGGAACATGTTCGCCGCAACGCTCAGATGCGGGCAAAGCACCACCTCCTGGTGAACCGCATTGATGCCGCGGGCGATCGCTTCGTTGGGCGTGGCGAGGTCGACAGTTTCGCCGCACCAGCGGATTTCTCCGGCACTGCGGGCAATGACCCCGGTCAGGAGCTTGATCAGCGTCGATTTGCCGGCACCGTTCTCGCCGACGATCGCGTGGATTTCGCCGGATAGAAAGGTCATCGTCGCGGGCTTCAGAGCCTCGACCGCGCCATAGTTTTTCTGCAGGCCGCGGAGTTCCAGGATGGGTGCGCCCTTCGGAACCGGACGGCCGCCCGCCGCCCTCACCTGTTCGTCATGGCGATGGCTGACCTCTTGAAGCCCTATCATGGCATTGTCCTCCACTTCCCGGATCGCAACGGCCGATCCCCTCGGCCGTTGCACTGTTCTCCTGAAGGCGATGCGCAGCGCCGGTCCTGCGGCGCCGCGCAATTCCGTTCGTCAGTTGACCTTCGGATTCAGAAGCGCGTCGATCTTCGGCTCGCTCATATTGGCCTTGGTGACCAGATTCGCGCCGGTATCGACATTGGCTTCGACCTTCTCGCCCTTGGAGACCGCGAGAGCCGTCTTCACGCCGTCATAGCCCATGCGGTAGGGATCCTGGACGACGAGGCCCGCCAGCACGCCTTCCTTGAGGAAGCCCACGGTCTTCTCGTCGCTGTCGAAGCCGATCACCTTGATCTTGTCGCCGAGCTTGTTCTCGGCGATCGCCTGGCCGACGCCCTGCGCCATGATCAGGTTCGAGGCGAAAACGCCGACGAGGTTGGGGTTGGCGGTGATCAGATCGGTCATGATGTTGAGACCGGTCGTCGCCTGTCCGTCGGCATACTTGTCGGCAACCACTTTCAGGCCCGGATATTTCGTCTTGACCTGATCGAGAAAGCCTTCGCGGCGCTGGTCGAGCGAGCCGACGCCCGGCAGGCTGGTAATAATAGCGATCTCGCCCTCTTCCTTGCCGGTCGCCTCCTTGATGGCGGCGGCAAGACCGTCGGCGGCTATGCGTCCGCCCTGGACGTTGTCCGTGGTCAGGAAGGAGGTGAAGGCCTTCGAATCCGCCCCGGAATCGATGCCGATCACCGGAACCGATTTCGCGGCCTCGTCGACGGGCTTGCCGAGCGCCTTGAACTCCGTCGGCGCGATCACGACCGCGGCCGGCGCGCCCGCAACGGCGTTTTCCAGGATGGTGATCTGGCCGTTGATGTCGGATTCCGACTGGGCGCCGAGCTCCGGCACGTTGACGCCGAGGTCCTTGCCGGCGGCGCGCGCGCCCGCAAGCACGATCTGCCAGTAGAAGGAGGTGGTGTCCTTGACGATGATGGGAATCGTGACGTCCTGCGCGAAAGAGGTCGCGGGGACCATTGCGGCGACGAAAGCGGCGCCGGCCAGGGCGTTGAAGGCACGGCGTGAAAGAATGCGCTTGGCTATGCTCATCGGGTTCTCCTCTCAGTGACACCTTGTTCCGTTATCGACCGGGCCGCCAGGTGCATGCGGGCCCGGTTGCTTATGAGAGTGGCGGCCGCCATCGAGGGCGGCAAAGCATCAGGCCCTTACCGCCTCCGGCCCCAGCTCGGGCGCGACAAGCGTATGGGGTTCGAAGGCCGCGTAATCTTCCGGCGCGATCCCGTAGCGGGTCAGTTCCATGTTGCGCGTCAGGCTCGACGGTTTGGCGGTTCCGAGCAGCACCGAGGCGACGTGAGGATTGGCCAGCGGGAACTGCAGGGCCGGGGCGGCCAGCGGCATGCCGCGCTCTCCGGCGATACGCTCCATCGCCGCGACTTTGGCGCGCACCTCGCCGGTCGCGGGCATGTAATCGAAATGCGCTCCCTCGATCGGTCCGGTCGCGAGAATGCCGGAATTGAACACGCCGCCGACGACCAGCGAGGTGTCCTTCTTCGCGCAGAGCGGCAGGAGCTCGGCAACCGCGGAGCGGTCGAGGAGCGTATAGCGACCGGCAAGCAGGATGCAGTCGATGTCGGCCTGGCGCATGACATCCAGGCAGACCGGCACCTCGTTGACGCCGAGGCCGTAGGCTGAAATGACGCCGCTCGATTTCAGCTCATCGAGTGCTTTCAGGCCGGAATCCAGAAGCTGCCGCAGGTAGACGGCGTTTTTCGCCGCGCCATGCGTGTAGCCGCCGATGTCGTGGACATAAAGAATGTCGATGCGGTTGAGACCGAGACGGGCATAACTCATCTCGACCGAACGCATGATCGCGTCGTAGCCGTAGTCATAGGTGACGTCGAAGTTCAGCGGCTTGACGTAGGAATAGTCAGGGACCTGGTTCTCAGGCACCGGATGAAGCAGGCGGCCGACCTTCGTCGACAGCACGAAGCTGTCGCGCGGCTTGTCGCGCAGGAAGTCGCCGACCCGCCGCTCGGCAAGGCCCAGCCCATAGAACGGCGCCGTATCGAAATAGCGGATACCCGCTTCCCAGGCGGCGTCGAGCGTCACCATCGCCGCTTCGCGGGTACATTCGCGATAGAGACCGCCCAGTCCCGCCGTGCCGAAACTGTATTTGGTCACCGCAAGCGCGGTCCGGCCTATCCTTCTCGTCTGCATTCCTTGTCTCCTCCCTCCAAGGAAAATCTGCCCCTCACCTAACCCTCTCCCTGTACACGGAGCGCACGAGCCGGCGCCGCGAGTCCCTTCTCCCCGCCTGCGGGGAGAAGGTGCCGGCAGGCGGATGAGGGGCAACCATAATCGCCCCTCACCCTAGAGCGTCGCCCCCAGATGCCAGGGCACGAATTCGTTGTCGCCGTAGCCGAAAAGCTCGCTCTTGGTCTTGCGGCCCGATGCGGTCTCTATGATGAGCTCGAAAATCCCCCGGCCGAGATCGGCGATGGTGGTTTCACCCGAGGCGATGACGCCGCAGTCGATGTCCATGTCCTCTTCCATGGCCCGATAGAGCGCCGTGTTGCTGGTGAGCTTGATCGACGGCGCCGGCCGACAGCCGAAACAGCTGCCGCGGCCGGTCGTGAACGCGATGACGTTGGCTCCGCCGGCGACCTGGCCGGTTGCCGAGACCGGATCGTAGCCGGGCGTGTCCATGAAGACCAGGCCGGGCTCGGTCACGCGCTCGGCGTAATTGTAGACAGCCGTCAACGGCGAGCGGCCGCCCTTGGCGACGGCGCCAAGCGACTTCTCGAGAATCGTCGTCAGGCCGCCCCGCTTGTTACCCGGCGAAGGATTATTGTCGAGCGAGGCGCCATGCATCGCCACATAGTCCTCCCACCAAGCGATCAGGCCGTCGAGCTTGACCGCAACCGTCTCGTTGACCGCTCGGCTGCGCAGCAGATGCTCGGCTCCGTAGATCTCGGAGGTCTCGGAAAGGATCGCCGTGCCGCCGGCGGCGGCGAGTATGTCGACCGCCGCGCCGAGCGCCGGATTGGCGGTGATGCCGGAAAGCCCGTCCGAACCGCCGCATTGCAGGCCGACGATGATCTCGCTGACCGGGATCGGCACGCGCCGGGCGGCCGCGACTTCCTTGGCGATTTCGTCGAGAATGCCGAGGGCGCGCTCGACCGAGCGGCGCGAACCGCCGGCCTCCTGGATGTTGAAATGCCGCTTCTCGGCCCCGGCCCCGCTCTGGCCGTAGAGCGTCAGCTGATTGACCTCGCAGCCGAGCCCGACCATCAGCACGCCGCCGAAATTCGCGTGGCGCGCATAGCCGGCGAGCGTCCGGTGCAGGTTCTTCATGCCGTCGCCGGTGGACGACATGCCGCATCCCTGGTCGTGGACGATCGGCACGAAACCGTCGATACCTTCATATTTTGGCAGAATGCGCCTGTTCGCCTCGTCGGCGATCGCGCGACAGACCGTGGTGGAACAGTTCACGCTGGCGACGATGCCGATATAGTTGCGCGTTGCGGCCCTACCGTCCGCCCGGCGATAGCCGAGGAATGTGCGCGCCTTGTCCGCCTCGCTCGCAGTCTCCGGCGGAACGGCGGCGCCAATGGCGAGCCGGCCCTGATCGAAGGCAAGATTATGGGAATGAACGTGCTCGCCGGGCGCGATGGGGGATGTGGCGCGGCCGATCGCCTGGCCGTATTTGACCACCGGCTCACCGACGTCGATCCTGCGGATCGCGGCCTTGTGGCCCGGCTCTATGCGCGCGACCGCCGACACTCCGCCGGCCAGCCGGTCGCCCGGCGCAATCGCCGCGGTGGCGACGACGACGTTATCGTCCGGCGAAAGAAGGATCGAAGACGGTGCGGGCAAATCAAGCTCCTCCCGAACGGTTTCCAACATGTGCAAGCACCAGTTCTGTCTTTTATCTACAATAGACAGATGTTCGTCAATGGCTATTATGGGGCCATTGCGGTCGTCGCGGAACGGAGCCAAGACGTGCCGACACCAGAAACCCGAACCGGGCCGGATCCGCGCCAATGGCGAAGCAAAACACCGTCTTCAAGGATGCCTTCAACCGCTGCCTCGAGCTGTTCGCGGAGACCACCACGCTTCCGTCCGAGCCGGAGCTCGGGCAGGCACTCGGTGTCAGCCGCACGACCGTGCGCGCCATCCTTACGCGCTGCGAGGAACTGAGCCTCATCGCCTGGGACAAGCGCAGCAAGACGGTGCTGAGAAGGCCTGAGCCCTCGGACTACTTCCCGACCGCGGAGACCGATTCGCTCGCCGAAAGGATCGAGCGGAGCTTCATGCGCCGGATTCTGGCAGGCGGCGCCGAGCCCGGCATGCAGATCAACGAGCTCGAGCTTGCCCGCGAAATCGGTGCCGGGACGACCAGCGTGCGCGAATTCCTGATCCGCTTCAGCCGATTCGGATTGATCGAGAAACGGCCGAACAGCCACTGGGTTCTCAAGGGGTTCACGCGCGAATTCGCACTCGAACTGACGGAAGTGAGGGAGATGTTCGAGCTGCGCTCGGCCGCCCGCTTCGTCTCCCTTCCCGACCAGGACCCGGCCTGGGAGGAGCTGAAGAAGATCGAGGCGGTGCATCGGGAGATCCTCGCCGACATCGACAATCGCTATAGCGAATTTTCCGAACTCGACGAGCGCCTCCACCTGCTGGTGCACAAATCGTCGAGCAATCGCTTCATCATCGATTTCTACGATGTCATCGCCATCGTCTTCCACTATCACTACCAGTGGAACAAGGCGAATGCGCGGGAGCGCAACGCCCGGGCGCTGGAGGAGCATCTCGACTACATCGCCGCGCTGCAATCGCGCGATCCCATGCTCGCCGAACAGGCCTGCCGACGGCACCTGAAATCGGCGCGGGAGACGCTGCTCCAGTCGATTTCGTAGTAGGCAGATCGATCAATAGCCGGATTCTATCCGTGTCGGTCCGCTCTCTCCAAGAAATTCCCGGCGCAGCCGCTCCGTTGCGCTGACGAGCAATGTCACGTCGGTGCCGATCGCCATGAAATCGGCCCCGAGGTCACGATAGTCGCGCGCCTGGGCGGGATCGAGGGTCATGATGCCGCGCGCCTTGCCGGCGCGCTCGATCCGCGCGAAGGCCTCGATTATCGCTGTCCGTACCTCCGGATGGCCCGGATTTCCGAGATGTCCCATGTCCGCGGCAAGATCCGCCGGACCGACGAACAGACCATCGACGCCGTCCAGCGCAGCGATGGCGTCGATCGCGTCGAGCCCTGCCCGGCTCTCGATCTGCAGCAGCAGACAGATCTCGTCGTTGGCGTTTTCGAGATAGTCGCCGATGCGGCTGAAGTTCGTTGCCCGGCCGAGCGCGGCACCGACACCGCGAACGCCATGCGGCGGGTAGCGCACGGCGCGCACGAGCTGCCGCGCCTGCTCGACATTGTCGACCATCGGGATCAGCAGCGTTTGCACGCCGGCATCCAGGATCTGCTTGATCATGACCGCGTCGCCGACCGGCAAGCGGACGATCGGATGACTGCCTCCGCCGGCGACGGCGCGATACTGCGCCGCCAGCATGGGAAGGTCGTTCGGCGCATGCTCACCATCGATCAGCAGCCAGTCATAACCGCTGCCGGCCACCACTTCCGCCGCATAGGGACTGGCGAGCGCCACCCAGAGACCGAGCTGAAAGCGGTTTTCGCGGATCGCCGCTTTGAAGGTGTTTTTGGGGGCGGGCATAGTCGTCTCCTCTTGCGTCCGAGTCTGTCTGGTTGGGATGCGGAGAAGTCGTCCGCTTTCTCTGCCCCTCATCCGCCTGCCGGCACCTTCTCCCCGCCTGCGGGGAGAAGGGATATGCCGCACCGCTCCAGTCCCCTCTCCCCGTCTGCAGGGAGAGGGTTAGGGTGAGGGGCAATCCCGAATTTCAAAACGTCGATTAACCTCTTAACGGCAAAAGAAAAAACCGGCCAGAACTTTCCGGCCGGCTTGTTTCCGATCGCGAGCAGCCTCAGGCAATGCCGCCGAGGCAGACATATTTGATCTCCATGAATTCCTCGATGCCGTATTTCGAGCCCTCGCGGCCAAGGCCCGAGAGCTTGACGCCACCAAAGGGTGCTTCGGCCGTGGAGATCAGGCCTGTATTGACACCGACCATGCCGTATTCCAGCGCTTCCGCCACGCGGAAGACGCGGGCGAGGTCCTTGGCGTAGAAATAGGAGGCGAGGCCGAATTCGGTGTCGTTCGCCTGTGCTATCACATCCGACTCGTCCTTGAAGCGGAAGAGCGGCGCTACCGGTCCGAAGGTCTCTTCCCGCGCGACCGCCATCGCCTGGGTCACGTCGGCCAGCACCGTCGCCTCGTAGAAGGTGCCGCCGAGTGAATGGCGACGGCCGCCCTGCACCACGCGCGCGCCCTTCGCAAGCGCATCCGCCACATGCTCCTCGACCTTTTCCAGCGCCGGCTGGTCGATCAGCGGTCCGAGGATGACGCCGTCCTCCATGCCGTTGCCGGTCTTGAGCTTGGCGACGGCCTGGGCGAGCTTGTCGGAGAAGGCCTCGTAGACGCCGTCCTGCACATAGATGCGGTTGGCGCAGACGCAGGTCTGGCCATTGTTGCGGAACTTGGCGATCAGCGCGCCTTCGACCGCCGCATCGAGATCGGCATCATCGAAGACGATGAACGGGGCGTTGCCGCCGAGTTCCAAGCCAAGCTTCTTGATCGTTGCCGCGCTCTGGCGGTAGAGCTCTGCGCCGACCTCGGTCGAGCCGGTAAAGGTAAGCTTGCGGACGGTCGGGTTCGAAGTCATCTCGGCGCCGATCTCGCGCGCGGAGCCGGTAATGACGCTGAAGAGACCTTTCGGCATGCCCGCGCGCTCGGCGAGCACGGCGATGGCGTTGGCCGAGAACGGCGTCTGCGCGGCCGGCTTCAAGACCATGGCGCAGCCGGCGGCAAAGGCCGGCCCGGCCTTGCGGGTGATCATCGCGTTCGGGAAGTTCCACGGCGTAATCGCGGCGACGACGCCGATCGGCTGCTTCATCACCAGAATGCGCTTGTCCTTCTGATGGCCGGGGACGAGATCGCCATAGACACGCCGCGCCTCTTCCGCGAACCATTCGATGAAGCTCGCTCCGTAGACGATCTCGCCTGTCGCCTCCGCTAGCGGCTTGCCCTGCTCCATCGTCAGAATCCGGCCGAGATCGTCCTTGTTTTCGATCATCAGCTCGAACCAGCGGCGCAGCACCGCCGAGCGCTCCTTGGCGGTCCTCGCCGCCCATTCCTTCTGCACCCGCGCCGCGGCCTCGATCGCGGTTCGGGTCTCGGCGGCGCCGAGCTTCGGGACGCGGCCGATGATTTCGCCGGTCGCCGGATTGTTCACCTCGATCGCATTCTTCGGGTCGGCTTCGATCCAGGTCTCGCCCACGAGAGCAGCCTGGCGAAACAGCGACGGGTCTTTCAGATTCATGGCGAGTCCTTCCTCAAAAAATCTACAGAACTTATACAACTTTTTTCGCCGGTTCGACAATCGCATGATTGCCGTTTACGGATCCTTCTCGCCTATATTGAGCTGACGCGCAGGAATGGCGATGCGTCGGACAGGTGCGTATCTGCAAGAATAAGGATGTTCGTTCGTGACAGAAATCAACCATAGAAGAGCCGATCACCCCATCCACTCGATCTTTCTGGAGCGCTGGTCGCCGCGCGCCTTTACCGGCGAGGAGATCGGGGAAAAGGATCTGCTCGCCCTTTTCGAAGCGGCGCGCTGGGCGCCTTCGGCCAGCAATCTTCAGCCCTGGCGCTTCGTCTACGCCCGCCACGGCACCGAGCATTTCGTTCGCCTGCTGTCGACGCTCGACGAGGGCAACCAGCGCTGGGCGAAAAACGCATCTGCCCTGGTCATCATCCTTTCGAAAACCCACAGGGTCACAACGACCGGCGAACTGAGGCCGGCCTTTACGCATGCCTTCGACACGGGAGCGTCCTGGTTCGCGCTGGCGCTGCAGACGCAGCTCGCCGGATGGCATGCCCATGCGATGGCGGGGGTCGACAGGGAGAAGGCCATGCAGGTGCTCGGCGTTCCGGAGCACTACCGGGTCGAAGCAGCCGTCGCGATCGGCAGGATTGCGGATCCTTCCACCCTGCCGGACGATCTGCGGGAACGCGAAAAACCAAGCCAGCGCAAGCCCATCAGCGAACTCGTCTTCGAAGGACGTTTCACGGGCGAATGATCCGCGAGCGATCGAGCTTCCGTAAAGACGAGAGCAGGGCGGAGGACCGCCCTGCTCTTGTCGAAGCTATGATCAAAGTGCTGCGGCTACACTTGCGCGTCAAATATCGAGATTGGCGACGCTCAGTGCGTTTTCCTGGATGAAGTCGCGCCGCGGCTCCACTTCGTCGCCCATCAGGCGCGAGAACAGACCGTCCGCATCCGTCGCATCGGTAACCTTGACCTGCAGCAGCGAACGGACGTTCGGATCGAGGGTCGTCTCCCACAATTGCTCGGCGTTCATTTCGCCCAGGCCCTTGTAGCGCTGCATGGTGAGCCCCTTGCGGCCGGCGGCGAAGATCGCGTCCAGGAGGGCGCGCGGACCGCTGATCTCCTGCGTGCCGTCGCGGCGGCGCAGCACCGGCGGAGCGCCATAGACCTCCTTCAGCCGTGCCTTGAGCTGATCGATATGGCGGGCATCGGAAGAACCGATCAGCGCCATGTCGAGCACGGCCGCTTCCTTGACGCCGCGCACCATGCGTTCGAGCTTCAGCCCGCCTTCCGCCGTCACCGCTGCCTCCCAGCCGCGCTCGGTCTCCTCGGCGATGACATCGAGCCGGCGGGCCACTTCGGCGGCGATCAACTGATATTCGTCGCGTTCGCCGTTGAGTTCCACGTTGAGCGCTCCGGCGATGGCGGCCTGCTCCACGACCGAGCGATTGTAGCGGGAGTGGAGCCCCTCCATCAGCGAGCGCAGGCGCAGCGCGTCGTTGATGACCTCGCGAAGGTCCTGGCCGACGCGCACTTCGCCCGAAGCGAGTTCGAGCGACGCCTCCTCGAGGCCCATGCTGATCAGATAATCTTCGAGCGCCTTCTCGTCCTTGAGGTACTGGACGGACTTGCCGCGCGCCACTTTGTAAAGCGGCGGCTGGGCGATGTAGAGGTGGCCGCGCTCGATCAGCTCCGGCATCTGCCGGAAGAAGAAGGTGAGCAGCAGCGTGCGGATGTGGGCCCCGTCGACGTCGGCATCCGTCATGATGATGATCTTGTGATAGCGCAGCTTGTCGGCGTTGAACTCGTCCTTGCCGATCGACGTGCCGAGCGCGGTGATCAGCGTGCCGATTTCCTGGCTCGACAGCATCTTGTCGAAACGCGCGCGCTCGACGTTGAGGATCTTGCCGCGCAGTGGCAGGATCGCCTGGTTTTCACGCGAGCGGCCCTGCTTGGCCGAGCCGCCTGCCGAGTCGCCCTCCACCAGGAAGAGTTCGGATTTGGCCGGGTCGCGCTCGGAACAATCGGCGAGCTTGCCGGGAAGCGACGAGATGTCGAGCGCACCTTTTCGGCGCGTCAACTCGCGTGCCTTGCGCGCGGCCTCGCGCGCGGCGGCCGCCTCCACGACCTTGCCCACGAGAATCTTGGCATCGGAAGGATGTTCTTCGAGCCAGACGCTCAGGGCCTCGTTGACCAGGCTTTCGACGACCGGGCGGACTTCCGAGGACACCAGCTTGTCCTTGGTCTGCGAGGAGAATTTGGGATCGGGAACCTTCACCGACAGCACAGCCGTCAGCCCCTCGCGGCAATCGTCGCCCGTGAGCGATACCTTTTCCTTCTTGGTGATGCCGGATGTATCGGCATAGGAGGTGATCTGACGCGTGAGCGCGCCGCGGAAGCCGGCCATATGCGTGCCGCCGTCGCGCTGCGGAATGTTGTTGGTGAAGCACAGCACGTTCTCGTGATAGCTGTCGTTCCACCACATTGCGACTTCGACGGTGATGCCGTCCTTCTCGCCGCGGATCGACACCGGCTTCTGCACGAGCGGCTTCTTCGCCCGGTCGAGATAGGCGACGAAGGCCTCGAGACCGCCGTCATACATCATTTCTTCCCGACGGATGTCAGAATGGCGCTTGTCGGTCAGCACGATGCGCACGCCGGAATTCAGGAAGGCGAGTTCGCGCAGTCGATGCTCGAGCGTGCCGAACTCGAACTCGATGTTCGAGAAGGTCTGTTCGCTCGGCGTGAAGGTGACCTCGGTTCCGGTCTCGCCGCCGGCGTCGCCCGTCACCTTGAGCGGCCCGTCCGCTACGCCGTGGGTGAAGCTCATTTCGTGGATCTTGCCGGCCCGGCGGATCTTGAGCTTCAGCGACACGGAGAGCGCGTTGACGACCGAAACGCCGACGCCGTGCAGGCCACCGGAGACCTTGTAGGAATTCTGGTCGAATTTTCCGCCGGCATGAAGCTGCGTCATGATGACTTCCGCCGCCGAGACGCCCTCTTCCCGGTGGATGTCCGTCGGTATGCCGCGGCCGTTGTCCGTCACCGTGACGGATCCGTCGGGATTGAGCGTAACGGTCACGATGTCCGCATGGCCGGCAAGCGCCTCGTCAATCGCGTTGTCCACGACCTCGTAGACCATGTGGTGCAGACCGGAGCCATCGTCTGTGTCACCGATATACATGCCCGGGCGCTTGCGCACGGCATCGAGGCCTTTCAGCACCTTGATGGAATCGGCACCATATTCGGCGATTGCGCCGGCTTCGGTCTCAGAAATATCGGTCATTCGGGCTCAGGTCTTTCCAGGTTTTCGGACGTCGCGATTCATTGCGAATCACAGCGCGAGATGCCTCGCGGACTATAGAAAATTTGTCCAATGGTTCCAAATCCCGACGCGAAGATCTCGGCCGGGAGGGGCTTTCATCCCCTGTCCTTATCAGGAAATGTGGCTTTTTCCAAAACATCTTCCAGCGCCCGAATCGTCTCCGCCGACAGGCCGCGAATCTCCATGCTCAAACGGTTGGCGAAGGCGGTGTGACCGGGCGGAAGGCCGGACGTGTCGAGCACGACTTTCGGGTCTGAAAGATGCGCTATCCGGAAGAGTTCGTCGGCCTCGTCCCAGATCACGTTGAAATAGCCGGCAACGCGCTGGAGGAAGTCGAAGCTCGGCGCTCCCCGCTTGCCGTGTTCGAGAGCGGAGAGATAGGCGGGCGAAACCCCGATCGCCGCCGCCATCTCCTTCTGAGACACGCCCTTGCGCCGGCGAAGTTCGCGCACGGCTTCGCCGAAGGGAGTCATGATGCGCCTCCCTTCGCACGCGCCAGCCGCACATAGAGCGCGCCCTCGCCGCCGTGATTGCGGGCTGCCGGTTCGTAGGACGATATCAATGGCCGGAACTCGGGAAGCGAGAACCAGAGCGGCACGGCCCGCTTCAGGGCGCCGTCGCTGCCGAGCGACGTCCCTTTGCCGGTGATGACGAGGACATGCCTCAAGCCGCGGTCGCGCGCCCTGAGGAGGAACTGCAGCAGCAATCCGTGCGCCTCGCTCTGGATCATGCCGTGCAGGTCGATCCTCGCCTCGAGCGTCAGCCGGCCCTTGGCAAGTTTGCGTTTGACGGGCCGCTCCAGCGGATGATGAGGGCGGTGTTCTGCCTTGTCCCGGCTGAGAGAAAAGCCCCTGCCGGCCTTTTCGGGCGTGCTCGAGGAAGGCGCCGCCTCCGGGCCGGGTACAGCCTTGATTTCCGCGGTCCCGCCCAGCAGCTCCTCGAGATTCTCCAACCGCCCGGGCATGGGCCGCGCCGAACGCGCGACCTTCCCCCAGAGAATGCGGTCCTCGGTGGAAAGCTTCTTGTCCTTAGCCATGGCTGGACGTCGGGCGATATCGGACCGCGGCCGCGCGGGGTACGAAAATGAAGAAGTCTGCGTCGTTGCGCACGCAACCCGCGAGTTCCCCCGCCTGGTCGCCGGAGCCCGTGAAGATATCGCCGCGCGCCGGGCCGACGATGGCTGAACCGGTGTCGAGCGCGAGCATCAGGCGACCGAAGGGATGTCCACCGTCGAGATGGGTCAGGGTTTCGCTCGCGACGTAAAAGGGAACGCCGAATGTGTGGATGAGGCGGTCGACCGCAAGCGAGCGTCCCGGCTCGAGCGGCACCTTGGCAGCCGCCACGGGGCCAAGCCCCTCCTCCTCGACCGGCGCCTCGCGGAAAAAGATGAAGGACCGGTTGTGCCACAGAACCTCGTCCGCCCTGTCGGCATGGGCCGCCAGCCAGCCGCGAATGCTCGCCATCGACACGGTGGCGGCGTCGATCTCGCCGCGATCGATCAAGAGTTTCCCGACGGCGGAAAAGCGGTGCCCGGTTTTGGCGGCATAGGTGATGCGGCGGCGCGATCCGTCCGGATAGATCAACCGCGCCGCGCCCTGCACATGGACGAAGAACACGTCGACCTTGGAGCGGGCATAGGCGATTTCCAGACCGCGGCCGGCGAGAAATCCTTCTTCGATCGCGCGGCGATCCGGAAATTCCTCGATCCTGCCGTCGCGGCGGCGGCCGAAGACGAAATAAGGGTCCATTCCTGCCGGCCGGTTCGTGTCGTCGATGTCGACGAGGTCCGAGGGGCGCCGGTAGAAGGGAAAGCGGAACTCCGCATCCGGCCCAGCCCGTACCTCGATCTCGGGTTCGTAGAAAGCGGTGACGAAGCCGGTCCTTTTCTCTTCCGGGCAGACGCGGAACGGAACGAACTGGGCCTCGAAAAATGCGCGTGCGGCCGCCGCATCGGAGAAATCGCTGCCCGCCGCATCGAAGGCGGGCAGGAGGTCGCCGACCGAAATGCCGAGCGAGCCGGTCTTGTACGGCTTCACCGCCGTTACATGCCGGTGACAGCGCCGAAGCGAAGCGATCACCGGCGCCGGGTCGTCCGCAGACCAGCCGGGCAGCTCCGAAAAGGAGACCGGCTCGAGATGAAAAGCCATGGCCGCCCGCTTCCCGGTCAGTTTTCCGATTCGGTGGCGATCAGCTTCCAATTCGGGTCGCGTGAACGGATATCGCGCGCAAAAGTCCACAGGTCGTTCACTTCGGCAACCGAATCGGCGTCTCCGTCGACCAGTTTCCCCTGCTTGTCGTAGGTCGCGGAAATAAGCTGGCTGATGATCCTGACCGTTATGTTTTCCTCAGCGTCCTTGACCTCCGCGTGCACGATATCGGCTTTGTCGATGCCGACGAAGGTCGACTTGACCACCTCGCCCTTGGCCTCGCGCTCCGCAATCGCGGCCTCGAAGCCCTCGTAGACTTCGCGGGACAGCAAACCCTTGAGGGTTTTGCGGTCGCCATCGGCAAAGGCCATGACGATCATCTCGTAGGCCATCTTCGCACCGTTGAGGAATTCGGCCGGATTGAAGTTGGGATCCGCGTCGGTCATTGCCCGGAGTTGGGCATTCAGCGGAGTTCCCGCTTTGGCGACGGTCTCGATCGCTGCATAGCGCGACTCGTCCTCCGCCGTCTCGCGACGGGGAAGCTGAACGACCTTGCCGTTATCCTTGGCTTCCGGCCCTTGAGCGATATCCCGTGGAGAGTAGGGATCGAAAGGAGGCCGCTCGCTGCCGGTCCTGCGACCTAAGACGCTACGCAATTGCAGGAAGATGACCACGGCAGCGATCAGGAAAAAAAATGTGATGAAATCAAAAGAGCCCATTTCCACCCGGAACCGCTGTTAGAATTTCTCGTACTGTTCCATATAGTCCGGAAGGATAGACCATTCAAACGACGATGTCGCACCCATAAACCGGAGACCGGACAATTGCACTCACCTTCTTGCGAGCACGGGCGATGCGTTTCCTGATCCCGCTCGTCATTCTCGGGCTGCCGCTTGCGGAAATCGCAGGCTTCGTCGCCGTCGGGCGCGAGATCGGCGTGGCGATGACGCTTCTTCTCGTTTTCGCAAGTGCCGTCGCCGGCATCATGCTCCTGCGCATCCAGGGATTCGGCGTGCTCCGGCGCGTGCAGGAGGCGGCGCGGACGGGCAACGATCCGGGGCTGGACGTTCTCGGCGGTGCGCTGATCTTCATCGCCGCTATCCTTTTGATCGTGCCCGGTTTCATCAGCGACCTCGTCGGCCTTCTCATCTTTCTGCCCCCGGTCCGGCGCGCCATCGCCGCCTTCCTGCGCAGAAGGATGACGATTTTGAGCAGCGCAACCGGCTTCTATCGTTCCTCCAGGCGCCAATCCCCTGGCCCTCAATCCTCTGGTCCCCAATCCGCTGGCCCCCAGTCCGCTGGCACCCCTCGCGAGGAGCGCCGCGGCCCGCTGACGATCGATCTCGACGAGGACGAATTTTCGCGCAAGACAAAGGACGAAGATGACCCGCCGCCGCCGGATCGTCCGCCTCATTGATCCGAGCTTCACTTTTTCTGATCCCGGCTCCAATCGGGTCTATAATACGGCTCCCAAAGAAGAGCCGGACGTGCTCTTGCGTCGAGCCAGGTCGGGCCACGAGGGTTGTAAGCCCAGGCCCTAAATGTTAGATGGCCTCACCATTTCGAAGTCCGAGGAAACTCTTATGACGACTGATACCGCATCCAACGGCAACGGCAGTGCCCAGCAGCAGCAGAGCCCGTCGCTCAATATCCTGGCCCAGTACGTCAAGGACCTCTCCTTCGAGAACCCCGGCGCACCGCGTTCGCTGCAGGCTCGCGACCGCTCCCCGTCGATCAACATCAATGTCAATGTCAATGCCAATCCGCTGGCGGAGAATGATTTCGACGTTGTCCTGTCGTTGAGCGCCCAGGCGAAGGACGGCGACAAGATGCTCTTCAACGTCGAGCTCGCCTATGGCGGCGTCTTCCGCGTTGCCGGCTTCCCGCAGGAGCACATGCTGCCGCTGCTCTTCATCGAGTGCCCGCGCCTCCTGTTCCCCTTCGCGCGCCAGATCGTAGCCGACGCCACCCGCAACGGCGGCTTCCCGCCGCTGATGATCGATCCCATCGATTTCGCGCAGATGTTTGCCCAGCGCATGGCCGAGGAAAAGGTCCGCGCGCAGGTGGCCAATACCAACGACACGGCCAACTGATCGGTCCGAATGATTGGAAGACCCGGCTCACCGAGCCGGGTTTTTTTGTGCCGGGTCTATGCGATTCGGCTTGAGAAACCTCGCGGGCGCCGCAATACGGATAGGCCTAGACGGCTTCCGATCTGAGAACGTAATCGGCTTCGCTGTATTTCGACCAGATCGCATTCGCGCCGATCTTCGCGACGAGCGCCGCATGGGCGGCGATCTCGGCCTCCGTCAGCCGTGGCCGTAGGGGCCTTTCCCTTGTGACCACGACGACCGGTCCGTCGTCAGCCTCGATCGGCCGGTCACCTGCCTCCGTCACCACGAGACCGAGCGCGGCCTGGCGCCCGCCGATCATCTCGATATAGACCTCGGCCAGCAGCTCGGAGTCGAGCAGGGCTCCGTGCCTGGTTCGATGGGAGTTGTCTACACCGTAGCGACGGCAGAGCGCATCGAGCGAATTCGGCCCCATCGGGTGCTTGCGGCGGGCAAGAGCCAGAGTGTCGATAACCCGGTCGCTGCCGATCGGCGGCAGGCCGAGCCGCTCGAACTCCGCATTGATGAAGCCGATGTCGAAGGTGGCGTTGTGGGCGACCCAACGGGCATCGCCGAAGAAATCGACGATTTCCTGGGCGACATCGGCGAAGGGCGGCTTGTCCTTCAGGAACTCGTCGGTGATACCGTGGACGGCCAGCGCTTCCGGGTGAACCTTGCGCTCCCCCGGATTGATATAGATATGGATCGTGCGCCCCGTCGGAAACTGGTTCTCGAGCTCGATACCGCCGATCTCGATCACCCGGTCCTCGCGGTTGTCGAGGCCGGTCGTTTCCGTATCAAAGATGATTTCACGCATACGGGAGCCCTGTGGACGCTGTTTCGGGGCGAATCACCCGAAGCCGACCTCCATTCTTAATGGCATTTCGCCGTCATTTGAAGCTTCAGTGCCAGGTTTGCACCGATGATAGCGCATCGGTTCGCGAAGCGATCTAGCTCTTCGAAGTCGCCTCCGGACGGAGACACTGACACTTTTCCTGAAAGTGCGCTAACTAACCGGCCCGCAAATCATCGACGATCGCACGGATCTGCTGCCGCGTGACGTCGAAGCTGTCGCTTGTGTCGACGATATAGTCGGCGCGGGCGCGCTTCTCGCTGTCGGGCACCTGCCGCTTGAGGATCATCGCAAACTTCTCGGCGGTCATGCCCGGGCGCTTCATGACGCGTTCCCTCTGCATCTCCGGATCGCAGGTCACGACGACGATGCGGTCGAGGCGCGCCTCAGCCTTGGTCTCGAAGAGAAGCGGAATATCGAGCAGCACGAAAGGTGCACCGTCCGCTCTGTGCCGCGCAACGAACTCCTGCTCCTTGGCGCGCACCAGCGGATGGACGATCCGTTCCAGCTCGGCCAAACGCTCGGGTGCCGCAACAAGCCGCAGCGAAAGCTCGGCCCGGTCGATGACCCCGCCCTTGGCGACGCCCGGAAAGGCCGCTTCGACCGGAGCCACCGCTTCGCCGCTATAGAGCATATGCACCACTTCATCGGCATCGTTTACCGGCACGCCGAGTTCCCGGAACATGCCCGCAGCAGTCGATTTTCCCATTCCGATGGAGCCGGTAAGCCCGACGATGATCATGCGTGCCTGTCCATATCGCTGATGATGATCTGTCTTAGCGTTTCGTCGACGACCGGCCTCAGACCGAACCATTTTTCAAATCCGGGCACTGCCTGATGCAGAAGCATGCCAAGTCCGTCGACGACGCGGAAGCCCTGCTCTTCCGCCTGCCGCAACAGTGGCGTCTTCAATGGCACATAGACGATGTCGGTGACGACGGCGTCGGGTGCCAGGCCCGAAAAGTCGATCGCCGGCGCCGGCTCGCCGTCCATGCCGAGCGACGTCGTGTTGACGAAGAGGCCGGCGCCGGAAACGACTTCGGGAAGCGCCGCCATCGAATGTGCGTGCACCGCCGTGCCGAAGCGATCGGCCAGTTCCCTCGCCCTCTCGGGCGTGCGGTTCACCACATGGATCGTCTTGACCCCGCGGTCGCGGATCGCCTGGATCACGGCCCGGCTGGCGCCGCCGGCACCGAGAATCACTGCGGCCGAGATGCGGTCCCATCCTTTGGCGCGCTCGTCCAGATTGGCGACGAAGCCACGCCCGTCGGTGTTCGTCGCGCGGATTTTTCCATCCTCGAGCCAGAGCGTGTTGGCCGCACCGAGTTCGGCGCTCAGTTCGTCCGGCCGATCGGCCAGCCGGAAGGCGGCCTCCTTATGCGGAATCGTGACATTGCCGCCGCAGAAGTCGGTTCTTCCTTCCTTGATCTGCCGCATGAAATCGGGAAAGGCCTCGGGCGTAACTTCGTGGGCCCGGTAGCTCCCCCGAATTCCGAACTGTTTCAGCCAATGGCCATGAATGAGCGGCGATCGCGAATGCTTCACCGGATAGCCGGTGACAAAGGCATGGTTAACAAATGTTTCACGTGAATCATGCATCGATCGCACCCAGTTCGCGTAGTTTGGAGAGAAGCGGCAGCATCGGCAGGCCGAGTATGGTGAAATAATCGCCCTCGATCCTCTCGAAGAGCTGGATGCCCTCGCCTTCGAGCTGATAGGCGCCGACGCTTGTCAGCGCCTTCTCGCCCACCCTTGCAAGATGCCGATCGATGAAGCCGTCGCTCAATGGCCGCACGGTCATGTTCGCAGTCGAGACGTGCCGCCAAACGACCTCGTCGTTGCGCACGAGAACGATCGCGCTGTTGAGACTGTGCATCCTGCCCGAGAGCGACCGGAGATGTTCGGCGGCTTCCGTCATGTCCCGGGGCTTGTGATAGACGCGGGTTCCAAGCGACATCGTCTGATCCGAACCGATGACAAGGGCGTCCGGAAAATATCGTGCGACATCCTTCGCCTTGGCTTCGGCCAGCGCCAGCGCGACATCAGCCGGCGAAGCGCCAGACGCTTCCAGCGGCTGCTCGAGCGCACGCTCGTCGATCGCGGCGGCCCGGGCCTCGAAGGCCAGTCCTGCATTGGCAAGCAGAGCGCGACGAAAAGGACTGGCCGAGGCCAATATGAGCAAGGGTTTCATTTTCCGGTTCCGTGTTCGCGACCTGCAAGCTGTTCTTGCGGTTCGCTCTATCTAAGCCGCGGCCGCAGGGCAACGATTGCTGCGGCAGTCTCCTCTATCGAGCGCCGCGTTACGTCGATCAGCGGCCAGTTGTTGCGCGCGCAAAGCGAGCGGGCATATTTAAGCTCCTCGGCGATCGCCGCCCGATCGGTATAGTCTTCCCCGTGGAAGCTCTGCGTCGTTCCGAGCACGCGATGCTGGCGCACCTGGGAGAGACGCTCGGCCGAAGCGATAAGCCCGACGATGAGTGGTTTCGTCGCCTTCAGGAGCGCATCGGGCAGGGGCACGCCCGGCACGATCGGTATGTTGGCCGTCTTTATACCGCGATTGGCGAGATAGATGCTCGTCGGTGTTTTCGACGTGCGGCTCACGCCCACAAGGACCACATCCGCCTCGTTGAAATCGGAGGGGACCTGACCGTCGTCATGATCCATCGTGAAGTTCAACGCCTCGATCCGGGCGAAATATTCGGCATCCATGACATGCTGCGCACCCGAGCGGCGGCGCGAGGGCGAGCCGAGATAGGATTGGAAAAGTTCAATGATCGGGTCGAGGACCGAGACGCAGGGCACGCCGATCTCGCGGCATCTCTGATCGATGAGGCCGGCAAGTTCCCGGTCGACGATCGTGTAGAGTACGATTCCCGGTGCCCCGTCGACCGCGTCCATGACCTGCATCAGCTGCTTCCGGTTGCGGATCAGCGGATAGACGTGTTCCAGCGCATGGGAGGACTGGAATTGCGCAGCAGCCGCTCGGCCGGCGGCGATCAGAGTTTCGCCGGTCGAATCGGAGATCAAATGCAGATGGAAGTAGTTTTTGCGGTTCTCCACGCAATTCTCCGCGGTCTGTTGATAAGGCGGGACAAAAACAGCTAACGGCGGCGCCTGGCTTCAGGCAAGTGGAAAAGCGGCGACTTGTTCACATCTGACACCTAACCGGAAATCTCTTGCCCGGGCATGTGGACAAGACTCATGGCCACGACAAATTGTCACGCAGATCGACTCCTCATCCACAGGAACCGCAAACTCCCGATCGCCGGCAAGGGGCTGACTCTGCAGTGTTTTCCCGGGTTTCCCCGCTTACAGCGCAATTCGGCCGGAATCTCTCCCGCCTCTTTGCCGGAGATTGACGCGGACTGGATAGGATGAGGATTGATTTTAATCCTTGATACCCACCGACTCTAAGAAATAGAAACCTTATAAATTCAGTTTTATTTTTAGATTAGGAAGCGGCAAGTGAGCGAAACGCATCGCAAAGTGCTGGAGGTTTTGAGCGGGAGAGCGCTCACCCCTCCCCCCATCTGGCTGATGCGACAAGCGGGACGCTATCTCCCCGAATACAGGGCGGTGCGCGCGAAGGCCGGAAGCTTTCTCGATCTCTGTTACACGCCGGACCTCGCGGTCGAAGTGACGTTGCAGCCGATCCGCCGCTACGGCTTCGATGCCGCGATCCTTTTCTCCGATATTCTCGTGATACCCGATGGGCTCAAGCGCAATGTTCGTTTCGAAGAGGGACAGGGTCCACGGATGGATCCGATCGACGAGGACGGGATTGCCCGGCTGAGCCCCGATGGCGTCATCGCTCACCTGGCTCCGGTTTTCGAGACCGTCTCCCGGCTGAGACGCGAACTGCCGACGGAAACCACGCTCCTCGGCTTCTGCGGGGCACCGTGGACGGTGGCGACCTATATGATCGCCGGCCGCGGAACGCCGGACCAGGCGCCTGCGCGTCTTTTCGCCTATCGTCATCCCAAGGCTTTCGAGCGGCTTCTGACGCTGCTCGCCGACATTTCCGCCGACTATCTGGTAAAACAGATCGATGCCGGCGCCGATGCTGTGCAGATATTCGATTCCTGGGCCGGCGTGCTCGGCGAGGAGGAGTTCCAGCGTTTCGCGATCGAGCCGGTCCGGCGGATGATCGCATCCGTGCGCGCGCGCCGCCCCTCGGCCAAAATCATCGCTTTCGCCAAGGGTGCGGGCCTCCTGCTGAAGAATTATCGGCAGGCGACCGGTGCGGATGCGATCGGCCTCGACTGGTCGGTGCCGCTCGCCTTCGCCGCCGAATTGCAGAAGGACGGGCCGGTTCAGGGCAATCTCGATCCGGTGCGGGTCGTGGCCGGTGGCGCGGCCCAGGAGCATGGAACCGACCGCATCCTGGACGTCCTCGGCCAGGGGCCGCTGATCTTCAATCTCGGCCACGGCATAACGCCGGACGCCGATCCGGATCACGTTGCCGCACTCGTCGCCCGCGTTCGAGGATCGCGATGAAAGGGCAGCGATGAGAGGGGAACGCCAAACCGACAGCGGGCCGGGCAAACGGGCTCGGCTTCGTGCGGCAATCGCGGTCTCGGCCTTTGCGGCTTTGCTGATCGGCCTCTTCGCCGGGCAGCCGGACGACCTCTATCTGTGGATCAAGGCGCTCCACATCATTGCGGTGATCTCCTGGATGGCGGCGCTGCTCTACATGCCGCGCCTGTTCATCTATCACACCGATGCAGCGCCCGGATCGGAACAGTCCGAGACCTTCAAGATGATGGAACAGCGACTGCTCAAGGTCATCATGAATCCGGCCATGATGATCTCATGGGTGCTCGGACTTTACCTCGCCTGGAGCGTCTATGGCTTTGTCGGGGGTTGGCTGCATGCGAAGATTCTCTGCGTTTTTCTGCTGACGCTGGTGCATGTGCATTTCAGCCGCGCGGTGAGAGCCTTCCAGCGGGACGAGAATCGCCGCGACGCGCGCTATTGGCGGCTGATGAACGAGGCGCCAACCCTGCTGATGATCGCCATCGTCATCCTTGTCGTGGTGAAACCATTTTGAATTCAATCGATTCGCAGCTGCAATAGTTGCTGCTAAATTGCCGCGACCCCTTGCGGCGTTTCACGTGAATCGCTATTTTCCCTCATCTCCTTCTTCCTGTGGCCTGTGACGAAGTTTTAGAGCCTGCCTCTTCCCCCTTGCAGCTCCCTTACAAATCGCGCCGGCTCCCAATCCCCTATCAAGCACGGACCCTTCATGGCTGAAATGAAGCTTCAAGAACTTAAGAACAAGACGCCGACCGACCTCCTGGCTTTTGCCGAAGAGCTCGAGGTGGAGAATGCCAGCACGATGCGCAAGCAGGAGCTGATGTTCGCGATCCTCAAAATGCTGGCTCAGCAGGAAATCGAGATCATCGGCGAGGGCGTCGTCGAGGTCCTTCAGGACGGATTTGGCTTCCTGCGCTCGGCCAATGCGAACTATCTCCCGGGTCCTGACGATATCTATATTTCGCCTTCGCAGATCCGCCGCTTCTCGCTGAAGACCGGCGACACGGTCGAGGGCCCGATCCGCGGGCCGAAGGAAGGCGAACGCTATTTCGCACTTCTGAAGGTCAACACGATCAACTTCGACGATCCGGAGAAGATTCGCCACAAGGTTCACTTCGACAACCTGACGCCGCTCTATCCGAACGAGCGCTTCAAGATGGAACTCGAGGTTCCGACGTCCAAGGATCTCTCGGCGCGAGTCATCGATCTTGTCGCACCGCTCGGCAAGGGCCAGCGCGGCCTGATCGTAGCGCCGCCGCGCACCGGTAAGACGGTGCTTCTCCAGAACATCGCGCATTCGATCACGGCGAACCATCCGGAGTGCTACCTGATCGTCCTCTTGATCGACGAGCGGCCGGAGGAAGTCACGGACATGCAGCGCTCGGTCAAGGGCGAAGTGGTGTCCTCGACCTTCGACGAGCCGGCAACGCGCCACGTCCAGGTCGCCGAGATGGTGATCGAAAAGGCCAAGCGTCTGGTGGAACACGGACGCGATGTGGTGATCCTGCTCGACTCGGTCACCCGTCTCGGCCGCGCCTACAACACGGTCGTTCCCTCCTCGGGCAAGGTTCTGACCGGCGGTGTCGACGCAAACGCCCTGCAGCGCCCGAAGCGCTTCTTCGGCGCTGCGCGCAACATCGAGGAAGGCGGTTCGCTGACGATCATAGCAACGGCGCTGATCGACACCGGTAGCCGCATGGACGAAGTCATCTTCGAAGAGTTCAAGGGCACCGGCAACTCCGAAATCGTGCTCGACCGCAAGGTGGCCGACAAGCGCATCTTCCCGGCTATGGACATTCTGAAGTCCGGCACGCGTAAGGAGGACCTCCTGGTCCCGCGTCAGGACCTGCAGAAGATCTTCGTGCTGCGCCGCATTCTCGCGCCGATGGGCACGACCGACGCGATCGAGTTCCTTATCGACAAGCTGAAGCAGACGAAGACCAATGGCGACTTCTTCGACTCGATGAATACGTAAGAGCGAGACTTTCTTTCTCGGGAGAGAGGCCGGCGTGTCCACCGCCGGCCTCTTCGTGCATCTGGGATGCAGCACATCCTCCTGCCGCCATTCTTTCCCCTGTCGATTGTCCGTCCCGGTCGAGCCCGATGCGGGAGTGATTCACGTGAAACGCCGGGGGAGATGCGCCCGAAACAGGGCGGCACTTGATTTCGAGCTAAGCTCGGTGCATAAGGCCGCTTCGCTTTAGCCCGACGAGCGTCGCACAGTTGCGCTTCCGATTGGCTCTGCCCGATTCCCAATGTTCAAGATGCCATGATGGCGGGTATGGCCTGCGTCGAACCCTGCTCGTCATCCCGTAAACCGGTAAGCTGATGCTATCCACCGATACGATCTACGCGCTTTCGAGCGGTTCGCTGCCTGCAGGAGTTGCCATTATCCGCGTGAGCGGTCCGGAGACCGCTGATGCGCTGGTGCGACTTTGCGGAATCCTGCCCCCGCCGCGCATCGCAACGCTCAGAACGATTCGGACTCGAAACGGTGAAACGCTGGATAGCGGCCTGGTGCTCTATTTCCCGGCGCCGGCGTCTTTCACCGGCGAAGATTGCTGCGAATTGCAGGTTCACGGCGGACGGGCCGTGGTGAGCGCCATTCTCGACGAGCTTGCCGCAACCGGCGGCCTACGGCATGCGGAGGCCGGAGAATTCGCAAGGCGGGCCTTTCAGAATGGCAAGCTGGATCTGGTCGAGGTGGAGGGGCTGGCGGACCTGATTGCGGCAGAGACGGAAATGCAGCGTCGTCTCGCCATAGAGCAGTCCGGTGGCGGGCAGTCCGCACTCTATGCCGGTTGGGCCCGACGGCTGACCCATTCGCGTGCAATGATCGAGGCGGAGCTCGACTTTGCGGATGAGGACGATGTTCCGGGTTCTGTCAGCGCGATGATCTGGGACGATGTCGGCAGGCTCCGACAGGAGATAGATGGACATATCGCGCGCGCCGGCTTGGCCGAGATCATTCGGGACGGGCTCAAGATCGTCATTGCCGGTGAGCCGAACGCAGGCAAGTCGAGCTTGCTGAACGCCCTGGCGCGAAGGGACATCGCTATCGTGACGGAGGTCGCGGGAACGACACGCGACGTACTGTCCGTGGATCTTTCCTTAGCCGGATTCTCAGTTAAACTCTTCGATACGGCTGGGCTTCGTGAAACGGACGAGCTTGTGGAGCGGGAGGGTATTCGGAGAGCGCGGCAGGTTATCGCCGATGCCGATCTTGTCCTCCTATTATCGGAAAAACCGGGATATTTTCGGATTGATGAGGTTCTTCCGGAAAACGTGCCCGTTATTCGGGTCGCAACCAAGGTTGACCGCCCTTCGCCGAGTTGGGCTCCCTCGGATGCGGACATCTTTCTGTCCACGAGGACCGGTGAAGGCATGGCCGATCTGTTGACGGCGCTGCAGTCGCATCTCCCCGATCTGGCCGGTAGGACAGCCTTGGCGATGCCCACGCGGAAGCGCCATGTCGATTGCCTGCGACAGGCCAGTGTGGCACTGGAGCGCAGCCTGATTTCTTCCGACCTCGAACTGCGTGCGGAGCAGCTTCGGCAAGCAGCCGATGCCCTGGGCAGGATAACCGGGCGGGTCGATGTAGAGAACCTTTTGGACGTGATATTCTCCGAGTTCTGTATCGGAAAGTAACCCGGCCGACGATACAACGCAGGCGAGTCATTGCGCGCGTTTCACGTGAAACGCTCTTGACTCAATCGTATGAACTGACAATCAAGGCGGAAGCCGGAAAAGGGTCTAGGCTGGAGCATGTCTATGACGGACTATGATGTCATCGTGATTGGTGGAGGCCACGCGGGCTGCGAAGCTGCCTCGGCTTCTGCGCGGCTCGGCGCCCGTACGGTCCTCATTACGCATAGAATGGATACCATCGGGGTAATGTCCTGTAACCCCGCGATCGGCGGGCTGGGCAAGGGCCATCTGGTCCGGGAGATCGATGCACTCGACGGCCTCATGGGACGTGTGGCCGATGCTGCCGGCATCCAGTTCCGGCTACTCAACCGGCGCAAGGGGCCGGCAGTGCGCGGCCCACGGACGCAGGCGGATCGCAAGCTGTATCGCGAGGCAATGCAGCGGGAGATCAGCGGGATCGAAAACCTCTCGGTGATTGAAGGCGATGCCTTCGATCTGGTGACAGAGGACGGTGTGGTTTGTGGCACGGCTATGAAGGACGGGCGGGTCTTTCGGGCGGCAGCCGTCGTTCTTACGACCGGCACGTTTCTAAAGGGCCTCATCCATATCGGTCAGCGCAAGATTCCGGCCGGACGCGTGGGTGAGGAACCGTCCCTAGGCCTCTCCGGGACACTGCGGCGTTTCGGCCTGCAGCTTGGCCGATTGAAGACCGGCACGCCGGCGCGCTTGGACGGGCGCACGATTGACTGGGACCGCGTCGGGCGCCAAGGTCCGGACGAAAACCCGGTTCCGTTCTCGTTCATGACCGATGCAATCATCAATCGTCAGATTGATTGCGGCGTAACGCGAACCACGGATGCAACGCACAAGATCATCGCCGATAACATTCACCAATCCGCGATGTATTCGGGACAGATCGAAGGCGTCGGCCCACGCTATTGCCCCTCTATCGAGGACAAGATCGTTCGCTTCGGCGAGAGGGACGGTCACCAGATATTTCTGGAGCCGGAAGGACTGGACGATGACACCGTTTATCCGAACGGGATCTCGACCTCCCTTCCCGAGGATGTGCAGGACGCCTTCATTCGTACAATTCCGGGGTTAGAGCAGGTCAAGATTCTGCAGCCGGGCTACGCGATCGAGTACGACCACGTCGATCCGCGGGAGCTGGAACTGTCCTTGGGCGTGCGCAAAATGCCCGGACTATTTCTTGCGGGGCAGATCAACGGCACAACGGGATACGAAGAGGCAGGAGCTCAGGGGCTCGTTGCCGGTTTGAATGCCGCGCTTCGCTCGATCGGCCGCGCTCCACATTTCTTCAGCCGCACCGACTCCTACATCGGGGTGATGATCGATGACCTGACTTCGCGGGGCATAACCGAACCCTATCGCATGTTCACGTCGCGGGCGGAATACAGGCTGTCGTTGCGCGCAGATAATGCGGACATGCGGTTGACTCCGGCGGGTATTACCCTCGGATGTGTCGGCGACGCGCGCCGTCAGCGCTTCGAGGCATGGAAGCATTCCTATGAGACGGGACGCACGCTCCTCCAGTCTCTTTCAGTCACGCCAAGCGAAGGCAAGCGTTTCGGCCTGAAGCTCAATCAGGACGGACAGCGTCGGACCGCTTTCGATATCCTCTCCTACCCGGACCAGTCGATCGCCGCCTTGAAGCCGCTTTGGCCTGAACTTCAAACCATTCCTGCCGGAGTGGTCGAGGCGCTGGAGATCGATGCGGCCTATGCTGTCTACATGGAGCGTCAGGCCACTGACATTGCCGGTGTAAGGCGGGATGAAAATACGTCCATACCGGATGATTTCGACTACGAGGTGCTTCCCGGGCTTTCGAACGAGCTTAAGCAAAAGCTGGCACAACACAAACCGAGGAACCTCGCCCAGGCCATGAAAGTCGATGGCGTGACGCCAGCGGCTATATCTCTCATTTTGTCTTGGCTGCGCAGGCAGGATCGCCAAGCACAACGTGTGGGTGGGTAAGGTATACAATGCAAGCGAGTCTCACTCAGGCACTGAACGGATTGCGTGTTTCACGTGAAACGGTTCAAAAGCTCGAACATTTTGCCGCCCTCTTCCAGAAATGGGCGCGATCGATCAACCTCGTCGCGCCGTCGACGCTAGAGGATTTATGGCGGCGCCATATCCTCGATAGTCTCCAGCTTTACCAACTCTCCCCTGGGCCGAAGACCTGGGTCGATCTCGGAAGCGGCGGCGGATTTCCCGGGGTCATTACGGCGATTTGCCTCTCGGAGGCAGAGGGCGGATGGGCCCATCTGGTGGAGAGTAATAACAAGAAGGCCGCATTCTTGCGCGTTGCGCTGAGGGAAACCGGAGCCAGGGGTTCCGTTCATCCGATTCGAATCGAGGCAGCGCCCGCCGAAATCCCGAGTTGCGACGCGATTTCGGCGCGTGCGCTCGCCGATCTGAGCCAATTGCTCGACTATTGTGCTCCATGGATGCTCGCTGAAGGCTCCGGAACGGTCGCTTTCTTTCACAAAGGGCGGGATTATCAGCAGGAAGTCGACAAAGCCGTTAGCCGCTTTCAATTCGATCTGATAAAACATGCAAGTGTCGTCGAGCCGGATTCGGTTGTGCTCGAGATTGCAAATCTTTCACGTCGGACGAAGTGATAGGCGAGCGAAACATGTTTGGCCCAAAGAATCGGATTATCACTATTGCCAATCAGAAGGGCGGCGTCGGCAAAACGACGACGGCCATCAATCTTGCGACGGCGCTCGCCGCCATCGGCGAAAGGGTGCTGATCGTCGATCTCGATCCGCAGGGCAATGCCAGCACCGGGCTCGGGATCCAGCGTCGTGCCCGGCATCTGTCTTCCTATGAGTTGATGATGGGGACCCATTCCATCGGCCAGATTGCACAGGATACGGCGGTGCCGAATCTTGCCATCGTGCCTTCGACCATGGATCTGCTCGGCGTCGAAATGGAAATTTCCAAGGAATCGGACCGCGTCTTCAGGCTTCGAAAGGCTTTGGCTTCGGTGGATGCCCTCGCCTATTCCTATGTGCTGGTAGACTGCCCGCCCTCCTTCAATCTCTTGACGATGAATGCGATGGCGGCGGCGCATTCGGTTCTCGTGCCATTGCAGTGCGAGTTTTTTGCGCTTGAAGGCTTGAGCCAGCTGTTGGAGACGGTGGATCAGGTGCGGCAGACGGTCAATCCGGGCCTCGATATCCAGGGTATCGTACTGACTATGTTCGATTCCCGGAACAATCTCGCCCAGCAGGTCGTCAGCGACGTCCGCTTGCACTTGGGGGATAAGGTTTATCATACCCTCATTCCCCGCAATGTGCGGGTGTCCGAGGCACCTTCCTATGGTAAGCCGGCCATTCTGTATGACCTTAAATGCGCCGGAAGTCAGGCTTATCTCCAGTTGGCCTCGGAAGTCATTCAGCGCGAAAGGCAGCGGAAGGCCGCCTAATCGTTTCGGTATCGTAATTAATTGGGTGTCAGATGAACGACGACAGCTCCAAGAGGCGTCTGGGTCGCGGCCTTGCCGCTTTGATCGGCGAAATGGATCAGCCGCTGCACACCGGCGCTGCTCCCGCCGCCACCATCAGCGCCGATCGGCGGATCCCGATCGAGTTCGTTTCCCGTAACCCTCGCAACCCCCGCCGGCAGTTCGATGAGGCCGAGCTCCAGGACCTTGCAAGCTCGATCCGTCAGCACGGGATCGTTCAGCCGGTCGTCGTGCGCACCATCGGTCACGAACGATATGAGATCATCGCCGGCGAAAGGCGCTGGCGCGCGGCGCAACTTGCCGGCTTCACCGAAATACCGGTCATCGTGCGCGATGTCGACGACAGGACGGCGCTCGAAATCGCCATCGTCGAGAATGTTCAGCGCTCCGACCTCAATCCCCTCGAAGAGGCCCTGGGCTACGAGCAACTGATCGCGGAACACGGCTACACGCAGAACGATCTCGGCGACATCATCGGCAAGAGTCGAAGCCATGTTGCGAACAGCCTGCGCCTTCTGAAGCTGCCGGAGCCCGTGCGCGACATGCTTTCCGATGGCAGCCTTTCCGCGGGCCATGCCCGCGCGCTTATACCCACATCGGACCCGGTGGCATTGGCGCGCGCGGTCGTCTCGAAGGGTCTCTCGGTTCGCGAGGCCGAACGGCTGGCGCAGAACGATATCAAGTCGCAGAACGATCCCAACTACGCAAAGGGCCGCCAGCGCGAGGAAAAGGACGCCGATACGCTGGCGCTGGAGCGCACCCTGTCGGATAGCCTCGGCCTCGAAGTGAGTGTCAACCACAAGGCCAGCGGCGGGCATCTCAAGATCACATATAAGACGCTCGATCAACTGGAAGAGATTTGCCGGCTGCTCGAACGGCGTTGAAGTACAAACTCAACGCCTCGCCGACTGGATGGTGATCGCCAGGAGATTCTGGATCACCAGGCTTTCCTCGAGGCTCTGGCGGCTGCGGCTTTGATAGATCGTCGCCTGCAGGCGGCCCAATTCGCGTCGAATCGCCGGCCCGGTCCAGTGTTTCAGCGCCGCCTCGACAACCGGCTTGCGGCGGAAGTGCAGGCCGCGGCCGAGGCTTGCGACGACCTGGCCCGCAGACTGGCGGCTCGCATCCATTTCGGCTCGCATCACGTCGAGCTGCTGGAATTGCCTGAGGCAGGCCTGAAGCACCAGGAAAGGCGGCGTCTTGGATGTCGTGATCTTCTTCATCGCATGCAGCAGCGCGTCGGCGTCGCCCTTCAACACCGCATCGACCGCATCGTCGACCGAAATGGCGCTGGCGTCGCCGACGATACCGAGGACGTCATCCTCATCGACCATATCCTTGCCGCGGCAATAGAGGGCGAGTTTGCGAAGCTCGTTGCGCGAAGCCATGCGGTCGCCCCCGAGCGCCTCGACGAGGCGTTCGCGCGCGGCGGGACCGATGCGCAGGCCCGCTTCCGAAAGTTCCGTGTCGACAAGTGCCTGCAGGCCCCTGATGTCGTCGCTGTAGCAGGCGATCGAAGCGACGGAGCGGGAAGTCTCGCCAACCTTCCTGAGCGCCGCCCCCTTCTTGAGGTCGCCGGCTTCGACGATGAGACGGGCGCCGGCCGGGGGATCGGCCGCGAGGATCTGCAGCGCTTCGGTGAGCGCCTTCTCAGCGGACGCGCCGCGCACCCAGACCAGCTTGTCGCCGCCGAACAGGCCGATGGCATTGACTTCGTCAAGCACGCTACCGGCGCCCTGCAACGTAGCTGCGTCCAGCTTGACGACGGCGAAGGGATCATCGAGGGGGATGCCGAAGCTGCCGGCGAGCTCGGACGCGCGTTCCGAGACGAGGCCGCGATCGGGACCGTAGAGCAGGAAAAGCCGGTAGATCGCCGCAGATCGCTGCAGGAAACTATCGAATTCGTGCGACTTGACCTCGCTCATCTGACGATCGGATCAGCGGCCGAGGGCGGCTGCAAGGTCGGCCCCGATAATCTCCGCCAGCTCCTTGGCGGCGCGGTTCTCGCCGTCGCGCACGGCGCGAATCTTGGCGAATTCCTGCTGGGGGAAATCGACCAAGGCGACGGCCGTCCGGTTGCCCGCCTTCACGGTCTCGCCGGTGGCGGTCTTGGTCAGGTTGTAGTCGGCCTTCACGACGATGCGGCCGGCTCCGGCGTCGTCGTCGTCATGGTCATTATCCGTGCTCTCATAGAGCACGCCCATTGTCCGGTGCGAGACGCTAAGCGCCAGATGGTATTGCGGATTGACCGGTTCGCCCTGGCCGCGCGACGTCAGAAAGACGAGGGCATTTCGGACTTCCTGCTCGACGCGGTCGTCGGCTTCCGAAATCTCGATCGCGGCAAGCGCGATCGACGTCGAGCCAGTCGGACCGTCGGAATAAAGGGGCCTGACCTGGCAGCCGCCGAGTACCGCAAGCGACAATGCGCCGGCTACGAAGCCCAAGGACCGAAGACGGAAGCCAGCTATATCAGACAACGACATTGACGATCCTCTGAGGCACGACGATGATCTTCTTCGGGCGGCCGCCGTTGAGCGCGGCCTTGACGGCATCCAGCGCGAGCACGGCGCTTTCGATCGCACTCTGATCTGCGTCGCGCGCGATTGTCAAATCGGCACGCTTTTTCCCGTTGATCTGGACCGGCAGCGTGATCTCGTTCTCGACGATGAGCGCAGGATCGAATTTCGGCCAAGGCCTCTCGGCGATGAGACCTTTGCCGCCGATCTCCCGCCAGCATTCTTCCGCAAGATGCGGCATCATCGGCGCGATCAGGTTGATCAGGATCGCGGCGGCGTCCTTTACCGCAGCAGTCAGAGCGTTGTCCGCCTTGCCGCTCGCGACCTGCGTCAGCGGGGCGGCCATGGCGTTCACCAGCTCGTAGATACGTGCGACCGCCTTGTTGAAGGCGAGCTTGTCATAGTCCGCCTCTACCGCCTTGAGCGTGCGATGTGCGGCCTGGGACACGGCAAGCCCCTCGCCTCCGCTTGCCGGCGCGGCATCGACGGCACGCAGCCTCTCCGCGGCCTCGGTCAGAAGACGCCAGACGCGCTGCACGAAGCGATGGGCGCCTTCGACGCCTGCCTCGGACCAGATGACGTCGCGATCCGGCGGCGAATCGGAGAGCACGAAGAAACGTGCCGTGTCGGCACCGTAGGAGCCGATGATGTCATCCGGGTCGACGACGTTCTTCTTCGACTTCGACATCTTCTCGATCGAGCCGATGGCGACTTCCTCGCCGGTCTCGATGTGGACCGCGCGCCGCTGTCCGTCGACTTCCTCCACGCGGATCTCGGCGGGCGTGATCCATTCCCGCTGCGCGCCTTCGCCGCGGCTATAGGTCTCGTGGACGACCATGCCCTGCGTGAACAGCCCCTTGAAGGGCTCGTCCAGCGCCACATGGCCGGTCGCCTTCATCGCGCGGGTGAAGAAGCGCGAATAGAGCAGATGCAGGATCGCGTGCTCGATGCCGCCGATATACTGGTCGACCGGCAGCCAGTGATTGGCCGCTTTCGGATCCGTCGGGTTGTCCTCCCAGGGCGCCGTAAAGCGGGTGAAGTACCAGGAGGAATCGACGAAGGTATCCATCGTGTCGGTTTCCCGGCGCGCGTCCTTGCCGCATTGCGGGCAGGCGACGTGACGCCAGGTCGGGTGACGATCGAGCGGATTGCCGGGTTTGTCGAAGGTCACGTCCGGCGGCAGCGTCACGGGCAGATCTGCCTTCGGCACCGGAACGACGCCGCAGTCGTCACAGTGAATGACCGGGATCGGGCAGCCCCAGTAGCGCTGGCGGGAAATGCCCCAGTCGCGCAGGCGGAAATTGACCTTGCGCTCCGCGCGCGGCGTGCCGTTCAGCAGATCGTTTTCGAGCCTGGAGGCGACGGTCTCGAACGCCTCTTCCGCCGAAAGCCCGTCGAGGAAGCGCGAATTGATCATCACGCCGTCGCCGTCATAGGCCTCGTCGCCGATCGTGAAGGTCTGCGGATCGGCATCCTTCGGCATCACCACCGGAACGACCGGCAGATCATATTTGCGGGCGAAGTCGAGGTCGCGCTGGTCGCCCGAGGGGCAGCCGAAGATGGCGCCCGTGCCGTAGTCCATCAGCACGAAATTGGCGACGTAGACCGGCAGCTCCCAGTTCGGATCGAAGGGATGCCGTGCGCGTATGCCGGTGTCGATGCCCTTCTTCTCCGCCGTTTCCAGTGCGGCGAGCGACGTGCCGGCGCGCCGGCATTCCTCGCAGAAGGCTTCGATCTCGGCGTTCTTGGCTGCGGCATCCCTGGCGAGCGGATGATCGGCGGAGATCGCCAGGAAGGAGGCGCCGAACAGCGTGTCCGGCCGCGTCGTATAGACCGTGACTTCCTTTTCCTCGCCGGGGACCGTCGCCGGATCGAGCTCCCAGCGGACCGAAAGCCCTTCTGAGCGGCCAATCCAGTTCTTCTGCATCAGCCGCACTTTTTCGGGCCACTCGTCGAGCGTGTCGAGCGCGTCGAGCAGATCCTGGCTGAAGTCGGTGATGCGGAAGAACCATTGCGTCAGCTCGCGCTGTTCAACGAGCGCGCCGGAGCGCCAGCCGCGGCCTTCTATTACCTGCTCGTTGGCAAGCACGGTATTGTCGACCGGGTCCCAGTTGACCTTCGACTGCTTTCGGTAGACCAGGCCTTCTTCCAGGAAATCGAGGAAAAGGTGCTGCTGGCGCTGGTAATATTCGGGATCGCAGGTCGCAAATTCCCGGCTCCAGTCGAGCGAAAGCCCCATGACCTTGAGCTGCGCCTTCATCGAGGCAATGTTCTGGTACGTCCAGCTCGCCGGATGGACGCCGCGCTCCATGGCGGCGTTTTCCGCCGGCATGCCGAAGGCGTCCCAGCCCATCGGGTGCAGCACGTTGAAGCCGCGGGCGCGCTTGTAGCGGGCGACCACGTCGCCCATCGTGTAATTGCGCACGTGACCCATGTGGATCCGTCCGGATGGATAGGGGAACATCTCCAGGACGTAATATTTGTCGCGCGGATCGTCGTTCTTCGTCTCGAAGACCTTGCCCGCTTCCCATTGGTGCTGCCAGCGCGGTTCGGCATCGCGCGGATTATATCGTTCGGTAGCCATGTCTTTGTCGATGTTCCGGAAATTCTGCCGGGCGCGAGCGCCCGCGTGATAGCTGGCGTGACCTTCACCACGAAACGCCCCAAGCGTCAAGTTTTGAAGGTTTCGCCAGGCGGTCCACCCGATTCGCAGTGCAAACGAGGGCAGATGACGCCACGGCCGAGGCGAACCCGCCCGCTCCGGCTTGTGCTGGACTTGGCAAGCGCCGCAAGTTTCAATAAGCCGCTAGCGAAGATGTCGAAACGATCTTGAACAGGAGCGTGGGGATGGAAGTCGAGGAACGGCTGAACGAAGTGCTGAGCCGGATTCGCGCAAGCGAGAAGTCGGCGAACCGTCCGGAAAATGCCGTCAGTCTGGTGGCCGTGTCGAAAACGTTCGACGCCGAGACGATCCGGCCGGTGATCGAAGCTGGCCAGCGCGTCTTCGGCGAGAACCGCGTGCAGGAAGCGCAGGCCAAATGGCCCGCGCTCAAGCGTGAGACCCCCGACATCGAGCTGCACCTGATCGGTCCGCTGCAATCCAACAAAGCTGCCGACGCCGTTGCGCTCTTCGACGTCATCGAGACGATCGACAGGGAGAAGATCGCGCGCGCGGTCGCCGCCGAAATGAAGCGCCAGGGGCGCGACATTCGCCTCTATGTTCAGGTGAACACCGGTCTCGAGCCGCAGAAGGCCGGCATCGCGCCGGAAGACGCGGCCGCTTTCGTCGCGCTCTGCCGTGACGAGTTGGCTCTGAACATCGAAGGACTGATGTGCATTCCGCCGTTCGACGAAAATCCGGGACCGCACTTCGCCCTGCTCGCCAAGCTTGCCGGTCAGTGCGGCCTTTCCAGGCTCTCCATGGGCATGTCCGGTGACTTTGAAACGGCAATCGCCTTCGGCGCCACCGGCGTGCGGGTAGGCTCCGCCATTTTCGGAGCGCGCTGAGTCCCGCTCCCCATTACCCTTTCGTCGGGGTTCCCGTTTACCTCCGTTCGCCTATCTTTCGAAGTGGAGGAACCGGGCTTCTCGTCCGGAGAGCGAGTGGGAGGAAACGGGTATGGCGAGCCGCTATTCCGAAGTGTATGCCGCGTGGAAAACCGATCCGCACGGCTTCTGGGCAGATGCCGCATCGGCGATCGACTGGTTCAAGCGGCCGGAGCGCATTTTCGAGCCTGCCGGCGGCACCTATGGTCACTGGTTTCCGGACGGCGTCACCAACACCTGCCACAACTGCCTGGACCGGCATGTCGAGGCCGGCCGTGGCGAGCAGCTGGCCTTTATATACGACAGTCCCGTCACCGGCCGGATCGAGAGGATCTCCTATGCGGACCTGCTCGCCGATGTGAAGGCTATGGCTGCGATCTACCGCAAGCTGGGCGTCGACAAGGGCGATCGCATCATCATCTACATGCCGATGATCCCGCAGGCGGCGATCGCCATGCTCGCGGCAGCGCGGATCGGCGCGGTGCATTCCGTGGTCTTCGGCGGCTTTGCCGCCAACGAACTCGCCATGCGCATCGATGATTGCCAGGCGAAGATCGTCGTCTCGGCGAGCTGCGGGCTGGAGCCCGGGCGAACCGTCGCCTACAAGCCTCTGCTCGATCAGGCGATCGAAACGGCCAGCCACAAGCCGGCCCGTTGCCTCATCTATCAGCGCGACATGCTCGCCGCCGAAATGGTTAGCGGCCGCGACATCGATTTCGCCGAGGCGCTTGCGGCGGCCAGAGACGCCGGTGAGGAAGCCTCTTGCACGCCGGTCGCCTCCACCGATCCGCTCTATGTCCTCTATACGTCCGGCACGACCGGCCAGCCGAAAGGCGTCGTGCGGGACAATGGAGGCCACATGGTCGCGCTCAGATGGTCGATGGAGCACTTCTTCGGAGTCAATGCCGGCGACGTGTTCTGGGCGGCTTCCGACATCGGCTGGGTAGTCGGTCATTCCTACATCGTCTATGGGCCGCTCCTCAACGGCTGCACCTCGGTCCTCTTCGAAGGAAAGCCGGTCGGGACGCCCGACCCCGGAACCTATTGGCGCGTCATTTCCGAACACGGCGTGGCCGTCATGTTCACCGCGCCGACGGCGCTGCGAGCGATCCGCAAGGAGGACCCGGAAGCGGCCCATGCGGGCCGTTACGACCTGTCGCGGTTCCGGGCGCTTTATCTCGCGGGCGAGCGGGCCGACCCGGACACGATCCGCTGGGCGGAACGGGCGCTGAAGGTCCCGGTCATCGATCACTGGTGGCAGACCGAAACAGGATGGCCCATTGCCGGCAATCCATTGGGTCTCGGCCTCCTGCCGGTAAAATACGGTTCCCCGGCGGTTCCCCTCCCCGGCTATGACGTGCAGGTCGTCGACGACGCGGGCCACCCGGTGGAAACCGGCACGCTCGGCAATGTCGTGATCAAGCTGCCGTTGCCGCCCGGCTGCCTGCCGACTCTGTGGAATGCCGATCACCGCTTCCATGCGGCCTATCTCGAGGAATATCCCGGCTTCTACAAGACGGCGGATGCCGGCTATGTCGACGAGGACGGCTATATCTTCATCATGGCCCGGACCGACGACATCATCAACGTCGCGGGACACCGGCTGTCGACGGGGGCCATGGAAGAGGTTTGCGCCAGCCATCCGGACGTCGCCGAATGCGCCGTGATCGGCATCGCCGATCCCCTCAAGGGGCAGGTGCCGGCGGGCTTCCTGGTCATCAACGCCAATGTTTCCCGTGAAACGGAAGAAATCGAGAAGGAGGTTGTCGGTCTCGTGCGCGAGCGCATCGGGCCGGTCGCCGCCTTCAGGACGGCGGTCTGCGTCAAGCGGCTGCCAAAGACGCGATCCGGCAAGATTCTGCGCTCGACGATCCAGAAGATCATCGACCGACAGCCATGGACGATGCCGGCAACGATCGACGATCCGGCGATCCTGGACGAGATTACCGAACTGTTGCGGTCAAAGGGGATCGGCGTTTAGAGCGGGATGAGGAAAAGTGTGCGCGGTTTTCCGCCCCGCATCCCGCGTCTCAACTTCTTGGAAGCGATCACGTTAATGCTTCTAGGTCGACCCGACTAAAAACATCGTGATCTAGCACTTCCAGGAAGTGTGCGCGGGACTGCACCTCGTCCGCCTGCCGGCAAGCGGGGCCAAAAGACAAGCGGCGCCCGCCTGCGTCGATCCTGTCAGCGACGGTCAATAAAAAACCCGGATCCTGCGATCCGGGTTTTCGCATCTCGCCGATGGCGAAGCGATCAGTAGTCGTCTTCCTCGTCGTCCTTGCGGTCCGACTTCAGCGACTTCAGCTTGGCGAAGACGGCATCGGCGTCGATTTCCTTTTCCTCTTCGCGATCCTGGCCGTAGTCGAGCTTCTCGGTTTCCTGTGCGGATTCGAGCGTTGCGCCGGTCTCGGCTGCCGAAGGCAGCGGGCGCCCCTTGGAGGCGCGCTCGACCTCGAGGTCCAGATCGATCTGCGAGCAGAGGCCGAGAGTCACCGGGTCCATCGGCGTCAGGTTGGCGGAGTTCCAGTGGGTGCGCTCGCGAATCTGCTCGATCGTCGCCTTCGTCGTGCCGACAAGACGCGAGATCTGCGCGTCCTTCAGCTCCGGATGGTTGCGGACCAGCCACAGAATGGCGTTCGGGCGGTCCTGACGCTTGGAGACCGGCGTATAGCGCGGACCCTTGCGCTTGGAGTCCGGGACGCGGACCTTCGGCTCCGAAAGCTTGAGTTTGTGATTCGGATTTCCTTCGGCGCGTGCGATCTCGTCGCGCGAAAGCTGACCGGTAGCGATTGGATCGAGGCCCTTGATACCCTGCGCCGATTCACCGTCGGCAATCGCCTTGACCTCGAGCGGGTGCAGCTTGCAGAACTGCGCGATCTGGTCGAACGAGAGTGCGGTGTTGTCAACCAGCCAGACGGCTGTTGCCTTGGGCATAAGCAGTTGCTGAGCCATGGATATAGTCCTTTTGTCCGTCCGCGCCGGTGTCGCGGGCCGTGGAGTCTACCACTCATTTCCGGGAATTGGGGGTTCTATACCGTTCTTGTCTCGAAATTGCAATTCTTCACTTTCAAATGTGCTTTTGTCTAATTGCGGACCGGAAGCGACCTGCTTATGAATTGTCGCAAAGGACCGGTGGGAGCCGATCCGGGGCGGAATGAGGAAATCTGTGCGCGGTTTTCCGCCGGCATTCCGCCCATGATCTGACCAGAAATGCGCAGGGAGGAAAATTATGGACGTCAAGACCTACCCGGTCCTGGAAGCGGCCAAGAACCGCACGCTGCTCGACAATGCGACCTATCTCGAATGGTATCGCGAGAGCGTTGCCGATCCGGAGAAGTTCTGGGGCGAGCACGGCAAGCGGATCGAATGGTTCGAGCCCTATACCAAGGTCAAGAACACGTCCTTCGAGGGCGATGTCTCGATCAAGTGGTTCGAAGACGGACTGACCAACGTCTCCTACAATTGCATCGACCGCCACCTGAAGACGCACGGCGAAAAGACGGCGATCATCTGGGAGGGAGACAATCCCTATCTCGACAAGAAGATCACCTATAACGAGCTCTACGACAAGGTTTGCCGTCTTGCCAACGTCTTGAAGGAGCAGGGCGTAAAGAAGGGGGACCGCGTCACCATCTACATGCCGATGATCCCGGAAGCAGCCTATGCGATGCTCGCCTGTGCCCGCATCGGCGCGATCCATTCGGTCGTTTTCGGCGGCTTTTCGCCCGAGGCGCTCGCCGGCCGCATCGTCGATTGCGAGTCCACCTTCGTGATCACCTGCGACGAGGGCGTGCGCGGCGGCAAGCCGGTTGCGCTCAAGGAGAACACCGATACCGCGATCGACATCGCTGCCAGACAGCACGTCACGGTCAGCAAGGTCCTCGTCGTGCGCCGCACCGGCGGCAAGGTCGGCTGGGCACCGGGCCGCGATCTCTGGTATCACCAGGAGACCGCGGCGGCAGAGCCGCATTGCCCGCCGGAAAAGATGAATGGGGAGGACCCGCTCTTCATTCTCTATACTTCGGGTTCGACCGGTAAGCCGAAAGGCGTGCTGCACACGACCGGCGGCTATCTCGTCTATGCTTCGATGACGCATCAATACGTGTTCGACTACCAGGACGGCGACATCTACTGGTGCACGGCCGATGTCGGCTGGGTCACCGGTCACTCCTACATCGTCTACGGGCCGCTCGCCAATGCGGCGACGACGCTGATGTTCGAGGGCGTGCCGAACTTCCCCGACGCGGGACGGTTCTGGGAAGTGGTCGACAAGCACAAGGTCAACATCTTCTATACCGCGCCGACCGCGATCCGCTCGCTGATGGGAGCGGGCGACGATTTCGTCAAGCGCTCCTCGCGTTCTTCGCTGCGCCTGCTCGGAACGGTCGGCGAGCCGATCAATCCGGAAGCCTGGGAGTGGTACTATCACGTCGTCGGCGACGAGCGCTGCCCTGTCGTCGATACCTGGTGGCAGACCGAAACCGGCGGCATACTGATCACGCCGCTGCCGGGGGCTACCGACCTCAAACCCGGCTCCGCGACGCGGCCCTTCTTCGGCGTCCAGCCGCAGATCGTGGACAGCGACGGCAAGGTCGTAGAGGGCGCGGCCGACGGCAACCTTTGCATCACCGATAGCTGGCCCGGGCAGATGCGGACGGTCTATGGCGATCACGAACGCTTCATCCAGACCTACTTCTCCACCTACAAGGGCAAGTATTTCACGGGCGACGGCTGCCGCCGCGACGAGGACGGCTACTATTGGATCACCGGCCGCGTCGACGATGTCCTGAACGTCTCAGGCCACCGGCTCGGCACGGCGGAGGTGGAATCGGCGCTCGTCTCGCACAACCTCGTTTCCGAGGCGGCGGTCGTCGGCTACCCGCATCCGATCAAGGGTCAGGGCATCTATTGCTACGTTTCGCTGATGGCCGGCGAGGTCGGAGACGACGAACTGCGCCAGGCGCTCGTCAAGCACGTCCGCTCGGAAATCGGACCGATCGCGACACCGGACAAGATCCAGTTCGCGCCCGGCCTGCCGAAAACACGCTCGGGCAAGATCATGCGCCGGATTCTCCGCAAGATCGCCGAGGACGATTTCGGTTCGCTCGGCGACACTTCGACGCTCGCCGATCCGGGCGTTGTCGACGACCTGATCGCCAATCGTCAGAACCGCGGGTGATGTGAGCCGGGGTATGGGTGGCAACAGCCCCTCATCCCGCTGCCGCGACCTTCTCCCCGCAAGCGGGGAGAGGGGACATTGCGGCCACCGCACTCCCTCGCATTTGCTGTAACCGCATCAGCATCCTCGTCCCCGCTCGCGGGGAGAGGGTTAGGGTGAGGGGCGAAGCGCAAAGCGCTGTACGGGTGGAACGCAGCGGCCGATTCGCCACCGAAACGAAAACCTGACGGCCCACCCTCAGAAATCGATCGCGCGGCCCTTGATCTCCCAATCGCCGAAGCGAGCCGGGTCGAGGCCGCCGCGCCCGCCGAGTTCCGCCGGCATATCCTTCGGCCCTTCGGCACGTCGCCGCTCTTCCGCCTCCTTCAGAGCGCGTAGCGCTGCCGGGGAAAGCGGACGTCTGGGGCGGTCGGGAGAATTGTCGTTGTCGTTCTGCATACCGGTCGCGGTTTCCGTAACGATATTGAAGAGCTGGCCGTTTATCCCCATCATATAGGCACTTCCGTGTGAACGGAAAAGCTTGATTCACGTGAAACCTTCGCGCGTACCGAATGGAACGAAGCGGCTGCAGGCGGCTTTCCAAGAGGCGCGGGAAGGACACCGATTTGGTTGGAGCTCATTCATGAATCTCATGCGCACCGCAATGCTGCTCGCCTTCATGACCGTCCTCTTCATGGCCGTCGGCTATGTCATCGGCGGCCGCGGTGGCATGATGATCGCCCTCGTCATCGCCGCAGGCATGAACTTCTTCTCCTACTGGAATTCCGACCGGATGGTCCTGCGGATGTACCGGGCGCAGGAGGTGGACGAGCACAGCGCGCCGGAATATTACGGGATCGTCCGCGATCTGGCGAAGAATGCCGGCCTGCCGATGCCGCGCGTCTACGTCATCGACAGCCCGCAGCCGAATGCCTTCGCCACCGGTCGCAATCCGGAGAATGCCGCGGTCGCCGCTTCGACGGGACTGCTGCATTCGCTTTCCTACGAGGAGGTTGCCGGGGTCATGGCGCATGAGCTCGCCCATATCCAGTATCGCGACACTTTGACGATGACGCTGACGGCGACGCTCGCCGGTGCGATTTCCATGCTTGGCAACTTCGCCTTCTTCTTCGGTGGCAACCGCGAGAACAACAATCCGCTCGGCTTCATCGGCGTGCTGATCGCGATGATCGTTGCCCCGCTCGCGGCCATGCTGGTACAGATGGCGATCAGCCGTACACGCGAATATTCCGCCGACCGCCGCGGTGCGGAGATATGCGGCAATCCGCTCTGGCTTTCCTCGGCGCTCCGCAAGATCGCCGGTGCCGCTCAGGTCATCCATAACAATGACGCCGAGCGCAATCCGGCGACGGCGCATATGTTCATCATCAATCCTCTCTCGGGCGAGCGGATGGACAATCTGTTCTCGACCCATCCGAACACGGAGAACCGGGTTGCGGCTCTGGAGAGAATGGCCCGCGAGACGTCCACGGGCTCGACGGCGCCGGTCCGCCCTGATAATGCAGGGCGCAAATCGCGCTCTGTCCCGAGAACCGGCTGGGGTCGCGGTGGTTCCGAACCGCCGAAAGGCCCCTGGTCCTGATGCCCGAAGACAATAAGAACGATTCACGTCCGAAACGATCCCGAGAGCACAACCGCTCCGGAGGGGCAGGAGCCCGGCCCGGTGCGGATGCCGCGGCCAAACCGGGCCTGAAGAGCCGCCAGGCGGCTGCCAAGATCCTGGCGGCGGTCGTGGACCGCAACACGCCGCTGGACGGAATGCTCGATCCGGAGCGCGGGAACCCGGCCTATCGCGAGTTGAGCGAAGCCGATCGCGCGCTGGTGCGCGCCATTCTCAACTCGGCACTCCGCCATCTGCCTCGTATTCGTGCGGCCATCGATTCGCTTCTGCAAACGCCTCTGCCCGAGGGTGCGCGGGCTCTCGAACATGTGCTGACCGTCGCCGCCGCGCAAATTCTCTATCTCGACGTTCCGGATCATTCGGCCGTCGACCTCGCAGTGGAACAGGCCCAGTCCGATCCGCGTAACCGCCGGTTCGCAAGCCTCGTCAACGCCGTGTTGCGGCGGCTTTCGCGTGAAAAGGAAGAAATTCTCGAAAAGCTGCGACAAGTCCCGGCGATGCCCGGCTGGTTCTTCGACAGGCTCGTCGCCTGTTACGGTCCCGACCAGGCCGAGCGCATCTCCGAGGCGCAGCTCGTACCCGCCGCCATCGACCTGACCGTGAAGTCCGATGCCGCTTCCTGGGCGGAGCGGCTCGCCGGCACCGTGTTGCCGACCGGCTCCGTTCGTCTTCAGGAATTCTCCGGTTCGATCCCGTCGCTTTCAGGCTTTTCGGAGGGCGCCTGGTGGGTCCAGGACGCGGCTGCCTCCATTCCGGCGCGCCTTTTCGGGGATATTTCCGGAAAGAAGGTGGTCGATCTCTGTGCCGCGCCCGGCGGCAAGACGGCGCAGCTCGTCCTCGCGGGGGCGGAGGTGACCGCGCTCGATCAGTCTTCAAGCCGGTTGCGGCGGCTCAAGGGCAACCTCGAGCGGCTTGGCTTCGAGGCCCGAACCAAGGAGAGCGATATGGCCGAGTTCCGGCCGGAAGAACTCTTCGACGCGGCCCTTCTCGACGCTCCCTGCTCCTCGACGGGCACCACCCGGCGGCATCCCGACGTGCTCTGGACGAAAGGCCCGCAGGACGTCGCGAAGCTTGCCGGGCTGCAGGAACGGCTGCTGCGGCACGCGCTTACCTTGGTGAAGCCCGGCGGTCTCATCGTCTTTTCCAATTGCTCGCTCGACCCGCTGGAGGGCGAGGAGGTCGTCGCCCGCGTCGTCGCCGACAGCGGATGCGAACGGGTGCCGATCGACGCAGCCGATTGGCCGGGGCTCGAAAAGGCAATCACCGCGCTTGGAGAGTTCCGCACGACACCTGCGATGCTGCCGCTGGAACCGCCCTTCGCCGGTGGCCTCGATGGCTTTTATGCCGCCGTGCTGCGCCGTGCGGGCGCCTGAGGGCGCTCATCAACAGACTGTTTTGCTGGAACAATTGACGCCCTCGGACGGCCCGCCTATCAATGGCGGCAGGGTTGATAAATATTTAATGATCTTTCCCGCACGATTCCGATCTTCTGCTTGATCCTCGAATCGGCTCCGGTTCAAGAGGAAACCCACGGGCGCCGATGCCGTTTTCCAGTAAAACAAGGCTCCTATATTTGTATTTGCGCGAAGGCCAACGACGATTGGCGCGCCTGCTTTCGCGCGGAATGACGACGGCGCTGCGCTTTGCGGGCTCTACGCCCGCCCGCCTGATCGTCGCACCCACGGATCTTCGGGCCATCGATCCCTTCGCCGCCGAAGAGATCCTCGCAGGTCGTTTTCCGCTCGCCGGCCGCGTTCTGGATACCGAAGGCGAGTCGCCTTTCGAAATCGACCTGCCGTCGCACGAGTTCGCGGCCCGGCTTCATTCCTTCGGCTGGCTGCGTCACATGCGGGCGATACAGGACGAAGCCGGCTCGATCCGGCTGCGCCAGATCATGGACGACTGGATGGGCAGCCATGGCCGAAGCATCGGCGAAATCTCGTGGGAAGCGGACGTGGTTGCGCAGCGCGTCATCGCCTGGCTGTCCCATTCGCCGGTGGTGCTGCGCAACGCCGAGCACGGTTTCTATCGCCGCTTCCTGAGAAGCCTTGCCCTTCAGGTCCGCTACCTCCGGAATGTCGCCGAGACCGTTTCCGATGGAGAGGCGCGCCTGAGGGTTCGCCTGGCACTCGCCATGGCCTCCGTTTCGATGCCGGCTACGCCTTCGGCGATCCGCAAGGCGTCGCGTAATCTGGATCTGGAGCTGGAGCGGCAGCTTCTGCCCGACGGGGCGCATTTCTCCCGAAACCCCCGCGCCGGGCTCGAGCTGCTGCTCGATCTGCTGCCGCTGCGCCAGACCTATGTCAATCTCGGACACGACGTGCCCGCGAGGCTCATTCCCTGCATCGACCGCATATATCCGGCGCTCCGCTTCTTCCGCCACCAGAGCGGGGAGCTCGCCCTTTTCAACGGCGCGACATCGGTTCTCGCCCATGAGCTCGCCTCGGTGCTCAGATATGACGAGACGTCCGGCGAGCCGTTCCGGTCCTTGCCGCACGCCCATTACGAACGTCTGGCGATGGGCGATACCGTCATCATCATGGACACCGGACGACCGCTTTCGGTCGACCTATCGCGCAGCGCCCATGCCGGCTGCCTCTCCTTCGAGATGTCCTCCGGCAGGAACCGCTTCGTCGTCAACTCCGGCGCGCCGAAATTTGCCGGCGATCGATTTCGGCAGATGGCGCGCACGACCGCCGCGCATTCCACAGTCACCGTCGACGACACGTCCTCCTGCCGCTTTTCGCAGTCGCGGTTCCTCGGTCCGGTCATGATCAGCGGCCCCTCGCGCATCGTGATCGAGAGGAAGGACAAGCCGGGAGCCATCGAGCAGGTCAAAGCGAGTCACGACGGCTACCTTGCTCCCTTCGGCCTGATCCACGAGCGCGACATCGGAATTCTCAATGGCGGGCGGCTGATCCGCGGTCGCGACCGCCTGCTGCTGGAGGATGGCAGCGATCCGGAAAATGACGACGACGCGACCGCTGTCGCCCGTTTCCACATCCATCCGGCAATCGGCATGCGCCGGCACAGCGAGAGCGAGATATATCTGACGGCACCCGATGGAGAGGCATGGCTCTTCGCCTGTCGCGACGGTGCGCTCGCGATCGAGGAGGACATTTTCTTCGCCGATCCCTCCGGCGTGCGCGCCTCGTCGCAGATAAGCGTGACCTTCTCTGCCGCCTCGCAGCCGGAAATTCAGTGGACTTTCACGCGCGAGGGATGATCCCGAAATTGCGCCGGGCCTATTTTCCCGTTGCGCGGCGCCGAAGGTTCCTTCCGGGAACAAGCTATGCTAACGGGCAGCCATCCCAATCGCCGGAACCTCCTCACTACGCGTCCGGCGCTGCCAAAGGAGCAAGGTCGATGGCTGTCGCCTCCAAGAAAATCCCCGCCCCGGACGAGGTCCGGATCAAAACCGCCCTCCTTTCGGTCTCCGACAAGACGGGCATCGTCGAACTCGCCCGCGCCCTCAACGACAAGGGCATCCGGCTCATCTCGACCGGCGGTACGCACAAGGCGCTTGCGGAGGCCGGCCTTCCCGTCAGCGACGTGTCGGAGCTGACCGGCTTTCCGGAAATCATGGACGGGCGCGTCAAGACGCTTCACCCCGGCGTCCATGGCGGTCTTCTCGCGATCCGCGACGACGCGGAGCATGCGGACGCCATGAGCGCGCACGGCATCACCGCGATCGATCTCGCCGTCATCAATCTCTATCCCTTCGAAGAAGTCCGCGCCAAGGGCGGCGACTATCCGACCACGGTCGAGAATATCGATATCGGCGGCCCCGCAATGATCCGGGCATCGGCCAAGAACCATGCCTATGTGACGATCGTCACCGACCCGGCTGACTATTCGCCGCTGCTGGAGGAAATCGCAGACGGCGCGACGCGCTACGCCTTTCGCCAGAAAATGGCGGCCAGGGCCTATGCCCGCACGGCGGCCTATGATGCGGCGATCTCCAACTGGTTCGCCGAAGTGCTCGACACGCCCATGCCGCGCCACCGCGTTCTCGGCGGCGTGCTCAGGGAGGAGATGCGCTACGGCGAGAACCCGCACCAGAAAGCCGGATTCTACGTGACCGGCGAGAAACGGCCGGGAGTGGCCACGGCGGCGCTGCTACAGGGCAAGCAGCTCTCCTACAACAACATCAACGATACCGATGCCGCCTTCGAACTGGTGGCGGAATTCCTGCCGGAGAAGGCACCGGCCTGCGCCATCATCAAGCATGCCAACCCCTGCGGCGTTGCGACCGCGCCCTCGCTCGCCGAAGCCTATCGCCGGGCGCTCGCCTGCGATTCGACCTCGGCATTCGGCGGCATCATCGCGCTCAACCAGGAACTGGACGCCGAGACCGCGGAAGAGATCGTCAAGCTCTTCACCGAGGTGATCATTGCGCCTTCGGTCAGCGACGAGGCGAAAGCCGTCATCGCCCGCAAACCGAACCTGCGGCTGCTTGCGGCCGGCGGCCTGCCGGATCCGCGCACGCCCGGCCTGACGGCGAAGACGGTCGCCGGCGGGGTGCTCGTCCAGACGCGCGACAACGGTATGGTCGAGGACCTGGAGCTCAAGGTGGTTACCAAGCGTGCGCCGACGGCGCAGGAGCTCGAAGACATGAAGTTCGCCTTCAAGGTGGCGAAGCACGTCAAGTCCAATGCCATCGTCTATGCCAAGGACGGCCAGACGGCGGGTATCGGCGCCGGCCAGATGAGCCGCGTCGATTCCGCGCGCATCGCTGCCATAAAGGCGGAAGAAGCGGCCAAGGCACTGGGCCTCGCCGAGCCGCTCACGCGCGGTTCGGCCGTCGCTTCGGAGGCCTTCCTCCCCTTCGCCGACGGGCTTCTGTCAGCCATCGCTGCCGGCGCAACCGCCGTCATCCAGCCGGGTGGTTCGATGCGCGACGAAGAAGTGATCGCGGCGGCGAACGAGCACGATGTCGCGATGGTCTTCACAGGTATGCGGCATTTCCGGCACTAGATCACGATGTTTTTGGGTCGGGTCGACCTAAGAACATGAACGTGATCGAGTCCAAGAAGTCGAGACGCGGGATGCGGGCGCATAACCGCACAAACTCTTTCTCGTCCCGTTCTGAGCCTCCTGCGCGAAATTCCTATAGCGGCCGGTGCGCCGGATAGGGGGTCCGCAGGAGGATCACGAGACCGACGGCGAGAAAGGCGACCAGCGCCATCATGCCGATCCGGGCCGAACCGGTCACAAGCGTGATCGTCGCGACCGAGGCGGGCGCCAGGAACGAGGTGGCGCGGCCGGAAAGAGCGTAGAGACCGAAATAACGCCCGGCTTCGTCGGGCGAAACACTGCGCGCGAGGTAGGATCGGGATGAGGCCTGGACCGGCCCGAAGGCCACGCCGACCAGGAGTCCATACAGAATATAGGCCTTTTCGGCGGCGGTGCCGAAGAGGCCGCCCGAGTCCGTCGAGCCAAGCGGGACAAGCCCGAAGAGCGTGAAACCGGGCCCGGTCGAGACGATGCCGAGCGTGGCGATCGTCAGTGAGACGAGGCTTGCGACGACGATCGTCTTGGAGCCGAGCCGTGCATCCAGCCTGCTCGCATAAAGGCAGCCGAAGATCGCCACGACATTCAGGATGATGCCGTAGAGCCCGAGTTCCATCGTCTGCCATCCGAACATCCCGGCGGCGAAGGTGCCGCCGAGCGCGAGCAGCCCGTTGACGCCGTCCTGCAAGATCATCCGGGCGATCAGGAACCGCAAGATGCCGGCCCTCTCCTTGAGTTCGGCAAGCGTGCCCTTCAGTTCTTCGAAGCCCCGAGCGGTTGCCTTAGCCATGGACATCCTTGCCCTGGTCGCATCCGGCGTGAAGAGGAACATTGGCAGGATGAAAACGAGGTACCAGGCGGCGGATATGGGGCCGGTGATCCGGGCGTCTTCGCCCTTTGCCGGATCGAGCCCGAACAGAGGCTCGAGTCCGATCGCCGTCTTGCCGGTCTGCGGGCTTCCGGCAATCAGCGCGACCACGGCGATCAGCACGATCATGCCGCCGAGATAGCCGAGGCCCCAGGCGATGTTGGAGATGCGTCCCACTTCCTTTTCGCTCACGAGCCGCGTCATCATCGAATCGTTGAAGACGATGGAAAATTCGGCTGCCACGGTCGCCAGCGCAAGAAAGATCGCCGTATAGATCAGGGATGAGCCCGGTGCCGCGTTCCAGAGCAGGGCGAGCGAGATGATCTTCACGGCGGCGAAAAAGGCGATCCACGGCTTTCGTGGGCCGGACGCATCGGCAATTGCGCCGAGGACCGGCGAAAGCAGGGCAATCACGATCCCCGCGACGGTCAGCGTATAGCCCCAGACCGCCTGCCCATGTGCGGGATCGGCCGTTAGCCGGGAAACAAAATAGGGCGCGAAGATGAAGGTGGTGATGACGGTGAAGAAGGGTTGCGCGGCCCAGTCGAACAGCATCCAGCCGGCAATGCCGAGACGCGAAGTCCGAGGCCGCTCCTCCATTCGCCCAGCCGCGATATCCACTTCATCCCTCCCCGGCACTTGCGCAAGCGCGCCGCGTTCGTAGGCGGCGGGCAGGGCAATGAAGAACAACCTTCAACCGGAGCGGAATTGGGCCCTCCGGCTTATTTACGGCCGGAGGGACTGTGTCATTTCGTCCAGCCGCGTGCAAGATCGCTGAGGAGACCGGCTGCAACAGTGACCTTGGCGAGGGTCGTTTCGCCCTTTTCGGTCAGCAGCCTCAGCTGGTCGCCGACAGTGGCGACGCGTTGGCGATCGCGGTCCTGCCAGGCGAGAACGGGGTTTCGGTCGCCCTTATGCTCGACGAGGGCGGCGATGGTGATATCGCGGCGTGCGGTGCCGATATCGCCGACCGCCCGCGAGAGCGCCATCGACTCGAACTGCTCGGTGGCGGGCACGCGGTCGGCGGCCGCCAGCAGGCGGTTGATCCTCAGGCTCTCGGTGACGGTGAAATAGGCTTGGGCGGTGCGGCTCAGCGGCTCGCCGGTTACCGTGGCGATCTGCATGATCTCAGGGACCAGGGTCATGAGCGACAGTTCGGCGATTTCCTCGGCAAGCTTTGCCGGCACGCCGTTTTCGATGAAGCCAGCGGCCCTCAGGCGCGCTTCCTCGGCACCCTCCCTGGATATCGCCGCCCGCATGGTGCCGCGCAGCTTCTGCAGCCCGTCGCGAAGCCGGGCAACCGCTTCGGCCACGGAGCCCTCGGAGGCGCGGGTGCGCAGCGCCCTTTCGGCGACGAGCGCAAAGATACGCCCCACCTCATGATAGAGCCTGTTCTGGATCGCGCCGCTGATCCTGTTGTCGAGCGCGTCGATCTCGCCGTAGATGCGCGGCAGATCGAAGCCATCCAGGGCCAGCACCGCTGCCTTCACGACGTCGGCGGATAGGAAGCCGGTGGCATCCGTCAGCGTCGAGACGAAAGCGGGGCCGCCGCGGTTTATCGTTTCGTTGGCGAGCACGGTCGCGATGATCTCACGGCGCAGCCGGTGCCCGTGAATGTCGCCGGCATAGGCCTTGCGCATCTTTGCGGGGAAGTAGCGCTCCAGGGTCGCCGTGAAATAGGGGTCGTCCGGAAGCTCGCTGACGATCAGCTCGTCGAAGAGCACCAGTTTCGCATAGGAGAGCAGCACGCCGATCTCCGGGCGCGTGAGCGGCCGGCCCGCCTGGTAGCGCTCGCTCATCGCCTGATCGGTCGGCAGGGTCTCGACCTTCCGGTTGAGGTGACCGTCGGCCTCCAGCCGCGCCATCAGCCGCGCCAGCGGCGTGCGGTTGGCGAGGCCCTGCATTTCGGTGAGCGAGATCGCCAGCGACTGCTGGTAGTTGTTGCGCAGCACGAGATGTCCCACCTCGTCCGTCATCGATGCCAGAAGCGTGTTGCGCTTGGGCCGGGTCAGGCGGCCGTCGCGCATGGCCGAGGCAAGCGCGATCTTGATGTTGACCTCGACGTCGGAGGAATTGACGCCGGCCGAGTTGTCGATGGCATCGGAGTTGCAGCGCCCGCCATTGAGCGAGAAGCCGATCCGGCCTTTCTGGGTGACGCCGAGATTGGCCCCCTCTCCGATCACGCGCGCCCGCACGTCCTCGGCGGAGACGCGGATCGCGTCGTTGGCGCGGTCGCCGACCTCCGCATCCGTCTCGTTGGCGCCGCGCACATAGGTGCCGATGCCGCCGAACCAGAGCAGGTCGACCGGGCTCTTCAGGATTGCGCTCATGATCTCGAAGGGCGTTGCCTTCGGCTTGTCGATGCCGATCGCCGCCATCGCTTCGGGGGTGAGTGTCACCAGTTTTTCCGAACGCGAGATGATCATCGCGCCGGGCGAGAGCGCCTTGCGGTCATAATCCTGCCAGCTGGAGCGTGGCAGCGCGAACATTCGCTTGCGCTCGGCAAAGGAGAGATCGATATCCGGCTCGGGATCGATGAAGATATCGCGGTGATCGAAGGCGGCGATCAGCCGGATCTTTTCCGAAAGCAGCATGCCGTTGCCGAAGACGTCGCCCGACATGTCGCCGACGCCGGCGACGGTGAAGGGCGTCGTCTGGATGTCGACGTCCATTTCGCGGAAGTGCCGCTTGACGGCCTCCCACGCGCCGCGTGCGGTAATCCCCATCTTCTTGTGGTCGTAGCCGGCGGAGCCGCCTGAAGCAAAGGCGTCGTCGAGCCAGAAGTCCGCTTCCTGGGCGAGCGCATTCGCCGTGTCGGAGAAGGTTGCCGTTCCCTTGTCGGCGGCAACGACGAAATAGGGGTCGTCGCCGTCGAGCCGTAACGTGTCCTCAGGGGGAACGACCTCCTGGCCGATGATATTGTCGGTAACCGAGAGCAGCGTGCGGATATAGGTCTTGTATGCTTCCGTTCCCGCCTTGAAGATCTCGTCGCGGCTGCCGCCGACAGGCAGCTGCTTGGGATAGAAGCCGCCCTTGGCGCCGACCGGAACGATGACGGCGTTCTTCACCTGCTGCGCCTTGACGAGACCGAGCACCTCGGTCCGGTAGTCCTGTGCCCGGTCGGACCAGCGAAGCCCGCCGCGCGCTACCTTGCCGAAGCGCAGATGGACGCCTTCCACTTCCGTGCCGTAGACGAAAATCTCGCGGAAGGGCCGCGGCTCCGGCAGGCCTTCGAGCTGCTTCGGATCGAGCTTGAAGGCAAGAACCGCGCGCGGCCTGCCCTCGGCGTCCTTCTGGAAATAGTTCGTCCGGAGCGTCGACTGGACCGCATTGACGTAGCGGCGCAGGATTCTGTCCTCGTCGAGGCTGGGCACGGCAGACAGCGCCTCCTCGATGCCCGCCAGCAAGGCGTTGCACTTCTTCGTGCGCGCCTTCACCTCCGTCGTCGGATCCATGCGCGTGGAGAAGAGACGGAAGATGTCGGCGGCGATCGTCGGATATTTGTTCAGGGTATCGGCGATATAGCCCTGGGAATAGGTGATGCCGGCCTGGCGCAGATAGCGCGCATAGGCGCGCAGTACCGTGATTTCGCGGGCGGTGAGCCCGGCAAGCAGGACCAGCCGGTTGAAGTTGTCGTCCTCCGTCGTGCCGTTCCAGGCCGCGAGGAAGGCCTCCTCCAGTGCCGGGCCGATCCTGGCGAGGTTGAGCGTGTGCCCGTCGCGGTGGATCAGTTCCATGTCGTGAAGGACGACCTCGCGGGGCTCGTCCCCATGGACGTGCACGCCGATGTCGTAGGTCTGCTCGCTGATGACACGGAAGCCGAGATTTTCGAGAAGCGGCACGCGGCGCGACAGCGAAACGGGCGTGTCGGCATGGAAGATCTTCAGTTCCAGCGTATCCGGCCGCTCCTGATGCCGATGGTAGAAGGAGATGCGGATCGGGTCGCCAGCCGTGCAGGCGGCGATGTCTCCGAGGTCGGCATAGGCTTCGGCGGGCGTGAAGGCCGCCTGATAGGCCTCACCGACCGATATCTCGGTGCCCTCCTTGCGGGCGAGCAGATTGAACCGATCGATCCAGCGGGTGACGATGGCGCGGACCGCCTCTTCGAGCTTCGCCTGGGGAACCCGTGGCGTCTTGCCGCCCGAGCGGCCGATGATGAAATGGACGCGTGCGAGCCCGCCTTCGGGAAAGGCCGGGTAATAGGCCGAGACCCGGCCGTCATAGACGGTCTTCAGATAGTCGCCGATCTTTTCGCGGACATCGGAATCGTATTGTTCGCGCGGCACGAACACGATGACCGACACGAAGCGGTCGAAGTGGTCGATGCGCGGCAGCACCCGTACCCGCGGCCGGTCGCCGAGTTCGTTGATCTGTTCGCAGAAGGCGGCGAGAAGCCCGACATCGATCTGGAAAAGATCGTCGCGCGGATAGGCTTCCAGCGTGTTCGCCAGCGTCTTGCCGGAATGGCTCTGCGGATCATAGCCGAAATGATCGACGATCTTCTCTATTTTGTGCCTGAGCAGCGGGATCTCCGACGCCTGGCGCGTGTAGGCCGTCGAGGTGAACAGACCGACGATGCGCAGCTCGCCGACGACGTTGCCGGAGGCGTCGAAGCGCTTGATGCCGATATAGTCCATATGGGCACGTCGGTGGACGACCGACTTCACATTGGCCTTGGTGACGATCAGGAAGTCTGGGCCCTCGAGGAAGGCGAGGATTTCCGGCGTCGTCAGCACCGCATCCTTGCCCTGGCGCAGGACCCGCACGTCCGGATTGGACAGGATGCCGAGCCCCCTGCCCTTGCCGCGCTCGACGGTCGCCCGTCCGCCCTTGCCGGAATAGGTATATTCCCGCATGCCGAGGAAGGTGAAGTTGCTATCCCTTAGCCAGCGAAGGAACGCCAGCGCCTCGTCGCGGTCGCTCTTCTTGCGGGAAGCGTTGTAGTCCTCGAGCTCCCGCATTGCCTGGTCGAGCAAAGCGGTCATTGCCGGCCAGTCGTGTACGGCTTGATGAACCTGCTCCAGCACATCCGAGATGCGCTTGCTCAGTGAGCGTGCCTCGAGCGGCGTCAGCCTGCTCAAGTGGATTTGAATATGGCTGACGCGGTGCTCGGGCGCGCTTTCCTCGTCCGGATCGAAGAGCTTCACGGGCTTGCCGGATTCCATCACCAGAATCGGGTGGATCGCCAGGTGGATGTCGCGGTGGGTGCTCGTCACCTCTCCCATCACCGAATCGTAGAGGAAGGGCATGTTGCGCTCGGTGATCGCGATGATCGAAACCTCGATACCACCCGGTGCGACCCCTGCTACCGTCTCCACCGAGACCTGCGGCTTGCCGCCGTCCCAGCGCGCGAGCTCGCCGCGCGCGTGGGCAGCGGTGAGCGCCAGCATCTCAGGCGTGTAACGGTCGAGGTCATCGTTGCTCGCTCCGCCGAAGAGGATTTCCGGTGGCAGTGTCTCGGCCCCGAATCTGGACCCTGCCGCCCGGGCCGCATCGATGTGCCGATCCCGCTTCGGATTATGCTTCACGCCCATGAAATCGCTCTCCACTCATGATGGTTGAACCTACCAGAACCATGCCCAATGGCGACCGTTTTTATGATGGATTTCGGCAAAATGGAGCCGGATTTTGGAGAAAATCACGTAGATTCGACCTAAATCCATTTAAATCGAAGGTAATTTTGCAAAAATTTCCCGAAAAACCGCAAAAACGAACGAAAACGCCGAAGTTTCTTCACGCGTGGTCTGCAAGAGCAGCTGTTGACAGGCCGTGAGGGGCGGGCGATCACACTTCGAAAGCGAATAATGGGGTCTCCCGATGTCCGACACGCCTGCCGCGCCCGGTGCCGTCATCGTCATTTCGAGTCATGTGGTCCGCGGCGCGGTCGGCAACCGGGCTGCCGTCTTCGCGCTGGAAATGCTCGGCCATCGGGTCTGGGCTTTGCCGACGGTCGTGCTCCCCTGGCATCCGGGACACGGCCGGTCGACGCGGGTGACCATGCCCGACGAGGACTTCCGCTCGATCATCGACGATCTCGTCGCCGCGCCCTGGATCGGCGAGGTGCGCGCGGTGCTGTCCGGCTATCTGGGTTCCCCCGAACAGGCGGCGGCCGTTGCCGGCCTCGTGAAGGCGCTGCGCCGGCGTGATCCCGCGCTCTTCTATGCCTGCGATCCGATTCTTGGCGATGCGGGTGGCCTCTACGTCCCGGTGGAGATCGCCGGCGCCATCCGCGACCTGCTGCTGCCGCTTGCGACGCTCGCCACGCCCAACCGGTTCGAGCTCTCCTGGTTGGCAGGTGCTTCGCTCGAGACGAATGCGGCTATCCTCGACGCGGCGGTCGACCTCGGACCGTCACGGGTGCTGGTGACATCGGCGATACCGATGATGAGCGGCGGCACGGGCAATCTTTACCTGTCCGGACGCCATGCGCTGCTTGCCGAGCACCGCCTGATCGACAATCCTCCGAACGGCACCGGCGACCTGCTCTCGGCCGTATTCCTCGCGCGCCTCCTGGAAGGGCTTCCGGAGGAACGCGCGCTGCAGATGGCGACCGCCAGCGTCTACGAGATCATCGCGAGAAGCCGCAAGCGCGATTCCGACGAGCTGACGCTCGAACAGGATGCATCGAGCCTCGCGACACCGATGGCAATGGTGCAGATGCGCCGCCTCATGCATCCGAGCCAAGCGCGGAAGAAATAGCAGCGGAAGAAATAGCATCAGATACGGAAGAAATGCCTCATGGACGCATTTCGCCCTTTCGAATGGCGGGAGCTCGCTGTAACAGTTCGACGCTTCATGGTTCCCGGTGCGTCTTTCAGACACGCTACCCGCATGTTTCCTTGAATCCCGATCAAAGAAGGAGCACCAGGACGATGCCGCAGGAACGAGTGGATGAAACGGGGTTACCGATGGATATACAGGGCTTTCCGGAACATCTTCTGACCGGCTACCGCAATTTCATGAGCGGTCGCTTCAACGAACAGCAGCAGCGCTACAAAACGCTCGCCGAGAGCGGTCAGAAACCGAAGACGATGGTCATCGCCTGTTGCGACTCCCGCGCCGCACCCGAAACGATTTTCGATTCCGGCCCGGGAGAACTCTTCGTGGTGCGCAACGTCGCCAACATGATGCCGCCATACGAACCGGACGGACATTATCACTCGACCTCGGCCGCGCTCGAATTCGCGGTCCAGTCGCTGCGGGTCACCAACATCGTGGTCATGGGCCACGGGCGCTGCGGCGGCATCAAGGCGGCCCTCGACCCGGACGCCGAGCCCCTCTCCCCGGGCGATTTCATCGGCCGCTGGATGAACCTCCTGAAACCGGCCGCCGAGCAGATCCAGAGCAACGACGTGATGACTCAGGCGGAACGGCAGCGCGCGCTCGAGCGGGTCTCGATCCGCAATTCGATCGCCAATCTGAGGACGTTTCCCTGCGTGAACATTCTCGAGTCGAAGGGAAAGCTGCGCCTGCACGGCGCATGGTTCGACATCTCGACCGGCGAGCTCTGGGTCATGGACGCGAAGACCGGCGACTTTTCCCGACCGGGAATGTAACGGCCGCCAGTCAGGCCCCTCATCCGCCTGCCGGCACCTTCTCCCCGCAGGCGGGGAGAAGGGACAAGCGGCGCCGACTGAACCCCGCATTCACCGCCCGCCCGAGGGAGCGAGCGGGCGCGGCATATCCCTTCTCCCCGCCTGCGGGGAGAAGGTGGCGGCAGCCGGTTGAGGGGCAACCCCGACCGAGCGGGGTTGAGGCGGTTGGGTTCCCGAGGGATCCCCTTCATGAGCAGTATCCGCCGCACCGGCGCGCAAGAGATATGTGCATGCCGTAGCCCGCATGCGGGGAGAGGGTTAAGGTAAGGGGCAAATTGCAACCGGTTACGCCGGTGAGTCTTTCTGTCACCCGCCGTCGATTTCGGCGCCGATGATGGCGATCGCCTGCTGATAGACGCTGGCGGCGTTCCAGCCCTGGATGGCGGCGAAGTTGACCTCGCCCGGCTGATAGCCGCCGCCCGGCTGCCAACCATGGCCGCGCAGGAAATTCGCCGTCGAGGCAAGCGCATCCGCTTTGGAGCGGACCATGTCGACATGGCCGTTGCCGTCGCCGTCGACGCCGTATTTCAGCACGTTCACCGGGAGGAATTGGGTCTGCCCGATCTCGCCGTGCGCTGCCCCGCGGGCGGCCGGGCTGAGATCTCCGCGCTCGACGAGCTGGAGGGCGGCATAAAGCTGATTGGTGAAATAATCCGAGCGGCGACAATCATAGGCGAGCGTCGAGACGGCGGAAAGCGTGTGTTCCTTGCCCAGGAACGAGCCGAAGCCGGTCTCCATGCCCCAGATGGCGATCAAGGGGCCGGCGGGGACGCCGTAGCGCTGCTCGATGCTCTGGAAGAGCCTGGCATTCTGCGCCCGCAGCTTCTTGCCGCGCGAAATGATCACCTGACCGCCGCGCTTCTGCATGAACTGGTCGAGCGACAGCTTGAAACTCTTCTGGCCACGATCGGCGCGGATCGTCGCCCTGCTGTAGGAGACGTTGGCGAGCGCCTGGTCGACCACCGAAGGGCTGATGCCGTTCCCGGCGGCTTCGCGCTTGAATTCCGACAGCCAGGCGGAGAAGCCGCTGCCGTCATTGCCGCACTGCGCCGCAGAGGCGGCCGCCGGAAGAACTACGGTTGAGATCAGGGCCGCCAGGCCCGCTGCTGCGCTCTTCACCCTATGCATGGAATACCCCGTCGATTGCCCGAATCTGTTGCCTTCGAAATTCCCGCTTCGTTTTCCGCTCTTCGCCGGCACGCGGTTTCACGTGAATCCATTGCCCGCCGACGAACTGCGGACCCCGCCTGTCGCCATAACGAGGCAGGCGGGGCTTGAAATTTTGCCCGACCGAGGCCGCTCAAGCCGCCTGCTTGCGCGGCTTGATCAGGCCGCGGTTGATCAGCAGCTCTGCGATCTGCACCGCGTTGAGCGCCGCGCCCTTGCGCAGGTTGTCCGAGACGATCCACATGTTGAGGCCGTTTTCGACCGTCGCATCCTCGCGGATGCGCGAGATATAGGTCGCGTCCTCGCCGGCGCATTCGTAAGGCGTCACATAGCCGCCGTTCTCATGCTTGTCGACGACCAGGCAGCCCGGCGCTTCGCGCAGGATCTCGCGCGCCTCGTCGGCGGTGATCTCGTTTTCGAATTCGATATTGACCGATTCCGAATGGCCGATGAAGACCGGAACGCGCACGGCCGTGCAGGTCACCTTGATCTTCGGGTCGAGCATCTTCTTGGTTTCGGCCAGAACCTTCCACTCTTCCTTGGTGTAGCCGTCTTCCATGAAGACGTCGATGTGCGGAATGACGTTGAAGGCGATGCGCTTGGTGAACTTCTTGCTCTCGATCGGATCGGCGACGAACACAGCGCGGGTCTGGTTGAAGAGCTCGTCCATGCCGTCCTTGCCGGCGCCGGAAACCGACTGATAGGTCGAAACGACGATGCGCTTGATCTTGGCGTGGTCGTGCAGCGGCTTCAGCGCCACCACGAGCTGCGCCGTCGAGCAATTCGGATTGGCGATGATGTTCTTCTTGGAGAACTGCGCGATCGCGTCCGCGTTCACCTCCGGTACGATCAGCGGAACATCGGCGTCGTAGCGCCAGGCCGAGGAATTGTCGATAACGACGCAACCCTCCCGGCCGATCTTCGGCGAATACTTCTGCGAGACGGCGCCGCCGGCCGACATCAGGCAAATGTCGGTGTCGGAGAAATCATAGGTGTCGAGGTTCGTCACTTTCAGCGTCTTGTCGCCGTAGGAGACCTCGGTGCCGACCGAGCGCGAGGAGGCGAGCGCCACCACTTCGTCGGCCGGAAAGCCGCGCTCGGAAAGAATGTTCAGCATCTCCCGGCCGACATTGCCGGTGGCGCCTGCGACAGCAATTTTGAAACCCATGATCTAAGCTCTCTTTCTGTCTCTCCTCGTCTGGTGGAGGGGGAAACCGCGCGGTCCGACCGCGAAGTTCCTGTCCCCGGCCTTACCGGGGAGAGAGCGGAGGGCCAGAGACGTCAGACGGTTTTCGTCGTCGTTTTGGCCGTGGTTTTGCGAGCGAGCGAGAAATAGCTGATCGGCCCGGCGTGGTGGGCCGGCAAATTCAGCGCAGCGATGGACGAACCCTTCGGTCGCATGGCGGTTTCCTCGTTCGCCGCTGCTCTTACCGGCTTTTCGGCAAGAGTCAAGCCGCGGAGGCCTCCCCAGCGATCCGAATGCAGGGCAACGCGGTTTCGCGTTTGCTCGGAAGTCTTGAACCGTGAGGCGAAAGAGAGTATATACACGGAAGTAGATACGGAAGTGGGAGGCGACCACCATGCCCCATCTTGCACGGGTGTTCCAGTCCGGAAATTCGCAGGCCGTCCGCCTGCCTAAGGAATTCCGCTTCAACGTCGATCGCGTCGAAATCACGCAGGAAGGCGACGCGCTCATTCTCCGCCCGCACGTCGAGCAAGGCGAGCAGTGGTCATCGCTTAAGGCGGCACTTGCCCGTGGCATGAGTGAAGACTTCATGATGTGCGGGCGCGAGCAGCCGGAACAGCAGGATCGGCCGGAACTCGACGCGGTATTTCGGTGATCTCCCATATTCTCGACACCAACGCCGTCATCGCTCTGATCGGGCGCAAATCGGATGCATTGGTCACCCGTGTACTCCATAGCCCTCAGGGCATTATCGGACTCCCGTCGGTCGTCGCGTATGAACTCTATTTTGGAGCGCAGAAAAGCGCGAAGGCCCAACACAATCTCGAAACCCTGCGTTTGTTGATGGCGGATTTTCCGATCCTCGACTTCGACCGGAACGATGCCTTTGTCGCAGGCGAGATCCGGGCCGCCCTTGCCGCGACGGGTACGCCCATCGGACCTTATGACGTGCTGATTGCGGGACAGGCCAAAGCCCGTGGATTGACGCTCGTCACCAACAATGTCGGCGAGTTCAATAGGGTTGAGAACCTGCGCGTGGAGGATTGGTCGCTCTAGGACCTGTGGACGCTTATGGATAGGGATTTGACGGCCCATATTGCGAGGGACTTTCGTGGAAAATCCGGCGCCGCAGGCCGTCCGCCTGCAAGCCGGATTTTTCGCGACAAGGCACCGCAATATGGGCCGCCCGAAGGGTTTTGCACAATCGCCCACTGCCGGCGGCTTTTCCCTTGCAAAGGGGGCATCCCTTTGCTGCGGAAAAATCCTTGGCATTGACCGATTTGTGCAAAATCAAACTCCTATCCATAAGCGTCTACAGGTCCTAGGCCTTGCCCGGTGCCGGCTGCGCGTCGGGAGCCGGGCCGCCTTCCTCAGGAATTCCCCCATCCTGGTCACGGCATTAGACGAAAGTCATAAGCCCAAAGCATCCCTGCCTCGCGTGCCACTTTTCTGACATCTTGTTGCGAGGCGCACCACGCCCGGATGTCAAAGGGGACCCGACGTTCAGGGAGGAATGTCCGGACCGGGGAATGGGCGCTCCAATAGACCGATTTTTGGAGTGGAGGATATCAAAATGGCAAACGTCGTGACAGCGGGCGGCACAAAAGCCGGCCCGATGACCGGCGAGGAGAAGAAGGTCATCTTCGCCTCGTCGCTCGGTACCGTCTTCGAATGGTATGATTTCTATCTCTACGGTTCGCTTGCCGTTTATATCGGTGCAACCTTCTTCAGCCAGTATCCCGAGACCACGCGCAACATCTTTGCGCTTCTCGCCTTCGCGGCCGGCTTCCTTGTCCGGCCGTTCGGCGCGCTGGTTTTCGGCCGCCTGGGAGACCTCGTCGGCCGCAAATACACATTCCTCGTCACCATCCTGATCATGGGCCTGTCGACCTTCCTCGTCGGCGTCCTGCCCGGTGCCGCCTCGATCGGCATTGCGGCTCCGATCATCCTGATCGCGCTGCGCCTCCTTCAGGGTCTTGCGCTCGGCGGTGAATACGGGGGTGCCGCGACTTATGTGGCAGAGCATGCGCCGCACGGCCGCCGCGGCTATTTCACCTCGTGGATCCAGACGACGGCGACGCTTGGTCTCTTCCTCTCGCTGGTGGTTATCCTTCTGGTCCAGTACATGCTGGGTAAGGAAGCTTTCGCCGAGTGGGGCTGGCGCATACCCTTCCTGCTCTCCTTCGTACTGCTCGGCGTCTCCGTCTGGATCCGCCTGAAGATGAACGAGTCTCCTGCCTTCAAGAAGATGAAGGAAGAGGGCAAGGGTTCGAAGGCGCCGCTGACGGAGGCTTTCGGCCAGTGGCGCAACGCCAAGATTGCCCTTCTGGCGCTCTTCGGCGCGGTCGTCGGCCAGGCCGTGGTCTGGTATTCCGGCCAGTTCTACGCGCTGTTCTTCCTGCAGAGCATTCTGAAGGTGGACGGCCAGTCGGCAAACCTGATGGTTGCCGCCTCACTCCTTCTCGGCACGGGCTTTTTCGTCTTCTTCGGCTGGCTGTCGGACAAGATCGGCCGCAAGCCGATCATCATGGCGGGCCTCCTGCTTGCCATGCTCACCTACTTCCCGCTGTTCAAGGCGCTGACCTGGGCCGGCAACCCCGCGCTTGCGGAAGCGCAGCAGAGCGTTCGCGCCACCGTCACCGCGGCTCCGGGCGACTGTAAGTTCCAGTTCAACCCGACGGGCACGGCGAAGTTCACCACGTCGTGCGACATCGCCACCGCCTTCCTGACCAAGAACTCGGTTCCCTATGACGTCGTGACCACGGCGGCTGCGGGTACGCCGGCGACGGTGAAGATCGGCGAAACGACGATCACCAGCTATGACGCTATTGCGGCCGGCGACAAGGCGAAGGCCGAGGAAGCGGCTTTCGGCAAGCAGATCAACATGGCGCTGCAGGCCTCGGGCTATCCGCTGGTGCGCGGTGTTGCCAAGGTTCCGGAATCGAAGCTCGACGCCTTCGTCGCTGCCAATCCGGAACTTGCCCTCGACGCCGCTGCCGTGCGCGCCGGCGAAAAGACCATGGTGCCGGCCGACAAGCTCGTCGCCGACAAGCTGCTCACCCAGGAAGAAGTCGGCAGCGCCACCGAAATGGCGGTCTATAACATCGACAAGGGCGGCGCCTTCACGATGGTGGCCGACCCGGCCCGCGTCAACTGGACGGTGATCATTGCCGTGCTGACCGTGCTCGTCATCTATGTGACGATGGTCTACGGCCCTATCGCGGCACTGCTCGTCGAACTCTTCCCGACCCGCATCCGCTATACCGGCATGTCGCTGCCCTACCATATCGGCAATGGCTGGTTCGGCGGGCTGCTTCCGGCAACGGCCTTCGCGATGAGCGCGGCAAAGGGCGATATCTACTACGGCCTCTGGTACCCGATCGTTTTCGCGGGCATCACGCTGGTGATCGGTCTTCTGTTCCTGCCCGAGACGAAGGACCGGGATATCCACACGATGGAGTGAGCCGGCGGACGGGAGCGGGATGGGGAGCGTGTTTCCCATTCCGCTTTCTCAACAGCTCTCCTGACTCCGGCGCGGCTTCCGCGCCGGCTTTTTATTTGGTTTACTCGGCTCCCCTTTCCTTGGCCTCGTGCTCCACATGCCTCAGCACAGGCCAGCCGGCCGCACCGAGCTTGAACAGCCAGCCCTGCCGGGCAAAGACGAAAGCCATCATCAGCGCGACCCAGAGCCCGAGCAGCAGGCCGGCGGCGACATCGCTCGGGTAATGCGCGCCGACGACGACGCGCGAGATGCCGACAAGCAGGGCCAGCAGCAGAAACAGCGGCCGAAGCTGCGGCATCACCATCGCGAAGGCGCCGAAGAAGGCGCCGGCCGCCGTGGAATGTCCCGACGGGAAGCTTTCGAACAGCGTGTCGCCGGTGAAGGGCGTGAGGCTGTAGGGGCCGTAATCGGCAAGGAGTTCGGGACGGGCACGGCCGATCAGGAATTTCAGGCCGTGCACCAGCACGCTCGCCGTGCCGATCGTCAGCAGGAAATAGGCGGAAAGATTGCGCGCCGCGCGCGCCCTCTGCCGCAAGGTGTCGCGCGCGGAGGATCGCCTGACGACGAAGGCGATCAGCAGCAGCAAGGCCGAGCTGTAGATCATCCAGGCGAAGGTGCCGATATCGGTGATGGCGCGATTGAAGCCGACGATCTCCTCCGGCAGACCTTGCGCCCATTCGGACAGATGCGGGTCGAAAGGGGTGAAGGCGACGACGAGGACGACCGTCATCAGCCAGATCCAGACGGTCAGTGAAAGCGGTCGGTTCATTTTGCTCCTTCCTTCGCCTTATGGATGTGAAGGCGCGGCCGGCAAAATCAAGACCCCGCAAACGCAAAGCACCCCCGGCAAAGCCGGAGGTGCCGTTCTCCAGGGACAATTGCGCGAAAGCGCAGCCGTCAGGCCGAGAGGCTCTTGAACTCGGCGAGGATCGCGTCGCCCATCTCGGCGGTACCGACCTTCCGGCAGCCCTCCGCCATGATGTCGCCGGTGCGGATGCCCTGATCGAGCACGTTGGCGATCGCTTTCTCGAGGTCGTCGGCTTCCTTCACGAGGTTGAAGGAGTAGCGCAGGCACATGGCGAAGGAAGCGATCATGGCGATCGGGTTGGCGACGCCCGTGCCGGCGATGTCGGGTGCCGAGCCGTGCACGGGCTCGTAGAGCGCCTTGCGCTTGCCGGTCTTGGCATCCGGTGCGCCGAGCGAGGCGGAGGGCAGCATGCCGAGCGAGCCGGTCAGCATGGCGGCGACGTCCGACAGCATATCGCCGAAAAGGTTGTCGGTGACGATCACGTCGAACTGCTTCGGCTGCCGCACGAGCTGCATGCCGCCGGCATCAGCCAGCATGTGCTCGAGCTGGACGTCGGAATATTTCGCCTTGTGCGTCTCGGTCACGACCTGGTTCCAGAGCACGCCCGACTTCATCACGTTGCGCTTTTCCATCGAGCAGACGCGATTGTTGCGGGTACGGGCGAGTTCGAAGGCGACCCCGGCGATGCGCTCGATCTCGTAGGTGTCGTAGACCTGCGTGTCGATACCGCGCTTCTGGCCGTTGCCGAGATCGACGATCTCCTTGGGCTCGCCGAAATAGACGCCGCCCGTCAGCTCGCGCACGATGAGAATGTCGAGGCCCTCGACCAGCTCGGGCTTCAGCGACGATGCGTTGGCGAGCGCCGGGTAGCAGATGGCCGGGCGCAGGTTGGCGAATAGCTCGAGGTCCTTGCGCAGGCGCAGGAGCCCGGCTTCCGGCCGCACCTCGTAGGGCACCGCATCCCATTTCGGTCCGCCGACGGCGCCGAAGAGCACCGCATCGGCGGCAAGCGCCTTCGCCATATCCCCTTCGGAGATCGCCGCGCCATGGGCGTCATAGGCGGACCCACCCACAAGTCCCTCGTCCGTCACGAAGCCGGCGTCACGTTCGGCATTCATGTAAGCGATGATTTTGCGGACTTCCGCCATGGCTTCCGGGCCGATGCCGTCGCCAGGCAGAAGGAAGAGATTGCGCACAGTCATGGAAAGTCCTTCTCGCGTGAAAACTCGGCCGGGTTCTTAGCGCAACTTCGTATCGAGGGAAATTGCGTCTGCGAAAGAATTGTGCGTGCTGCTGTGTCACGGCTACCCTGTTTCCGCTTGACGGAACCGCGCGCCGGCGCTCGAATGGCTGCACTCAACCGGGGATTTCGCCATGTCCGAAACGCTTCTTTTCGGTGCCTTTCTCGCAGCGCTTTCCTACACACTGATCCCCGGCCCCGCCTTCCTGGCGCTTCTGGGCATCGGAGCAGGCCAGGGCCGAAGGGCCGGCGCGCTCTTCATGGGCGGTCATCTTGCCGGCGACATTCTCTGGTCGACATTGGCGCTCGTCGCCATCGTCGGTGCCCGATCGGTCGGCACGGCGCTCTTCGACGTGCTCGGGCTCCTCTGCGGCGCCTATCTCGCCTGGATCGGCTGGACGGCGCTCACCGCCCGCCCGAGGGGCGACAACAAGGGGCTGTTGGTGGTGGAGCGGCCGCTCAGGCGTGGACTTGTCTTCGGGCTCACAAACCCCAAGGGCTATCCGGTCGCGCTCGCGACCTTCACGGCGCTTCTTGCGGGTTCCGCCAATGCGCTGGAATTCACGGCGCTGCCGATGTTGCTTGCCGTGTCGCTGGTCGGCTTCCTGGTCGCCGACGTCATTCTCATCGCGATTATCGGCGCATCCGTGGTGCGCCGTTTCTATCGCCGCCACGAGCTGGCGATCGTCCGGCTCTCGGGATTGCTCTTCATCGGCTTCGCGGCGCAGGCGGTCTGGCACGCGGCGCCCGGCCTTTTCGGCCTGCGCAGACCTTGACGGTCCGGCGTCGATCGACCACTTCAAGCACCTGCTTCGCGGTTCGCGCTACGCCCCCGCCCGCTGCATTTCGAAAAGGAATCCTGATGACCACCATTGCTTCGCTCAACCCCGCCCTCGTGAACTGGACCGGACATGAGGGCCTGCCCCGGTTCGAGGCGATCATGGACGAGGATTTCGCGCCTGCCTTCGACGCGGCATTGGCGAGTCATGAGGCGGAGATCGAGGCCATCGCCAACAATCCGGAGGATCCCACCTTCGCCAACACCGTCGTCGCGCTGGAAATCGCCGGCGATGAACTTTCGCGCGTCTCCGCTCTCTTCTGGAGCAAGGCGGGTGCCCATACGAACGAGGTGATCCAGGCGCTGGAGCGCGAGATCGCGCCCAAGATGTCGCGCCATTATTCGAAGATCGGCACCAATCCGGCACTCTTCGGCCGCATCGACGCATTGTGGGAGAAACGGCAAGAGCTCGGCCTCGATGTCGAGGCCATGCGAGTTCTGGAGCGGCACTGGAAGAGCTTCGTGAAGGCAGGCGCCAAGCTTCACAAGCCCGAGCAGGAGCGCCTCGCGGCGATCAACGAGAAGCTCGCCGGCCTCGGCGCCCGGTTCGGGCAGAACGTTCTCGCGGACGAGAAGGACTGGGCGCTGATCCTGTCGGGCGAAGAGGACCTGGCGGGGATTCCGGATTTCCTGAGAGATGCGATGGCGGCGGCCGCGCGCGAGCGCGGCGGGGAAGATAAATATGCGGTCACGCTGTCGCGCTCGATCATCGAGCCGTTCCTGACCTTCTCCGAAAGACGGGAACTGCGCGAACAGGCTTTCAGGGCCTGGACGGCGCGCGGCGAAAATGGCGGTGAGACCGACAATCGCGGCATCATCGCCGAAACGCTCGCTCTGCGGGCGGAGAAGGCGAAACTGCTCGGCTATGAGAATTATGCGGCGCTGAAGCTCGACAACACCATGGCGAAGACGCCCGAGGCCGTGAACGGCCTGCTGATGCAGGTATGGGAAAAGGCGGTGGCGCGGGCTCGCGAAGAGGAGGCGGACCTCGCAACGCTCATTGCCGAAGAAGGCCGCAACCACGAGGTCATGCCTTGGGACTGGCGCCACTATGCGGAAAAATTCAGGGCGCAGAAATTCAGCTTCTCGGAAAGCGAACTGAAGCCCTATCTGCAGCTGGAGAAGATCATCGACGCCTGCTTCGCCGTTGCCCGGCGCCTCTTCGGCATCACGGCAACCGAGAAGAAAGGCATTCCCGCCTATCACCCGGACGTCCGCGTCTTCGAGATCCGCGACGCCTCCGGCCGGCTTACGGCCCTTTTCCTCGGCGATTATTTCGCGCGCTCCTCGAAACGCTCCGGCGCCTGGATGAGCTCCTTTCAGTCGCAGCACAGGCTGAAGCTCAAGAATGGCGAGACCGGCGAAATCCCGATCGTGTACAATGTCTGCAACTTCGCGAAACCCGCCGAGGGCAAGCCGGCGCTTCTGTCGATCGACGACGCCCGCACGCTCTTTCACGAATTCGGCCATGCGCTGCACGGCATGCTTTCCAACGTCACCTATCCCTCGGTTTCGGGTACCGGTGTCGCGCGGGATTTCGTGGAGCTGCCCTCGCAGCTTTACGAGCATTGGCTGACGGTGCCTGATATTCTGAGGAGATATGCGGTGCACTACAGGACCGGCGAGCCGATGCCGCAGGCGCTGCTCGACAAGGTGTTGGCGGCGCGGACGTTCAATTCCGGCTTCGCGACGGTCGAGTTTACCGCCTCGGCTCTCGTCGACATGGCCTATCACACGGCGGAAGCGGTCGGCGATCCGATGGCGCTCGAAGCGGCGACGCTCGAGAAGATCGGCCTGCCGCAGTCGATCGTCATGCGCCACCGCAGCCCGCATTTCCTTCACGTCTTCTCCGGCGACGGCTATTCGGCCGGCTACTACTCCTACATGTGGTCGGAGGTGCTCGACGCCGACGCATTCGCGGCTTTCGAGGAGACCGGCGATCCATTCGATCCGGCGATGGCGGCCAGACTGAAGGACAATATCTATTCGGTCGGCGGGTCCCTCGATCCGGAAGACGCCTACAAGGCCTTCCGCGGCAAGCTGCCGAGCCCGGATGCGATGCTGGCGAAGAAGGGGCTGGCGGCTTAGGTTTAAGTCGGGAAAATTGCCCCTCACCCTAGCCCTCTCCCCGCAAGCGGGGAGAGGGGACGTGCACCGCATGGGCGATCTCATTGCGGCTACGCCTATGGCGTGGAGGGGGACCGGGAGGGTGCGGCGTCGCCCCTTCGCCCCGCTTGCGGGGAGAAGGTCGCGGCAGCGGGATGAGGGGCTCAATCGGCCCAGATGAGGACGCGATCAGGCGAGATCTACGCCTGCTCCACGCCCAGCACAGCCAGCAGATTGCGCATGCGTGCCGCCGCGAGTTCCGGCTTGTCGAGCACATTGGCCTGATCTGCCAGGCGGAAGATGTCGGCATAATGGAGCAATCCGCGGGCCGATTGCAGGCCGGACGGCAGGGTGAAATGCCGTTGGTGGCCGTTCAGCCAGGCCAGGAAGACGACGCCGGCCTTGTAGTATTGCGTCGGCGCTTCGAAGATCTTGCGCGAGAGAGGCACGGTCGGCTCGATGACGCCGCGAAAGGTCGCAAGATCACCCTCGGCGAGGGCCGCGAGCGCCTTCGAGGCGGACGGCGCGACGGCGTCGAAGATGCCGAGCAGTGCGTGGCTGTACTTCTTGCCGTCGCCCTCGATCAGTTCCGCATAGTTGAAGTCGTCGCCGGTGAAGCAGAGCACGCCCTCCGGCAGCCGGCTGCGCAGCGCCAGTTCCTTGGCGTTGTCGAGCAGCGAAATCTTGATGCCCTCTACCTTTGCGCTGTTCTCGCCGATGATGGCCAGCACGGTTTCGAGCGCCTGCCCGAAGTCTTCCGAGCCCCAATAGCCTTTGAGCTGCGGGTCGAACATGTCGCCCAGCCAGTGGAGTACGACCTTGTCCTTCGTCCGGGACAGGATGCGGCCATAGACGCGGCGGTAGTCGTCGGGGGAGCGCGCCACGCGGGCGAGCGCCCGGCTCGCCATCATGATCGCCCGGCCGCCCTCGGCCTCGACGAAGCCGACCTGTTCCTCGTAGGCGGCGATGACATCGTCTATCGAGCGCGCGTCGGCTGGCGAAAGGTGGTCGGTGCCGGCGCCGCAGGCGAGATCGGCGCCCGGAACGTTCCGCGCTTCGGCGAGCGAGCGGCGGATCAGTTCCTGCGCCGCCGGCCATGGAAGTCCCATGCCGCGTTGCGCGGTATCCATCGCCTCGGCGATCCTGAAGCCGAGGCCCCACAGGTGATGGCGGAAGGCCATCGTCGCCTCCCAGTCGATCGCCGGATTGCCCCAAGGGTCGCTATCGCGAAGCGGATCGGAAACGACATGCGCGGCCGCATAGGCGATGCGGTTGAAGGCCGGGGCCGCGCCGGGCCGGGTGATGGGTTCGCCCCGAAGCCGGTACTCTTCGAGCGAACCGTCCTGGCGTGGCAGAAAAACGCTGGTCATCGGCTTTAAGTCCTCCTCTAGCTCATCGCATCGAATAATTTAGACCGTTCCAAATTTCAAGGTGAAAATCAAACTCTCTCCTCGCAACAGGGGGCGCTCACCTTTGGAATCCCCGTCAGTCCGAGAAGAAGTAATCCCCTCGGAGTAATTATATCAGCCACTTAAGGAAACGTTGCAGTTCCATGCATTGCCAGGCGCCGGGCTAAATCGGAGAAGAATGTGAGCAGAAGCCTCTTGACGAAATTGGAACGTTCCAATTATTAAGAATGCGAGAGATGAAATTTCAGGAGGATGTTCATGAGGAAGGAGCGGGTGACGGTTGTCGACATCGCGCGCGCCGCCGGCGTGTCGAAGTCGACCGTGTCGCTCGTGCTGCAGGCAAGTCCGCTCGTTAATGAATCGACGCGGGCGAAGGTCAATGCAGTGATCCGTGAGCTCGGCTATGTGTATAATCGCAGCGCCGCCAATCTGCGCCAGGCGAGATCGAAGATCATCGGCATCGTCGTCAACGATCTCACGAACAGCTTCTTTGCGGAGCTCGCGGTCGGCGTCGATGAGGTCGTGCAGACGGCCGGTTTCGTGCAGTTCCTCGCCAATACGAGCGAGAAGCTCGACCGCCAGCGCGAGGTCATCGCTTCGATGCGCGAGCACGGGGTGTCGGGGCTCATCATATCCCCGGCGCGCGGAACGGAAGCCGCGGATCTCGCGCCGCTCGTTGCCGCCGGCATTCCGGTCGTGCTCGTCGTGCGCGACATCCCCGGCGCCGGTGTATCCTCTTTGACTTCGGACAATCACGCCGGCGCCGTTGCCGCCGTGCGCCACCTGGTCGAGCGTGGCCATCGCCGCGTCGCCTTCCTCGGAGGCTTCGCCGATACCGCGGTCTTCGAAGCACGCATGCGCGGCTATGGCGATGCCCTTCGGGAAGCGGGCCTCGAGGTCTCAGACGATCTCATCATCGGTTCGGCGCCGTCGCGCGCCGGCGGGGTGACGGCGATCGAGCAGGCGATGATGCTGAAGGAGCGGCCGACCGCGGCTCTCTGCTTCAACGATGCCGTCGCCTTCGGCGTCTGCGACGGGCTGCGTGCGCGCCGGCTGGAGCCCGGCGAGGATTTCGCGGTGATCGGTTTCGATGACGTGATCGAGGCCAAGACCGCGGTGCCGGCGCTGACCACGGTCTCCGTCGATCCGCAGGGCATGGGCGAGCGTGCGGCGGAACTGCTCTTGAAACAGATCAATAGCGGCCGTGTCGAGCCGGAAGCGATTGTCAGCCCGGTTCGGCTCGCCATTCGCCAGAGCTGCGGCGCTGCCGTCGGACGCAGAGTGAAGGAGATTTCGTCATGATTCGCTGGGGACTGATCGGCGCGAGCACGATCGCGCGCGAATGGGTGATCGGCGCCATCCGCGCCGCAGGCGGCGAAGTCGTCTCGGTGATGAGCTCGAGCGCGGAACGAGGAGAGGCCTATGCCGCGGAGAACGGGATCGCAAAGGCTGTGACGAGCGTCGACGATCTCGTCGGCGATCCCGACGTGGACGCCGTCTACATCTCGACGACCAACGAGCTTCACCACGGCCAGGCGCTGGCAGCGATCCGCGCCGGCAAGCACGTTCTCTGCGAGAAGCCGCTGGCGATGAACCTCAATGACGGCTGTGAAATGGTGCTCAAGGCCTGTGAGGCCGGCGTCGTGCTCGGCACCAATCATCACTTGCGCAATGCCGCCACGCATCGGGCCATGCGGGAAGCGATCGCCGCGGGCCGGATCGGCCGGCCGATCGCGGCGCGGGTCTTCCATGCCGTCTATCTGCCGCCGCACCTCCAGGGCTGGCGGCTCGACAAGCCGGAGGCGGGCGGCGGCGTCATTCTCGATATCACCGTGCACGACGCCGACACGCTGCGCTTCGTTCTGAACGACGACCCGATCGAGGCCGTCGCGATCAGCCACAGCGCCGGCATGGGCAAGGAAGGACTCGAGGACGGGGTCATGGGCGTGCTCCGCTTCCGCTCCGGCGTTATCGCCCAGTTCCATGATGCCTTCACCACGAAATTTGCCGAGACGGGTCTCGAAGTGCACGGAACCGCGGGATCGCTGATCGGCCGCAACGTGATGACGCAGCGGCCTGTCGGCACGGTCGTGCTGCGCAATGAGGAGGGCGAGAGCGAATTGCCGCTCGACCACCGCAATCTCTACGAGACTGCGATCGAGGCTTTCCATTCGGCGATCGGGGGCAATGGCCGTCCGTCGGCGAGCGGTGAGGATGGCGTCTGGTCGCTCGCCACCGGCCTTGCGGTGGTCAAGGCGGCCGCCACCGGCGGTGCCGTCGAGATCGAAACGGGACTTTGATGCGCATGACGGGCAAACATATTTCGCTTGCGGACGCTGCCGGCTTGATTCCGGACGGCGCAGTCGTTTCGGTCTCCTCCTCCAGCGGGCTTGGCTGCCCGGACCTGATGCTGAAGGCGATCGGCGAGCGCTTCGAGGCGACCGGACATCCGCGCGATCTGACGACGCTGCATCCGATAGCCGCCGGCGACATGAGCGGCATCAAGGGCGTGGACTACATCGCCAGGAAGGGTCTCCTGAAAAAAATCATCGGCGGCTCCTATCCTTCCGGTCCGTCGAGCGCCGAACCGCCGCTGATCTGGCAGATGATCGGCGCGAACGAGGTGGCAGCCTACAATATTCCCTCGGGCATTCTCTTCGACATGCATCGCGAGGCGGCGGCGAAGCGTCCCGGCGTAATGACCAAAGTCGGGCTCGACACCTTCGTCGACCCGTCGCGCGAAGGCTGCGCCATGAATGCGTCCGCCGCTGCCGAACCGGTGGTGAAGAAGGTCGCCTTCGAGGGCGAGGACTGGCTTTATTTCAAGGCGATCGCGCCGCAGGTGGCGATCATCCGCGCGACGACCGCCGACGAGCGCGGCAATCTCACCTATGAACACGAGGGCGCCTATCTCGGCGGCCTCGACCAGGCGCTTGCGGCCCGCAACAATGGCGGCATCGTCATTGCCCAGGTGAAGCGGATAGCCAAGGAGGGCTCGCTGAAGCCTCATGATGTGCGTGTTCCGGGCGTCCTGGTCGACTATGTCGTCGTGGATCCCGATCAGAAGCAGACGACGCAGACGCTCTATGACCCCGCCATTTCCGGCGAGATTTTCCGTCCGCTCGACAGCTTCCGGCTGCCGGAATTCAATATCCAGAAGGTGATCGCGCGGCGCGTTGCCCAGGAGCTCGAGGCGGGCAGCGCGGTCAATCTCGGTTTCGGCATTTCCGCCAACGTCCCGCGCATCCTCATCGAAGAGGGTCTGCACGGCGCAGTCACCTGGGTCATCGAACAGGGCGCCGTCGGCGGTGTGCCGCTCCTCGATTTCGCCTTCGGCTGCGCTTCCAATGCGGACGCCTTCATGCCGTCGCCGTACCAGTTCACCTATTTCCAGGGCGCAGGCTTCGATGCCTCGCTGCTCTCCTTCCTGGAGATCGACCGCACCGGCTCCGTCAACGTCTCGAAGCTCAGCTTCCGTCCGCATGTGACGGCGGGGGCAGGCGGCTTCGTGGACATAACCGCGCGGGCGAAGAAGGTCGTCTTCTCCGGCATGTTCAATGCGGGCGCGAAGCTGGCGGTCGCCGATGGCCGGCTCGTGATCGAGAAGGAAGGCAAGCTCAGGAAGCTCGTCAACGCGGTCGAGCACGTCACTTTCGCCGGCCGTCGCGCCGTCGAGCAGGGGCAGGACATCACCTATGTCACCGAGCGCTGCGTGATGAAACTGACCCCGGAGGGCGTGATGCTCACCGAAATCGCCCCGGGCGTTGATCTCGAAACGGATATCCTTGGCCAGTCGGAGTTTCCGCTGATCGTCTCCGACGCGCTGAAGCCGATGGATCCGGCGCTGTTCGGCGAGGGGCCGATCGGCCTGACGCTGCCCGCCAAGGCGCCGCGCCGGCTCAAGGGAGGCGCCGATGGCTGACGAACGCATCCGCGTCGATTTCGAAGGCCCCATAGCGATCGTGACGGTCGCACGGCCGGAAAAGCTCAACGCCTTCGACATCGACATGCTGAAAGCGCTCGACTCGGCCTGCGATACGGTCGAGGCAAGGCGCGACTTGCGGGCCGTGATCCTTACCGGCGAGGGCAAGGCCTTTTCCGCCGGCGGCGACATCAAGGCCTGGGGCGGAATGGAGCCAGCCGCCTTCGGCCATGACTGGGTGCGTTTCGGCCACCGCGTTTTCGAGCGGCTCGCGACGCTGCGCATGCCGGTGATCGCGGCCCTCAACGGCCATGCGCTTGGCGGCGGTCTGGAGCTCGCGGCGGCGGCGGATATACGTCTGGCCGAAAAACAGGTGAAGATCGGCCTGCCGGAGACGAGCCTCGGCATGGTTCCGGGCTGGTCGGGCACGCAGCGCCTGGTCGCGCGCTTCGGCGCGCAGATCGTTCGCCGCATGGTGCTCGGCGGCGAGATGTTCTCGGCGGCGGAAGCCAGGGCCGAGGGGCTCATCGACGCAGTGGTCGAGACCGGCGCGGTCATGCAGGCGGCGCGCGACTACGCCGCGCGGGTCGCCGGCCGCGGGCCGGCGGCGCTCGAAATATCGAAGCTGATGATCGCCTCGGCGAGCGGCGAAGACAAGGGCGCGGCGGTGGAAGCGTTGGGATCGATCCTCGTCGCCAAGACCGGCGATCTCAAGGAAGGCGTAGCCGCCTTCAGCGAAAAGCGTGAAGCCCGCTTCAAGGGAGAATGGTGATGACGGTGGTGGTGAGGCCAAAGGCGCTCGGCGACTACGAGACCCGCGAATTCCGGATGCTGATCGACGGTCAGTGGGTGGATGGCGCCGAGGGCCGCACGATCGAGCGCGTGGCGCCGGGTCACGGCGTCGTCGTCAGCCGCTATCAGGCGGCGGCGAAAGCGGATGCCGAACGGGCGATCGCCGCCGCACGGCGCGCTTTCGACGAAGGTCCGTGGCCGCGCATGACCGCCTCGGAACGGTCGTTGATCCTGCTCAGGGCCGCCGACATGATTGCCGCGCGAGCGGATGAGCTGGCTTTTCTCGACGCGGTCGAATCCGGCAAGCCGATCAGCCAGGCGAAGGGCGAATTGGCGGGTGCCGCCGACATCTGGCGCTATGCGGCAGCACTTGCCCGCGAACTCTCGGGCGAAAGCTACAATACGCTCGGGGAGGGTACGCTCGGCGTCGTTCTGCGCGAGCCGATCGGCGTCGTATCGATCATCACGCCGTGGAACTTCCCTTTCCTGATCGTCAGCCAGAAGCTTCCCTTCGCCCTTGCCGCCGGCTGCACGACGGTGGTGAAGCCCTCTGAACTCACCTCGGCCTCGACGCTGGTTCTCGGCGAAATCCTGGAAGCGGCCGGCGTGCCCCAGGGGGTCGTGAACATCATCGTCGGCACGGGGCCGGAGGCCGGCGCGCCGCTCACCACGCACCCGCATGTCGACATGGTCTCCTTTACCGGCTCGACCGGAATCGGCCGGCTGACCATGGCGAATGCGGCGCAGACCCTGAAGAAGGTCTCGCTGGAACTCGGCGGCAAGAACCCGCAGATCGTCTTTCCGGACGCAAACCTGGACGAACTCATCGATGCGGCCGTCTTCGGCGCCTATTTCAATGCCGGCGAATGCTGCAATGCCGGCTCGCGGCTGATCCTGCACCGCGATATCGCCGAGGAGGTGACGGCGCGCATCGCCAGCCTCTCGGCCAAGGTCAAGGTCGGCGATCCGCTCGACCCCGAAACGCAGGTCGGCGCGATCATTACACCGCAGCATCTGCAAAAGGTTGCCGGCTATGTTTCTTCGGCATCGAACGAAGGCGCGAGAATAGCCCATGGCGGCACCACGCTCGATCTCGGCATGGGACAGTTCATGGCGCCGACCATCCTGTCGGCCGTTCGGCCCGAAATGGCCGTGGCCCGGGAGGAAGTCTTCGGGCCGGTTCTCTCCGTTCTGACTTTCGAGAAGACGGAAGAGGCGATCCGCATCGCCAATTCGATCGATTACGGGCTTTCCGCCGGAGTCTGGAGCCGCGACTTCGATACCTGCCTGACGATCGGGCGGCGCGTACGCGCCGGCACGGTCTGGATGAACACCTTCATGGATGGCGCATCCGAGCTGCCTTTCGGCGGCTACCGGCAATCCGGGCTCGGCCGCGAGCTCGGTCGCCATGCAGTCGAGGACTATACGGAGACGAAGACGCTCAACATGCATATCGGCCGGCGCAGCAACTGGTGGATGCCGCGCTGAGGAAGGGGAGGGGTGAGGTTTCGTAATCGGCGAAAGGGTGTAACGTCTTGAATTGGCCGAGTGATGTTAGTCGCAGGCCATGCCGTCCGCGGGAACCGGGCGGTACCAGAAAAGAGCGGAGGAGGTTCCGCTTCGGAAACTTGCAAACGGGAGGATAACGATGCGCAAGTTCATGACGACGACTGCTGTTGCAGCACTGATGTTGGCGGCGACAGCCGCGCGTGCAGCCGAGAATGTGGAAGTACTGCACTGGTGGACGTCCGGCGGCGAAGCCGCGGCCCTCGACGTCCTCAAGAAGGACCTGGAGAGCAAGGGCATCAGCTGGACCGACATGCCGGTCGCCGGCGGCGGCGGCACCGAAGCGATGACGGTGCTTCGTGCCCGCGTCACCGCGGGCAATGCGCCGACGGCCGTGCAGATGCTCGGCTTCGACATTCTGGACTGGGCCAAGGAAGGCGCGCTGGGCAATCTGGACGAGGTCGCCGCCAAGGAAGGCTGGGACAAGGTCGTTCCGGCTGCCCTGCAGCAATTCTCCAAATATGACGGCCACTGGATCGCCGCGCCGGTGAACGTTCACTCGACCAACTGGGTCTGGATCAACAAGGCCGCGCTCGACAAGGCCGGCGCCAAGGAACCGACGACCTGGGAAGAGCTGATCGCACTGCTCGACAAGTTCAAGGAGCAGGGCATCACGCCGATCGCCCATGGCGGCCAGCCCTGGCAGGACGCGACGATCTTCGACGCCGTGGTTCTTTCGCTGGGCAACGACTTCTACAAGCAGGCCTTCATCGATCTCGATCCGGCGGCGCTCGGCGGCGACAAGATGAAGGAAGCCTTCGATCGCATGACGAAGCTGCGCTCCTATGTGGACGACAACTTCTCCGGCCGCGACTGGAACCTCGCCTCGGCGATGGTCATCGAGAACAAGGCCGGCCTGCAGTTCATGGGTGACTGGGCGAAGGGCGAGTTCCTGAAGGCGAAGAAGGTGCCCGGCACCGATTTCGTCTGCATGCGCTTCCCCGGAACGCAAGGTTCGGTCACCTTCAATTCCGACCAGTTCGCGATGTTCAAGGTGTCGGAAGACAAGGTTCCGGCACAGCTGCAGATGGCCTCGGCAATCGAGAGCCCGGCCTTCCAGTCGGCCTTCAACGTCGTCAAGGGCTCCGTTCCCGCCCGCACCGACGTCCCGGATACCGATTTCGACGCCTGCGGCAAGAAGGGCATCAAGGACCTCGCGGAAGCCAATACCAACGGCACGCTTTTCGGGTCCATGGCCCACGGTCATGCCAATCCGGCTGCCGTCAAGAACGCGATCTACGACGTGGTCACGCGCCAGTTCAACGGCGAACTCAACTCGGAAGAGGCGGTGACGGAACTCGTCGCGGCGGTCGAGGCTGCGAAGTAAGGCGGAGCGAGGGAAGTTGCCCTTCTCCTCGGGTTAAACCCGAGGACTAACCCTCTCCCCGCTCGCGGGGAGAGGGGACGGAGGCGGCGCGGCATACCCCTTCTCCCCGCATGCGGGGAGAAGGTGCCGGCAGGCGGATGAGGGGCAGACCGCGGCACGAACGAAACATACGGTGGTAGCAAACATGGATAGCCGCAACCGGCTGCAGGAGCTTTTGCCGAAGCTCGTGCTCGCCCCCAGCTTTCTCATAGTTCTGGTGTTCGTCTACGGCTTCATAGCCTATACGGGCTTCCTGTCGATGACGGACAGCAAGATGCTGCCGTCCTACAATTTCGTGGGTTTGAGTAATTACAGCCGGCTTTGGGCCCTGCCGCATTGGTGGCGCGCGGTCAGCAACCTGGCGATCTTCGCCACGCTCTACATCGCCGTCTGCTCGGTGCTGGGACTGGCGCTGGCGATCCTGCTCGACCAGAAGATCCGCGCTGAGGGATTTCTGAGGCCCATCTATCTCTATCCGATGGCGCTTTCCTTCATCGTCACCGGCACCGCATGGAAATGGTTCCTCGATCCGGGGATCGGGCTCGAGAACACCATGCATCTCTGGGGCTGGGAAAGCTTCTCGTTCAACTGGATCAAGGACCGCAACTACGCGATCTACTGCGTCGTCATCGCCGCCGTCTGGCAGTCGACCGGCTTCATCATGGCGATGTTCCTGGCGGGTCTGCGCGGCGTCGACAACGAGATCATCAAGGCCGCCCAGATCGACGGGGCGACGACCCCCACCATCTATCGGCGGATCATCATTCCCCTGATGCGGCCGGTCTTCCTTTCGGCTTTTGTCGTCCTCGCCCATCTGGCCATCAAGGCCTACGACCTGATCATCGCACTGACGGGCGGCGGGCCGGGGCAGGCGACCGAGCTGCCGGCGACCTTCATGTATTCCTACACCTTCACCCGAAACCAGATGGCGATCGGCGCCTCGTCGGCGATCGTGATGCTGGTGATGATCTTCTCGATCATCGTTCCCTATCTATATTCCGAAGTCCGGGGAGGAAAACGCTGATGGGCGCTCCCAATCCCGAGAACGTCATCTCGCACAACCGCCTGACGCGCGCCCTGATCTATTCGGCGCTGATCCTCTTCGCACTCTATTCGCTGCTGCCGCTCTACGTGATGCTGGTGAATTCCCTGAAGCCGCTGGATGAGATTCGCCAGGGCGGCATGCTGAACCTGCCTCAGACCTGGACCGTCGAACCGTGGCTCTCGGCCTGGTCGACGGCGCAGATCGGCGTGCAGCCGACGGGCCTTCGACCTTTCTTCATCAATTCGATCCTGATGGTCGTTCCGGCCGTGGCGATCTCCACGATCATCGGCGCGCTCAACGGCTACGTGCTGACCAAGTGGCGCTTCCCCGGCGCGAACATATTCTTCGGCATGCTGCTTCTCTCCTGCTTCATCCCCTTCCAGATCGTGCTGATCCCGATGGCGCGCATTCTCGGTATTCTCGGCATCGCCGGTTCGATCTGGGGTCTGATCCTGGTTCATGTGGTCTACGGTATTGGCTTCACGACGCTCTATTTCCGCAACTACTACGAGGCCTTCCCGACCGAGCTGGTGCGTGCGGCGCAGATCGACGGCGCCAGCTTCTTCCAGATATTCCGGCGGATATTGCTGCCGTCGTCAGGGCCGATCATCGTCGTCTCGGTCATCTGGCAGTTCACCAATATCTGGAACGACTTCCTGTTCGGGGCCTCGTTCTCCGGGCCGTATTCAACGCCTATGACGGTGGCTCTCAACAATCTCGTGAGCTCGTCAACGGGGGTCAAGGAATACAATGTCCACTTCGCCGGCGCGATCCTCGCCGCCCTGCCAACGCTCATCGTCTACATCGTGTCCGGCCGCTATTTCGTCCGCGGGCTGATGTCCGGCGCCGTGAAAGGATAAGCCATGTCGTTTCTGAAGATCACCAATCTGCGCAAATCCTACGGTGCCCTCGAGATCTTGAAGGACATCAACCTGGAGATCGAAGAAGGCGGCTTCCTCGTGTTGGTCGGCCCCTCCGGCTGCGGCAAGTCGACGCTTCTGAACACGATCGCCGGCCTGGAGCCGATCACCTCGGGCGACATCGCCATAAACGGCCGCTCGGTTTCGGGGCTGCACCCGTCGAAGCGCGACATCGCCATGGTCTTCCAGTCCTATGCGCTCTATCCGAACATGACTGTGGCCGGGAACATCGCCTTCGGCATGGAGATCCGCGGCGTGCCGAAGGAGGAACGCGAGAAGGCGATCAAGCAGGTGGCCGACATGCTGCAGATCGGCCATCTGCTCGACCGCAAGCCGAGCCAGCTTTCCGGCGGCCAGCGTCAGCGCGTGGCCATGGGCCGGGCGCTGGTGCGCAATCCCCAGGTCTTCCTCTTCGACGAGCCGCTCTCGAACCTCGACGCGAAGCTGCGCGTCGACATGCGCACCGAGATCAAGCGGCTGCATCACCGCATGAAGACGACCATCGTCTATGTGACGCACGACCAGATCGAGGCGATGACGCTCGCGACCAAGATCGCCGTCCTGAAGGACGGCGTGCTGCAGCAATTCGGAACGCCGGCGGAGATCTACAACAACCCCGCCAACATGTTCGTCGCCGATTTCATGGGATCGCCTGCGATGAACCTGCTCAAAGCGCAGATAGAGACCGCAGGCTCGCAAGTCTCGGTGACGCTGGCGCGGCCGAATGCCGAACCCTTGAGACTCGCCGTGCCGCATAACGGCGCGCTCTCCGCCTATGCCGGCAAGGAGGTGGTCTTCGGCATCCGTCCGGAAGCGCTCACCGACCCGGACGGGGCGGACCGCAATGCGCAATTCGTCGCCGAAGGCGAATGCCTGATCGAGGTGGTCGAGCCGGCCGGCTCCGATACCTTTGCCGTGACGAGGCTTGGCGGCAAGGAAATCGTCGCAAGGCTCAGGGCCGATGCGCGCATCGCGCCCGGCCAGACGTCACGGCTCGCCTTCAACCTCGACAAGGCCGTCTTCTTCGACCCGCAAAGCGAAAAGCGGATTGCATGAGGAAGACGATGGAGAGCCAGCCGGATATCGTCATCATCGGATCGGGGGTCGGCGGCGCAACGGTCGCTGCGGGCCTTGCTGCCTCGGGCGCCGAGATACTGATCCTCGAAGCGGGCTCGCATATCGAGGACCTGCCGGTCAATCGCGACCAGCGGGCGATCTTCCAGCGCGGCCATTTCCGCCCGAAGGAGACCTGGTACGAGGCCGGCGGCCCCGGCTTCAATCCCGGCAATTACTACAATGTCGGCGGCAATTCGAAGTTCTATGGCGCGGTGCTGACCCGCTATCGCCGGGAGGATTTCGAGGAGATGCAGCATCGGGACGGCGTCTCCCCGGCCTGGCCCTTTTCCTATGAGGAGCTCGAGCCGTGGTATTCCAGGGCAGAGCAGCTTTACCAAGTGCGAGGTAAATTGGGCGAGGACCCGACGGAGCCCGCTCATTCGAGCGGCTATCCCCACGGCCCGGTGCCGGACGAGCCTGCGATCGCCATGGTCCGCGAGCGCCTGGCCGAGATCGGCCTCCATCCCTATTCGCTGCCGCTCGGCGTCGATATCGAGCGCTGGCTGGCCAAGGGCAAGACGCCGTGGGACGCGCATCCGAACTCGTCCGACGGCAAGATGGATGCCGAAACGGCGGCGCTGGCGGCGGCGCTGAAATTTCCGAATGTGCGGCTGCAGACCGGCTCGCGAGTGACCCGGCTCGTAACCGGGCCGGACGGCAAGGCGATCGAAACCGTGCTCTACGCCAGGGACGGGGCAGAGCACAGTCTTTCGCCGAAGCTCGTCATCCTCTGCGCCGGCGCGGTGCAGTCGGCCGTACTGCTCCTGCGCTCGGCCGACGACAGCAATCCGACCGGGCTTGCCAACCGGTCCGATCAGGTCGGCCGCAATTTCATGAACCACAATTCAAGCGCCGTCATCGCGCTCAGCCCCTGGTACCGGAACGACTCGGTCTATCAGAAGACCTTCGGCCTCAACGACTTCTATCTCTCCGACGGTGCGGGCGGGCCGCCGCTCGGCAATGTCCAGCTTCTCGGCCGCATTTCCGGCGCGATACTGAAGGCGAACATGCCGGCAATGCCGGAATGGCTGCTAAACCGGGTGTCCGCCCGCGGCATCGACTTCTACGCCATGAGCGAGGACCTGCCCTCACCGGAAAGCCGCGTCATGGTCGACGGCGAGCGCGTTGTGCTGAAATGGGTGCGCACCAATTGGCAGGCCCATCTCGACCTCGTCGCCAGGCTCAAGGCGGTGCTGAAGAAAGCCGGCTTCCCGATCGTGCTCGCACGGGCCTTCGACAAGCGGACGCCCTCGCACCAGTGCGGCACGGTCCGGATCGGCAATGATCCCGGCCAGGCGCCGCTCGACGTCTATTGCCGCGCCTTCGATCATCCGAATCTCTTCGTCGTCGATGCCGGCTTCCTGCCGACCTCCGCCGCCGTCAATCCGGCGCTGACCGTCGCGGCACAGGCGCTGCGTGTCGCCGACCATATCGTGAAACAGGATCTGCGGTCATGACCGAGAAGGCACGCCCCGTCGCGATCGTCACCGGCGGCCGCCGCGGCATCGGGCTCGGTATCGCCCGGGCACTCGCGGCGAGCGGCTTCGACATCGCCATCACCGGCATTGGCGATGCGGAGGGTGTCGCTCCCGTAATCGCCGAACTCAACGGGCTCGGCGCCCGGGTGATCTTCCTGCGCGCCGATCTTGCCGACCTTTCGAGCCATCAGACGACCGTCGACGCTGCCGTCGCGGAATTCGGCCGGATCGACTGCCTCGTCAACAATGCCGGCATCGCCTCCATCGTGCGCGGCGATTTTCTCGATCTGAAGCCGGAGAATTTCGACACGATCGTCGGCGTCAATCTGCGCGGCACGGTGTTTTTCACGCAGGCCGTTGTGAAGGCGATGCTGGCGAGCGACGCTCGAGCGTCGCGCTCGATCATCAACATCACCTCGGTCTCGGCCGCGATGACGTCGCCCGAGCGGCTCGACTACTGCATGAGCAAGGCGGGGCTTGCGGCCTTCAGCCAGGGCCTGGCGCTGAGGCTCGCCGAGACCGGCATCGGGGTCTTCGAAGTCCGCCCCGGCATCATCCGCTCGGACATGACGGCTGCGGTTTCCGGCAAATACGACGGTCTGATTGAAAGCGGTCTGGTGCCGATGCGGCGTTGGGGCGAACCCGAGGACATCGGCAATATCGTCGCCGGCCTCGCCGGCGGGCAGTTCGGTTTCGCCACAGGCTCTGTCATCCAGGCGGATGGAGGGCTCTCGATCGGGCGGTTGTGAATTTTCCTCTCGCCGGTCGTGAGATTTGCCCCTCACCCTAACCCTCTCCCCGCAGGCGGGGAGAGGGGACGTGCGCCGACGAGATGGTGGCGAGCGGTTGCCGCGAGTCCCTTCTCCCCGCCTGCGGGGAGAAGGTGGCGGCAGACGGATGAGGGGCATGGCGAGACAGACGATACCGCGCCCGAAGCGCGTGACTTTGAGGACATGTGAATGACCTACGACTACATCATCACCGGGGCCGGTCCGGCCGGCTGCGTGCTCGCCAATCGCCTGAGCGAGGATCCGGACGTCAGGGTGCTGCTGCTCGAAGCCGGCGGCGGCGACTGGAATCCGCTGTTCCACATGCCGGCCGGCTTCGCCAAGATGACCAAGGGGGTCGCCAGCTGGGGCTGGCACACGGTGCCGCAGAAGCACATGAAGGGCAGGGTGCTGCGCTATACCCAGGCCAAGGTGATCGGCGGCGGTTCTTCCATCAATGCACAGCTCTATACCCGCGGCAATGCGGCCGACTACGACCTCTGGGCGAGTGAGGAGGGCTGCGCCGGCTGGGACTATCGCAGCGTGCTTCCCTATTTCAAGCGCGCCGAGGACAATCAGCGCTTCGCCGACGACTATCATTCCTATGGCGGTCCGCTCGGCGTTTCCATGCCGGTTTCGGCGCTGCCGATCTGCGACGCCTATATCCGCGCCGGCCAGGAACTCGGCATTCCCTACAACCACGACTTCAACGGCAGGCAACAGGCGGGCGTCGGCTTCTATCAGCTGACGCAGCGCAACCGCCGCCGGTCCTCCGCCTCGCTCGCCTATCTCTCGCCGATCAAGGATCGCCCGAATCTGACGGTGCGCACCGGCGCCCGCGTCGCGCGCATCATGCTCGAGGGCAGGCGCGCCGTAGGGGTGGAAGTCGTAACGGGGAGGGGCAGCGAGATCATTCGTGCCGATCGCGAGGTGCTGGTCTCGTCGGGTGCGATCGGTTCGCCGAAACTGCTGTTGCAGTCCGGCATCGGCCCCGCCGATCACCTTCGTTCCGTCGGCGTCGAGGTCAGGCACGATCTCCCCGGTGTGGGCGGCAATCTCCAGGACCATCTGGATCTCTTCGTCATCTCCGAATGCACCGGCGATCATACCTATGACGGCGTCGCCAGGCTGCACCGCACGCTCTGGGCCGGGCTGCAATATGTGCTCTTCCGCTCCGGCCCGGTCGCCTCGTCTCTCTTCGAGACCGGCGGCTTCTGGTATGCCGATCCGAATGCCCGCTCCCCGGACATCCAGTTCCACCTGGGCCTCGGTTCGGGCATCGAGGCCGGGGTCGCACGGCTCAAGAATGCCGGGGTCACACTCAATTCCGCCTATCTGCACCCGCGCTCGCGCGGCACCGTCCGGCTCTCCTCGGCCGACCCGGCGGCAGCACCCCTGATCGATCCGAACTACTGGGAGGATCCGCACGATCGGCAGATGTCGCTCGAAGGTTTGAAGATCGCGCGCGAAATCATGCAGCAGCCTGCGCTGAAGCCGTTCGTCCTCGATGAACGTTTGCCCGGCAACGGCATCCGCACCGACGAGCAGCTCTTCGACTATGGCTGCGCCAACGCCAAGACCGACCACCACCCGGTCGGCACCTGCAAGATGGGGACCGACGCGGCGGCGGTGGTCGACCTGGAGCTCAAGGTTCGCGGGATCGAGGGCCTGCGCGTCTGCGACAGCTCGGTAATGCCGCGGGTCCCATCCTGCAACACCAACGGCCCGACGATCATGATGGGCGAGAAGGGGGCCGACATCATCCGCGGATTGCCGCCGCTGCCCCCGGCCGTGTTCCAGCACGAGCGCAACGACGCGCGCCCGCGGGCGCGCGCGGAGGTCCGCTGAAGGAGCGATCGGGCGTTGCAGTTTCGGGCGGCCGTTCGAAAAATCGTTGCGGCGGCTGAAGGCGGCGTCCAAGGTGCCTTCGTCCCTATCCAGAAATCCCGGTCTGATTCCATGACGTCAATAGAGCCGCGCCCTTTTCTCATATCCCTCTTCGAGGCCGCCGTCGCCGCGGCCGATCCTGAAGCAGCCATTCGGGCGCATCTTCCGGCGCGGCCGAAGGGCCGCACGATCGTGGTCGGCGCCGGCAAGGCCGCGAGCCAGATGGCAGCCGCTTTCGAGCGGCTCTGGGACGGGCCGCTCGCAGGCGCCGTCGTTGCCCGCCACGGGCCTGTCGAGAAATGCGGGCGGATCAGGGTCCTGCAGTCGGCTCACCCGGTGCCGGATGAGGCGGGGCTTGCCGCCTCCGCGGCGCTTCTCAAAGCGGTCGGGGGACTGACGGCGGATGATCTCGTGGTGGCGCTCATCTCCGGCGGCGGCTCGGCTCTGCTGCCGGCTCCGCCTGGCGGCTTGACCCTGGAGGACGAGATCGCCGTCAACAAGGCGCTGCTTGCCTCCGGAGCGCCGATCTCCGCCATGAATGTGGTCCGCAAGCATGTCTCGCGGATCAAGGGCGGGCGGCTTGCACTTGCCGCCGCGCCGGCGCGGGTCGTGAGCCTCGTCGTCTCCGACGTGCCCGGCGACAATCCGGCCTTCGTCGCCTCGGGCCCGACGGTTGCCGACCGATCCAGCCTCGAAGAGGCGCACGAGATCGTCGCGCGATACGCTATCGCCCTGCCCGAACGGGTGACGGCGCATCTCGCTTCCGATGCGGCGCGAGCACCCCGGCCCGACGATGCTGCATTCGCCGGCAACGAAGTCCACGTCATCGCCTCGGCGAGCGTTTCGCTGGAAGCGGCGGCGGCACGGGCGCGGGAAAGCGGCATCGAGGCGATGATCCTGTCGGATGCGATCGAAGGCGAGGCGCGCGACATCGGCCGCATGCATGCGGCGCTCGCGCGGGAAGTGGCCTCGCGCAACCGTCCCTTTTCGAAGCCGGTCGTGCTGCTTTCCGGCGGCGAGACGACGGTGACGATCTCAGGCGAACTTTACGGTAAGGGCGGACGTAACAGCGAATTCCTCCTGTCGCTCGCGCTCGACATCGACGGTATCGGTGGTATCGATGCGCTTGCCGCCGACACCGACGGCATCGACGGATCCGAGGACAATGCCGGCGCCTTTGCCGACGGCGCAAGCATCGGCCGGATGCGGGCGGCAGGCGCCGATCCCCGCTCGCATCTCGCAGGCCATGACGCCTGGACGGCCTTCGCGGCCAGCGGCGACCTCTTTGTGCCCGGCCCGACGGGGACGAATGTCAATGATCTGCGGGCGATCCTGATACGCTGAACTTCTGGAAGGGGATGGCACGGCCTGAAATTGCCCCTCCCAACCGTAGGGAGGGGTCATTCCGCGCGCGAACCGCTGTTACTTCACCCGGTTCAACGCATCGGCAAGGATCGAGACGATCTCGCCGAAATGCTGCTTTTCCGCGATCAGAGGCGGCGAGAAGGCGATGATGTCGCCGGTGACGCGGATCAGCAGGCCCCGCTCGAAACAATCGACGAAGACGTCATAGGCGCGAGCGCCGGGCGCGCCGTCGCGCGACTGGAGCTCGATGCCGGCGATGAGGCCGATGGTGCGGATGTCGATGACGTGCGGCAGGCCTTTCATGGAATGCATCGCCTCGTGCCAGTCGCCCTCGATTTCGGCGGCGCGCGTCATCAGGCCCTCGTCGCGATAGATGTCGAGCGTGGCGATGCCGGCGGCACAGGCGGCCGGATGGCCGGAATAGGTATAGCCGTGGAAGAGCTCGATCTGGCCTTCGGGGCCGTGCATCAGCGCGTCGTGCACCTTGCGGCTGGCAAAGACAGCGCCCATCGGGATCGCACCGTTGGTAAGCCCCTTTGCGGTGGTGACGATGTCCGGCGTGACGCCGAAATAGTCGGTCGCAAAGGCCGCACCGAGCCGGCCGAAACCGGTGATCACCTCGTCGAAGATCAGGAGAATGCCGTGCTTGTCGCAGATCGCGCGCAGCCGCTCGAGATAGCCCTTCGGCGGGATCAGCACGCCGGTCGAGCCGGCGACTGGCTCGACGATGCAGGCGGCGATCGTCTCGGCGCCGTGGAGCGCCACGAGCCTTTCGAGGTCGTCGGCAAGCTCCGCACCATGCTCCGGCTGCCCTTTGACGAAGGCGTTCTTCGCCGGGTCATGGGTGTGGCGCAGATGGTCGGATCCGGGAAGCTGCGGGAAGACGCGGCGGTTGTTGACGATGCCGCCGACGGAGATGCCGCCGAAGCCGACGCCGTGATAACCGCGTTCGCGGCCGATGAGGCGGGTGCGCGTGCCCTGGCAGATCGAACGTTGATAGGCAAGTGCCATCTTCAGCGCGGTGTCCACGGATTCCGAGCCCGAGCCGGTGAAGAACACCCGGTCGAGCTTGGCGCCAGCCGGGCCGGGCGCGATCTCGGCCAGCCGCTCGGCGAAGTCGAAGGCGATCGGATGACCCATCTGGAAGGACGGCGCGAAGTCCATGGTCGAAAGCTGCCGCTCGACCGCGGCGGCGATCTGCCGGCGGCCGTGCCCGGCATTCACGCACCAGAGGCCGGCGGTGCCGTCGAGAACCGTCCGGCCGTCGACGCTGGTGTAGTGCATGCCCTCGGCGGCGGCGAGCAGCCGGGGTGCCGCCTTGAACTGGCGGTTGGCGGTGAAGGGCATCCAGTAGCTGTCGAGAACCGGAGCGTTGGGCTTGTTGTGGGCGTTCATGGCATCCTCCTGTCGTTAGCCGATTGACGCCATGATTTGGATTTCCGAACAAGTCCTTTTCTAAGGTCATCTAAGCCGTTGTATTTGCACGAGGGAGTTTGATAGAGTTTCGCTATTTCAAACAACATCAACACCGGAGTTCGCTATGAGCGTCGATATCGGCAGCCGCCTGCGGCAGGTGCGGCTGAGGCACAAGCTTTCCCAGCGCGAACTCGCCAAACGGGCGGGGGTTACCAACTCCACCATCTCGCTGATCGAATCGAATGCATCGAACCCCTCGGTCGGGGCGCTGAAGCGTATCCTCGACGGTATTCCAATCGGGCTTGCGGAGTTCTTCTCCTTCGAGCCGGAGAAGCCGCGCAGGGCTTTCTATGCGGCTGAGGAACTGGTGGAGATCGGCAAGGGACCGATCTCCTATCGCCAGATCGGCGACAACCTTTTCGGCCGCAGCCTTCAGATCCTGAAGGAGTGCTACCAGCCGGGCGCGGATACCGGCAAGGTGCCGCTGGTGCATGAGGGCGAGGAAGGCGGCATCGTGCTTTCAGGCCGGCTGGAAGTGACCGTCGACGACGAGCGGCGCATCCTCGGGCCGGGCGACGCCTATTATTTCGAAAGCCGGCGGCCGCACCGCTTTCGCTGCATCGGACCGGTGCCCTGCGACGTGATCAGCGCCTGCACGCCGCCGACGTTTTGAAGGGGAAAGAACGCCACTCATCCGCCTGCCGGCACCTTCTCCCCGTTCTGACGGGGAGAAGGGACAAGCGGGCTACTCCCCTTCCTGCCGAAGCCGTTGCGGTGTTACGAGCGAGCGCCACGAGTCCCTTCTCCCCGTGGAACGGGGAGAAGGTGCCGGCAGGCGGTTGAGGGGCAATTCGAGCCACTCACGAAAGCCGCTCGCAAGCCGCAGCGATTCGTTCGAGCGCCTCCTTCAGCTCCGCCTCCGAGGTTGCATAGGAGATGCGGAAATAAGGTGAGAGGCCGAAGGCCGAGCCCGGGACGACGGCGACATGGGCGTCTTCCAAAAGATAGGCGCAGAAGTCCGTATCCGTTTCGATCCTCTTGCCTGATGGCGTCACCTTGCCGAGCACGCCGGCGCAGCCGGAGAAGGTGTAGAAGGCACCCTCGGGAACGCGGCACTCGAGGCCGTCGATCGCGTTCAAGCCGTTGACCACGAGATCGCGGCGGCGCTGGAAGCTCTCGGTCCGTTCTTTCAGGAAGTCCTGCGGCCCGTTGAGCGCCGCGACCGAAGCCGCCTGGCTTATCGAAGAGGGGCATGAGGTCGCCTGGCTCTGGACGACGGCCATCGCCTTGATGAGCTCGCGCGGGCCACCGGCATAGCCGATCCGCCAGCCGGTCATCGCATAGGCCTTCGAGACGCCGTTTACGGTCAGCGTGCGGTTCTTCAGGCCCGGCTCCAACTGCGCCGGGGTAACGAAGCGGAAACCGTCATAGACTATGTGCTCATACATGTCGTCGACGAGCAGCCAGACATGCGGGTGCCTCAGAAGTACCTCGAGCAGCGGCCGGTAGTCGGCCGCACTGTAGGCGGCGCCCGACGGATTGGAGGGCGAGTTTAAGAGCACCCATCGGGTCCGCGGCGTGATGGCCGCCTCCAGCTTTTCCGCCGTCAGGCGGAAACCGGAAGATGCGTCGCAGGCGATCAGGACCGGCTTGCCCTCGCAGATATGGACAATGTCCGAATAGGAGGTCCAGTAGGGCGTCGGAATGATGACCTCGTCGCCCGGATCGAGCGAGGCCATCATGGCGTTGAAGAGGATCTGCTTGGCGCCGGTCGCGACCGTGATCTCGTCCAGCTCGTAGGCCAACCCGTTCTCGCGCTGGAATTTCTCGCGGATCGCCTTCTTCAGTTCCGGCGTGCCGTCGAGTGCGGTGTATTTCGTCTCGCCGCGGTGAATCGCATCCGAGGCGGCCTGCTTCACGTGTTCCGGCGTGTCGAAATCCGGCTCGCCGGCGCCGAGGATGATCACCGGCTTGCCTTCGCGCTTCATGGCGGCGGCGCGGGCGCCGATCTTCAGGATTTCCGAAACTCCGATCGAGGAAATCCGCGAGGCGGGCTGAAAGCCCGCCTCCTTGACCGTTGCATTGATGGTCATGGCCGATCCTGTTCGATTATTCGATGTCGAAAGAGACGCCCTGCGCCAGCGGCAGAGCCTTCGAATAGTTCACCGTGTTGGTGGCGCGCCGCATATAGGCCTTCCAGGCGTCGGAGCCGGATTCTCGTCCGCCGCCGGTCTCCTTTTCGCCGCCGAACGCGCCGCCGATCTCGGCGCCGGAGGTACCGATATTGACGTTGGCGATGCCGCAATCCGAGCCGTCGGCTGCGAGGAAACGTTCCGATTCCTGCATGTCACGGGTGAAGATCGAGGAGGAAAGCCCGGCGGCAACCGCATTGTGCTCGGCGAGCACCGCGTCGAAGTCGCTGTACTTCATGACGTAGAGGATCGGCGCGAAGGTTTCCTCGAGAACCGGGCCTTCCTGCTTCGGCATTTCGACCAGTGCCGGCTTGACGTAGTAACCGTTCTCGTGGCCGAGCTCGACGCGCTCGCCGCCGGTGACGGCTCCGCCATGGTTCTTTGCCTCGGCGATCGCCTTCTGCATCCCGTCGAAGGCCGCCTTGTCGACGAGGGGGCCGACGAGTGCGGCCGATTCCAGCGGGTTGCCGACCGAAACCGACTGATAGGCCTTCTTCAGGCGCGGCACGAGCTGGTCGTAGACGCTTTCATGGACGAAGAGGCGGCGCAGGGTCGTGCAGCGCTGCCCGGCGGTGCCCATAGCCCCGAAAGCAATGGCGCGCAGCGCCATGTCGAGATCGGCGGACGGGCAGACGATGCCCGCATTGTTGCCGCCGAGTTCCAGGATCGCGCGGGCGAAGCGCTTGGCAAGCCGCGGACCGACCTCGCGGCCCATGCGGGTGGAGCCGGTCGCCGAAACCAGCGGCACCTTCGGATGGTCGACGAGAACCTCGCCGATCGCCCGGTCGCCGATCAGGACCTGCGACAGGCCTTCCGGAGCGTCGCCGAAACGGGCGATGGCGCGTTCCAGGATCGCCTGGCAGGCGAGCGCGGTAAGCGGCGTCTTTTCCGACGGCTTCCAGACGACGGCGTCGCCGCAGACGAGCGCGAGCGCTGCATTCCAAGACCAGACCGCGACGGGGAAGTTGAAGGCGGAAATGATGCCGACGACACCGAGCGGGTGCCAGGTTTCCATCATCCGGTGGCCGGGACGCTCGGTGGCGATCGTCAGGCCGTAGAGCTGGCGGGAAAGGCCGACGGCGAAATCGCAGATATCGATCATCTCCTGCACTTCGCCGAGGCCTTCGGACGGGATCTTGCCGGCTTCGATCGAGACGAGGCGGCCGAGATCGGCCTTGAAGGCGCGCAGTTCCTCGCCGAGAAGCCGGACGAGTTCGCCGCGCTTGGGCGCCGGTACGAGGCGCCAGGCGCGGAAAGCCTCGTCGGCCTTCTCGATTTTGCCGGCGGCTTCAGCGGCAGACACGGTCTTGAGACTTGCGATCTTCTCGCCGGTGACCGGGCTGAAGGACGGCATGTCGCCGCCGGTGTAGAGGTACTTGGCAACGCCCATTTTCTCGAGGAGCGCGGCTGCCTCGCTCGCGACATCGATTTTCTTGGCTGCAATGTTCATGTGATGACTCCCGTCTTGTAACTGGCGCGATGACCTAACCGAAGCGCACGCTGCCGAGCTTGCCCGGCGAGGTGAGCGTCTTGAGGCCGGCCGCCATGTTCTTCAGTTTTTCCGGCGTGTAGAGATCGTAAAAAGCCTGGTTGCGGCGGCCGAGCGCATGTTCCGCGCTGAAGCTGCCGTGATATTGCTCGACCGCCACCGCAAAGACCCATTCGCGCAGTCGCTGCTCGAAGGTCGCATCGGCCAGTAGCGGACTATCCTTGGCGACGACCAGGTTGAAGTGAACGCCGCCATCGCCGATATGGCCGAAATCGCAGACCGTGACGCTCGAAAATTTTTCCGGCATTTCCGCCTTCATATGGTCGCAGAAGGCCATGATGTCACCCCTGCGGAAGGAGAGATCGAAGGCGATGAGCTTGCCGAGGTGTTTTACGCCCTCCGAAAGCGCATGGCGCAGCGCCCAGATCTCGTGCGGCGGGCCGACGAGCGCATCGGCGAGCAGTACCTCTTCCATCTCCCATATCTCCGCGAGCACGCTTTCGAGAACCGCGTCGAGCGGCTGCTCGCCTTCGCGCGGGCTCGAGGTGCGGGAGATTTCGGCGAGGATCACGTAGTCGGGGACCTTGCCGCCCTGGAAGGGGTTTTTCAGCGCCGGCACATGGGCGAAGGCCGCGGCGATCGCGTTCCTCGACATTCCCTCGAAGGCCGAGAGATAGGCGCCGAGCCGCTCTTCCATGGCCTTCAGGAGCGGCAGGACATGCGCGCCGCTCGCCGGCACGAGGAAGGCGGTCGCCGTCTGCTTCGGCAGGCGCTCGAGATTGAGCACGCATTCGGTGACGATGCCGAAGGCGCCCGAGGTGCCGATGAAGATCTGCTTCCAGTCGACGCCGGTATTGTTCTTGCGCAGGTCCGAGCCGAGGTCGAGCACCGTGCCCGCCTCGTCGGCGAGGACCACTTTCAGACCCAGCGTGTTGCGGCGCACGTCGCCATATTTGAGGAAGCGCGAGCCGCCGGTATTGGTGGCGATCATGCCGCCGATCCGCGGGTCGGCGCCGAGATCGATCGGGAAGAACAGGCCGTGTTCCTCCAGGCGCCGATTGAGCTCGGACAGGCGGAAGCCGGCATCGACGCGCACGGAGCGATTGTCGAGGTCGAGCGCGAATTGGCGGGTCAGCCGGTCGAGGCTGACAACGACCTCGCTGCCGGACTCGTCCGGCGTCGATCCCGAGACGAGGCCCGTATTGCCCGACTGGGGGATGAGGGCGATGCCGCTGCGGACGCAGTAACCGACGGCGGCCGAGACCTCTTCCGTCGTTACCGGACGCAGGACGGCCGCCGCGCGGCCGCGGTCGTAGCGTGCGCCGGCCTCGTAAGCCTCCATGTCCTCCCGACGCGTGACGACGCCCTTGTCGCCGAGGAGCTTCGTCAATGCGTCGATATGGTGCTCGTCAATCATCGCCGGCGTATCACTCCGCTGCCATGGCGGCGGTAAGCGCCTTGAGGCAGCCTTCGATCGATGCCTGCTCGATGCCGGCATAGTGATCGAATTCGTTGAGCACGGCGACGCCGAGATCGGTCTCGAAGCGCTTCTGGTTCGGGCTCGCTTCGAATTCCTGCTGCGCACCGTCGCCGAGGTTCGACTGGAAGATACCGGCGGCGCTGACGGGAAGGAAGTCCTCATAGACGATCGGATCGAATTGAACGAGGCCGTCGGCGATCAGGGAATTGAGATCACGCCGGCCGGGCAGCTTCGTCCGCCGGCCCTTATCCGTCAGGGAGTAGCTGAAATAGCCGAGGCCCGCCTCGCGGAGCTCCGCCCAGCTGTCGGGGAACGCCTCGAAGACCTGGGCCAAGGCCGCTTCGTATTCCCTGGCGTTTGAACCATCGGCGGCCGGGCGTACGATCTTGCGCGATTCGTCGAGCAGCCGGTCGTAGAGACCTCGGCCCTTAGGCGTCAAAGCGATGCCGCGCTGCTCGATCTCGCCGAAGCGGGCGGTATGCGAGCCGGTCTTCCAGCTGCCGTCGGCGTCGCGGAAGGAAACCGGCTCTTCGAGCGCCTTGAAGGACGTCTGGCGAAGCAGGACCGGGCATTTGCGTGTCGGCGGTCCTTCGACGACGGCCTTCGGGGCAATGCCATATTCCGGCATCAGCGCCTGGACGCGGTCGATGTCGAGCGTCCGTGGCGTCAAATGGTTGATATGCGGCCCCTTGAAGGAGACCACGTCGGCGATCAGCCGGTGCGCATCGTGCAGGCGCTCGTACATGCCGGCGCTGACATTCGCCTCGTCGTGCCAGCGGAAGGTCTCGAGCACTTCGGCGACGAAACGCTCGGCATCGGCCTTGTCGAGGCCGCCGTCCCGCTCGGCCTTTTCGGTAAGCTCGACCGCACCGGATGTAAAGATCCGGCGCTCTTTCAGGATCGCCTCCGCCTCGGCGCGAAGGGCCTCGTCGGAAATGAGGTCGAGCCTCAGAAGCGAGGTGAAGACGCGGAAGGGGTTGTGCTTCAGAGCCGCGTCGCCCACCGGCCGGAAGGCCGTGGAGTGGACCGGCACCCCGGCGGTCGACAGATCGTAGTAGCCGACCGGATACATGCCCATCACGGCAAATACCCGGCGCATCATCGAAAGCTCCGCCGGCGTGCCGAGACGGATCGCGCCGTGACGCTCCTCGGAAATGCGTTCGAGCGAATCGGTCGCTTCCAGGCGCCCCTTCAGGGTGGCGTCGGCCGAGAGCGTTTCGCCGTTGACCCTGGCGACGAGCTCCATCAGCGTGCCGTAGGCCGGCACTTCCTCGCGGTACATCAACGACATCGCAGCGGAAAAGGCCGAGCGAATATCGTCGGCGGATACGAAACTATTCTCTTTCACTGGGGCTCGCCTCGCGCTATGGATGAAGGACAAGGTCATTCTTAATTCTGATCATATCGGAAGGCTCTGAGCTTGGATCGCGCTGCTTCTGACTATGTTGATGCGAGGCTGGAATGAAGTTGAGCCGCCGACTGGTTCCCGACGTGACGACGCTGCAGGCCTTCGAATGCGCGGCGCGCCATGGCAGTTTCACCCAGGCCGCCGCGGAGCTCAATCTCACGCAGAGCGCCGTCAGCCGGCAGATCAAGGATCTCGAGAACCAGCTGGGCGTGCTGCTCTTCGAGCGGGTACGCCAGCGGGTCATTCTTTCCGATGCGGGGCAGAAATTCCTGCCGGAAGTGCGCCGGCTTCTGAACCAGACCGAAGAGCTGATGGTGCGCGCCATGGCGTCGGCGCGGGCCGACTCGAGCCTCTCCATCGCATCGCTTCCGACCTTCGGCAGCCGCTGGCTGGTGCCTCGCCTGCCCGATTTCCTGAGGCGCCATCCGGGCACCGTCGTCAATATCGCCTCCCGCTCTGAGCCGTTCGACTTCGAAGAGCAGAACTTCGACCTCGCGATCCATTACGGCCAGCCCGTCTGGGCGCGGGCCATTTGCAACTACCTCTGCAGCGAAGTCATCGTGCCGGCAGCCAGCCCGACCCTTCTTTCGGTGCATCCGGTGGAAGCGCCTGCGGACATCGGCGGCGCCCCGCTGCTGCATCTGGCGACACGGCCCAAGCTCTGGGCGCAATGGTTCGAGGCAAACGGCGTCGAGCAGGACGGCGCCTATCGCGGCAACCGCTTCGATCAATTCTCGATGGTAATCGAGGCGGCGACTGCAGGTCTCGGTTTTGCCCTTTTACCTCGCTATCTGATCGAGCAGGAACTTACCGCAGGCACTCTGCGGATCGTTCTCGATCGACCGATGCAGACGGAGAACAGCTATTATCTCGCCATTCCGGAAGGCAAGCTCGAAAATCCGATCAGCCGCGCTTTCCGGGAGTGGATCACCGAACAGGTCGGTTGATCGGTCGCGGTGACAAGCCCGGTCGAGGGCCTGCGGATCTCAGCCTGCGGATATGATGCTGCTTACACCAGGAAGGGGCGGATTTTGACAGAGATATCCATCGAACCGAGGGAGCTTGCCGGCTGGCCGGGTTCCGCGCGGTGCGGGTCTCCGGAGCCGGCTGCGGGCGATGCTCGCATTCCTTGCAAGCTGCTGACATCACGGCTAAAAAATGCCATCTTCATGCACCACGCGGCCGTGAAATCCAGCGCGCCGCCGGCTTTGCGTTCGGCGCCTGCCTTCACCGATACTCTCTTCCCGGGACGATGACGGCGAAGGAGGGCACATGACCGTGTCTAGAAACGTGCCGGCGCCGTCTGCATCCTCGGGGTCGCAGCCACACCGGCAGAACAACGACAACCGGGCCGATCAGTCCCGAGTGGAACCAGAATCCGTACCCATGCTCCAGAACACAACGCAGTCCAATTTACCGCGCGAACCGGAAGCGAAGCAGATCGATTACAACGATTCGATCCGCTCGACCTATTTCTCGATAGACGACCTGCGAGCATGCGGCGCGAGCCTCGCCGAAAAAGGCACATCCGCTCTGCCGGGCTTCTTTCCTTTCGAATTTCGCGCCCGCCACCGGGAGAACGAAAAGGAAATCCTGCGCGTCTACCGGGCGACCGCGGCCGACGTGGAAGCCGGCGCCTCGATCACGCCTGCAGCCGAATGGCTGCTCGACAACCACCACGTCGTCGAAGAGGCGATCCAGGAGGTACGGCGCGACTTTCCGCGCCGGTTCTACCGGCAACTGCCGACCCTCTCGGTCTCCGGAACCGTCATCCCGCGCACGATGGCGCTTGCCTGGCTTTACGTTGCCCATACCCATAGTACCGTCACGCGGGAAAGCATCACCGCGATGGTGGAGGGCTTCCAGGAGCACGAGACCCTCAAGATCGGCGAGTTGTGGGCGCTGCCGTCGATCCTGCGTTTCGTCCTCATCGAAAATCTGAGGCGCATCGCCATCCGCGTCGAGCGCTCGCGCGGCATGCGGCGGAAGGCGAACGAGGTCGCCGACCAGCTCATCCGGCTGAACGATCCGGAAGGCTGCCGGACACTTCTGGTGGAGTCCGAGGCGCTCGCCGCCGACAACACCTTCATCGCACAGCTCCTTTACCGCATGCGTGACGGTTCGCAGAGCTCGGGTGCCGTCATCGCCTGGATCGAGGAGAGGCTGGAAAGGCGCGGCACCGATGTCGAGGAGGCGCTGGTAGCGGAGCAGAACCGCCTTTCGTCCGGCAACGCGACGATGAGCAATATCATCCGCAGCCTGCGCGAGATCGACGACACGGACTGGGCCGTCTGGTTCGAAAGCGTCAGCAAGATCGATGCGACGCTGCGCGAAGGGTCCGACTATGCGGCGCTCGATTTCGGATCGCGCAACACATATCGCGACACGATCGAGAAGCTCGCCCGCCGCTCCGGCCACAGCGAGCACGAAGTCACGGAGATCGCGATCGAGATGGTCGAGGAGGCGAAGGCCGCCGCGGCCGTCGAAGCGCCTCTGCAGGAGCCGAATGTCGGCTCCTTCCTCGTCGGCAAGCAGCGCCTGGCGCTCGAGAAGAGGATCGGCTATTCGCCCTCGATCTTCCAGCACCTCATCCGGTCGGTGCGCAAGCTCGACTGGTTCGCCATAGCCGGGCCGAACATTCTCTTGACGATCCTGGCGATGATCGTCGTCTATGCCTTCGTCAGCCCGATGGATATTCCGAGCGGCGCGAAGCTGATCATGCTCCTGCTCTTCGCGCTGCCTGCCTCCGAAGGCGCGATGGGGCTGTTCAACACGGTCTTCACGCTGTTCGCCAAACCCTCGCGGCTCGTCGGTTACGAGTTTCTCGACGGAATACCCGAGGATGCACGCACGCTGGTCGTGGTGCCTTGCCTGATTGCCAAGCGCGACCATGTGGACGAGCTCGTGCGCAACCTCGAGGTTCACTATCTCGCCAATCCGCGCGGCGAGATCTACTTCGCGCTCTTGAGCGATTGGGCCGACAGCAAGTCGGAGGAGGCGCCCGCCGACACGGATGTCCTGGAATATGCCAAGCGCGAGATTGCGTCTCTCTCTGCCCGCTATGCCTATGACGGCAAGACGCGGTTCTTCCTGCTGCACCGCCGCCGCCTCTACAACGAGGCCGAGGGCGTGTGGATGGGATGGGAGCGCAAGCGTGGCAAGCTGCACGAGTTGAACCTGCTGCTTCGCGGCGACCGCGATACCTCCTTCCTTCAGGGCGCCAACATGGTGCCGGAGGGCGTGCAATATGTGATGACGCTCGACTCCGACACGCGTCTCATGCGCGACGCGGTGACCAAGCTCGTCGGCAAGCTCTATCACCCGATCAACAGGCCGGTCGTCAATCCGAGGACACAGGAGGTCGTGACCGGCTACAGCCTCCTGCAGCCGCGCGTTACGCCGTCGCTCACCACCGGCAGCGAGGCCTCGGCCTTCCAGCGCATCTTCACCATCAATCGCGGCATCGACCCTTACGTCTTCACCGTTTCGGACGTCTATCAGGACATTGCCGGCGAAGGCAGCTTCACCGGCAAGGGCCTCTATCATGTCGACGCCTTCGAGGCTGCTCTCAAGAGCAGGATCGAAGAAAATGCGGTGCTCAGCCACGACCTTCTCGAAGGTTCCTATGCGCGTTGCGCGCTGGTCACCGACATCGAGCTCGTCGAGGATTTTCCGATCCGCTACGAGGTCGAGATGTCGCGCCAGCATCGTTGGGCGCGGGGCGACTGGCAGCTGCTGCCGTATATCTTCAATCCGAAGAACGGCCTGTCGATGCTCGGGCGCTGGAAGATGTACGACAACCTGCGCCGCTCGCTCATTCCGGTCGCCTGGCTCGCCGCCTCGGTCATGGGCTGGTACTACATGGAGCCGACCCCGGCGCTGATCTGGCAGCTCGTGCTGATTTTCAGCCTGTTCGTCGCGCCGACGCTGTCGCTGATTTCCGGGATCATGCCGCGGCGCAACGACATCGTCGCGCGTGCGCATCTCCACACGGTGCTGTCGGATATCCGCGCCGCAAACGCGCAGGTCGCGCTGCGCATCGTCTTCATCGCCCATAATGCCGCGATGATGGCGGATGCGATCGTGCGCTCTCTCTATCGCACCTTCGTCAGCCGCAAGCTTATGCTCGAATGGCGCACCGCCGCGCAGGTGCAGAGCGCCGGCCATGGTTCGATCGGCGACTACTTCCGCGCGATGTGGACCGCACCGGCGCTTGCGCTCGTGTCGCTGGCGCTTGCAGCCATCTCCGATACGGGGCTGCCCTTCATCGGGCTGCCCTTTGCCCTTATCTGGGCCGCCTCGCCGGCGGTTGCCTGGTTCGTCAGCCAGTCCGCCGAGACCGAAGACCAGCTCGTCGTTTCCGAGGAGGCGATCGAGGAGATGCGCAAGATCGCCCGGCGGACATGGCGCTATTTCGAGGCGTTCGTCACTGCCGAGCAGAACTTCCTGCCACCGGACAACTTCCAGGAAACGCCGCAGCCGGTGCTCGCGGAGCGAACCTCGCCGACGAATATCGGCGTCTATCTCCTGTCGGTCATGTCGGCCCGGTCCTTCGGCTGGATCGGTTTCGAGGAGACGATCACGCGCCTCGAGCAGACGATCGCCACGATCGACCGCATGCCGAAATATCGCGGCCATCTCTTCAACTGGTATCGCACGCGCGGCCTCGAACCGATGGAGCCGCGCTATGTCTCCTCGGTCGACAGCGGAAACCTCGCCGGACACCTGATCGCGGTCTCGTCCATGTGCCGCGAATGGGCCGAAGCGCCCTCCGCCCACGTCCAGGGCAATCTCGACGGCATCGGCGACGTCGCGGCGATTCTGAAGGAGGCGTTGAACGAGCTTCCCGACGATCGCAAGACCGTACGGCCGCTCAGGCGTCTGGTCGAGGAACGCATCGCCGGCTTCCAGAACGCACTTGCGGCGGTCAAGCGCGAGCGCGAATTCGCCTCCATCCGGGTGATCAACCTCGCGGTGCTCGCACGCGACATGCACAAGCTGACGGTCAATCTCGACCATGAGGTGCGCACCGTCCAGAGCGGCGAAGTGGCGACATGGGCGGGCTCGCTGGTGGCAGCCTGCGAGGCGCATATCGCCGACGGCGTCTTCGACCTCGGTGCCATCGAGGCTCTGCGCCAGCGTCTGCTGGTGCTCAAGGAGCGCGCGCGCGACATCGCCTTCTCGATGGACTTCAGCTTCCTGTTCCGGCCGGAGCGGCGGCTGCTGTCGATCGGCTACCGGGTCAACGCCAATGAGCTCGACGAGGCCTGCTACGACCTGCTCGCCTCCGAGGCGCGGCTGACGAGCCTTTTCGCGATCGCCAAGGGGGATCTGCCGACCGAGCACTGGTACAAGCTCGGCCGCCCGATCGTGCCGATCGGCGCGCGTGGTGCGCTCGTCTCCTGGTCGGGTTCGATGTTCGAATATCTGATGCCCCCGCTCGTCATGCAGGAGCGGCAGGGCGGCATCCTCAACCAGACCAACAATCTGGTAGTCCAGGAGCAGATCAATCACGGCCGGCGGCTCGGAACGCCCTGGGGCATTTCCGAGGCGGCCTTCAATGCGCGCGACCACGAGCTGACCTACCAGTATACGAACTTCGGCGTGCCGACGCTGGGCCTGAAGCGCGGCCTCGGGCAGAACGCCGTCATCGCGCCTTACGCGTCCATTCTCGCCTGCATGTACGATCCGAAATCGGCGCTCGCCAATCTGGCGCGGCTCCGGGAGGTCGGTGCGCTTGGGGCCTACGGCTATCACGACGCCGTCGATTTCACGCCGACGCGCGTGCCGGAAGGCCAGAAATGCGCCGTCGTGCGCAACTATTATGCCCATCATCACGGCATGTCGGTCGCCGCGGTCGCCAATGTCGTCTTCAACGGGCAGCTGCGCGAGTGGTTCCACGCCGATCCCGTCATCGAGGCCGCCGAACTCCTCCTGCAGGAAAAGGCCCCGCGTGACATCCCGGTCATGGCAGCCAAGCGCGAGCCGGAAGCGCTGGGCAAGGGCCAGGCCGATCTCCTGCGCCCCGAAGTCCGCGTCGTCGAAGACCCGATCAATCAGGACCGCGAGACGGTGCTTCTGTCGAACGGTCACTACTCCGTCATGTTGACGGCGACCGGGGCGGGCTATGCCCGCTGGAACGGCCAGTCGGTCACGAGATGGACTCCGGACCCGGTAGAGGACAGGACGGGGACCTTCATCTTCCTTCGCGACACGGTGACGGGTGACTGGTGGTCGGCCACGGCCGAGCCCCGGCGTGCGCCGGGCGAAAAGACCGTTACCCGCTTCGGCGACGACAAGGCCGAATTCGTCAAGACCGTCGGCGATCTGACAAGCGAGGTGGAATGCATCGTCGCGACCGAGCACGATGCCGAAGGCCGCCGGGTTATCCTGCTCAACACGGGCACGGAAGACCGGTTCATCGAGGTGACCTCCTATGCCGAGCCGGTGCTTGCGATGGACGATGCCGACAGCTCGCACCCGACCTTCTCGAAGATGTTCCTGCGCACCGAGATCAGCCGTCACGGAGACGTGATATGGGTCTCGCGCAACAAGCGAAGCCCCGGCGATCCGGACATCGAGGTCGCCCATCTCGTCACCGACAATGCCGGCAGCGAGCGCCACACGCAGGCGGAAACCGATCGCCGGCGCTTCCTCGGCCAGGGCCGCACGCTTGCCGAGGCGGCCGCATTCGACCCGGGCGCCACGCTTTCCGGCACCGACGGCTTCACGCTCGATCCGATCGTGTCGCTCCGCCGCGTCGTACGCGTGCCGGCGGGCAAGAAAGTGAGCGTCATCTTCTGGACGATCGCCGCCCCGGACAGGGAAGGCGTCGACCGGGCGATCGACCGCTACCGGCATCCGGAAACCTTCAATCACGAGCTCATCCATGCCTGGACCCGCAGCCAGGTGCAGATGCGCCATGTCGGGATCACCTCGAAGGAGGCCGCGAGCTTCCAGATGCTCGGCCGCTATCTCGTCTATCCGGATATGCACCTTCGCGCCGACGCGGAGACCGTCAAGACCGGGCTCGCCTCGCAATCGGCGCTGTGGCCGCTGGCGATCTCCGGCGACTTCCCGATCTTCTGCCTCAGGATCAACGACGACGGCGATCTCGGCATCGCCCGCGAGGCCTTGCGGGCGCAGGAATATCTGAGAGCTCGCGGCATCACCGCCGATCTGGTGGTGGTCAACGAGCGCGCCTCCTCCTACGCGCAGGACCTGCAGCACACGCTCGACTCGATGTGCGAGAATTTGAGGCTTCGCGGCCTTTCGGACGGCCCGCGCCAGCACATATTTGCGGTGCGCCGGGACCTTATGGAACCGGAAACCTGGTCGACGCTGATCTCGGCATCCCGCGCCGTCTTCCATGCGCGCAACGGCACGATCTCGGATCAGATAGCCCGCGCCACATCGCTCTACTCCAAACCTTCCGAAAAGAAGGAGGAGGGCGCCGAGATGCTGCTGCCGGTGATACGGGAGGCCGACGCGCGGACGGCGGTCGACCTCGATGGCGGCGACCTGGATTTCTGGAACGGCTTCGGCGGCTTTGCCGAGGACGGCCGAGAATATGCCGTGCGGCTGCGCGGAGGCGAGGCGACGCCGCAGCCCTGGATCAACGTCATCTCCAACGAGCAGTTCGGCTTCCATGTCTCCGCCGAAGGTGCGGCCTTCTCCTGGAGCCGCAATTCGCGCGACTATCAGTTGACGCCCTGGACCAACGACGCGGTCGTCAATCGTCCGGGCGAGGCGATCTTCGTGCGCGACATGGCAAGCGGCGCGGTGCTGACGCCCTATGCCGCACTGTCGCGGCGCAAGTCCGCCCTGTTCGAAACCCGTCACGGCCTCGGCTATTCGCGCTTTCTCAGCACACAGGACGAGCTCGAGATCGAGGCCATGCATACGGTCCACAGGACCTTGCCGGCCAAGCTCGTACGGCTGACGATCCGCAACCGCAGTTCGGCCGCGCGCAAGCTGCGCGTCTACGGCTATGCGGAATGGGTGCTCGGCAACAATCGCAGCCGTACCGCGCCCTTCGTCCTCAGCGAGTGGGACGAAAGCGCGAAGACGCTCGTCGCCACCAATCCCTACAGCATCGATTATCCGGGCCGGTGCGCGTTCTTCGCCAGCGACGGCGATATCGCCGGCTATACGGCGAGCCGGCGGGAATTCCTTGGCCGGGCCGGAGGAATCCTCGCCCCGCAGGCAGTGATATCAGGCGCCGAGCTCACCGGATCGACGGATGTGGACGGGGATGCCTGCGCGGCGCTCGCGACGGATATCACCGTCGAGGCCGGCGTGGAGCGACAGGTCACCTTCTTCCTCGGTGATGCCGACAATTCCGATCAGGTGCGAGCCGTCCTGGAGGAACTCAGGGCGGACAGTTTCGGCGCCGCGCTCGATGCGGCGAAGGCGTTCTGGGGGGATTTCACCGGAGTCGTGAAGGTGGAGACGCCCGATCGGGCCTTCAACCACATGATCAACCACTGGCTTCCCTACCAGGCGCTCGGCTGCCGGATCATGGCACGCTCGGCCTTCTACCAGGCAAGCGGTGCCTTCGGTTTCCGCGATCAGCTGCAGGACACGCTCGCCTTCCTCATCCATCGGCCGGCGCTTGCCCGTGCGCAGATTCTCAATGCCGCGGCGCGGCAGTTCGTCGAAGGCGACGTGCAGCATTGGTGGCTGCCCGGAACGGACGCGGGCGTCCGCACGATGATCTCGGACGACGTGGTCTGGCTCGCACACGCGGTTGCGCATTATTGCGCCGTCACCGGCGAGGAAGACATCCTCAAGGAGAAAGTTCCCTTCATCACCGGGCCGGCTCTGCAAGAGGGCCAGCACGACAGCTTCTACAAGCCGGATGTGGCCGACGAGGTGGGCGACGTCTACGAGCATTGCGCCCGTGCGCTCGATCTCGCCATCCACCGGACCGGTGCCAACGGTCTGCCGCTCATTCTCGGCGGCGACTGGAACGACGGTATGAACCGGGTCGGGGAGGCCGGGGAGGGCACGAGTGTCTGGCTCGGCTGGTTCCTGGCCGGCACCCTGCGTGCGTTCCTGCCCTATGCCCGTGCCCGGAAGGACAAGCCGCGCGTGGCGCTATGGGAGCGGCATCTCGAAGCACTGAAGGATGCGCTCGAACAGGCAGGTTGGGACGGCGACTACTACCGCCGCGGCTATTACGACGACGGCACGCCGCTCGGATCGGCGGAGAACGGCGAGTGCCGCATCGATTCGATCGCGCAATCCTGGAGCACGCTTTCGGGAGAGGGCGACAAGGAGCGCTCGCTGCGCGCAATGGACGCGGTGATGGCGGAGCTCGTCGATCCCGAAAAGCGTATCGTCCGGCTGTTCACGCCGCCGCTCGAGACGACGAAGCAGGACCCGGGCTACATCAAGGCCTATCCCCCGGGCGTGCGCGAGAATGGCGGTCAATATACCCACGCGGCCACCTGGGTGGTGCTGGCATTCGCTGCTCAGGAGCGGGCGGAGGAGGCCTGGCGCACCTTCCGCATGCTCAACCCCGTGTCGCATGCTCTCAGCCAGGCGGACGCCGAGCATTATCGTGTCGAGCCCTATGTGGTTGCTGCCGATATCTATGGTGAGGGCGCGCTTGCCGGCCGCGGCGGCTGGACCTGGTACACGGGCTCCGCCGGCTGGCTCTACCGCGCCGGCGTCGAGGGGATCCTCGGCATCCGCAAGAGAGGCGACAAGCTCTTGATCCGCCCGGTCCTGCCCTCCGAATGGCCGGGCTATTCGGCCGAAGTGCGCGTGAACGGCACCACGCACCGGATTTCCGTCAGCCGCGATTCAAAAAGTGGTGAACCGGTCGTAAGTGTAAATAATAGTGTCACAAAAAACGCGCATGAAGGGGTTTTGCTGTAGCTGCCGGACTTGAAGCATGAGCTGAACCGGCTTTGTATCCGTCAGGGCAAGGCCGGTTTTTGTTTGCCCAGGTTCGTTATTCATTCATGGCGTCGGCGCGGCCCGGATCGAGCCGGCACGGCGGCGCCGGTTTCAACAGGGGTGGGGCGGGGCGCCAAATCCCGGATATCGACGCGCATGCTGCAAAAGACTTTTGAGGGCGGCAACGATCAGAGAGGGGTCGCCCATCCGGTGCCGACCGGGCGCGACACACGCCTAGACGTTTTTCGGGCCCTCTGCCTGCTGACCATCTTCGTCAACCATGTACCGGGCCAATATCTCGAATATCTGACGCACAAGAATTTCGGCTTTTCCGATTCGGCGGAGGCCTTCGTGCTGATTTCCGGCCTGTCGGTCGGGGCGGCCTATTCCGGCAAGTTCCTGGCCGGCGGCCGGCTCGCCCTCACGCTGAAGATATGGCGGCGCGCCCTGGCGCTCTACGTCGCGCACATCATGACGAGCGTGGTGACGCTTGCGATCTTCGCCGGCGGGGCCCTCTATTTCGGCCGTCAGGAACTGATCGGCGAGATCAACATCCGGCCGATCGTCGAGCAGACGGAGCAGGGGATCGTCGCCATGGTCCTGCTCGGGCACCAGCTCGGCTACAACAACATTCTGTCGATGTATGCGGTGCTGTTCCTGCTGCTGCCCGGTTTCCTGTGGCTGAATGCCGTCCGCCCCAGATTGCTGCTCGCGTTTTCGGCAACGCTCTGGCTCGCTGCCGGCTGCTTCAAAATGGTGCCCTATAACTTTCTCGACGACGGCTACTGGTTCCTCAATCCCTGGTCCTGGCAGTTCCTGTTCGTGATCGGCATCCTGTGCATGAGCCATGTGCGGCGGGGCGGCAGTCTGCCGCGAAGCCCCTGGCTCCTTGGCCTTTCCGTCGCCTATCTCGCGATTTCCGCCTTCTGGGTGCTGTTTTCCTGGTGGAACATCGATCTCTCCTTCGGGCTGCCTGCGGTGCTGACCGGCTTCGACAAGACCTTCCTGTCGCTGACGCGGCTGCTGCATGTGCTGGCGCTCGCCTATATTCTCGCAACCGTTCCTGTCTTCAGCCGGCTGACGCGGGTCGGAAGCAACCATCCCCTGGTGATGATCGGGCGCCATTCGCTTGCCGTCTTCATCTTCGGGACGATCCTCGCAATGGCGGGCCAGGTGCTGCTTCTCGTCACCGACCGGGACCGGATCATCGGCACAATCTTCGTCATCGGCGGCATCGGCCTGCACTTCGCCTATGCTTATTACCTCGAATGGCTGAAGGAAGTGTCCGTGGCGCCGCCGCTGAAGGCGGCGTGAGGGATACCTTTATCCGCACGCAGGGAGCAGAGTCGCCCTGCCGCGTGCCCCAATTGGCGAGATAGAGGGGCAGGTCGAAGAAGCGTTCCATTAGTTCGTGAAGCTCGTCGCAGAGATCCGCGCCCGCGAGGAGAAGTCGCGCAGCATTCCCTGCTCGCCCTTCGTCAGCGACCTGTCGGGCGCCTGAAACTCGTAGAACTGATATTCACTCATTGAATGCAGGTCTCCCGGAATTGGACGGAGCAGGCCCAGTGCTTTCCAGCGACGGACGAAAGTGTGTGCCGAGGGGCAGTCTTCTCCCGATCGCCGTGGAGGTGCAAGCCGTGGATTATCCCCAAGCGCTCCGGTCGTGCCGGCAGCGCCGTGCGCCGAATGGCAGCCGACTTTCCCGGTCAACAAAAAATGCCCCGGAATCCGGGGCATCCTGTTGCAATCCAGTGAGGCGATCACGCCGCCGTAAGGCTCTTGCGGACATCCTCGTCCGTCAGGATACCGCTGGCGCGAAGCAGCGCGGCGAAGCGGCCGTTGCTCTGGCTGAGTTCGTGGAAGCCGCCCATTTCCACGATCCGGCCCTGATCCATGAAGATGACCAGATCGGCTTCCCGCACGGTCGACAGGCGGTGGGCGATGATGAAGGTCGTCCGGTCCTTGCGCAAGGCGTCGATGGCATCCTTGACGCGGGCCTCGGTCTCGACGTCGAGCGCGCTGGTCGCCTCGTCGAGCACCAGGATCGGCGCATTCTTCAGGATCGCGCGGGCAATCGCGACGCGCTGGCGTTCGCCGCCCGACAGGCGGTTGCCGCGTTCGCCGACGACCGTGTCGTAGCCGTTGAGGCGGTCCTCGATGAAGTCGCTCGCGGCGGCGGCCTCGGCGGCGGCCATCACCTCGTCCAGAGAGGCGTCCTCACGGCCAAGGCGAATATTTTCGCCGATCGAGCGGTTCATGAGGCCGGCATCCTGGAAGACCGTGGCGATCGACCGGCGCAGCGACTTGCGGGTGACGGTCGCGATGTCCACGCCGTCGATGAGGATCTGGCCGTGTTTCGGCTCGTGGACCCGCTGCAGGAGGTTGACGAGCGTGGTCTTCCCGGCACCGGTCGGGCCGACGATGGCGATCGTCTGGCCGGCCTTCGCCTTGAACGAGACGTTGCGCACGCCCTGGGCCGAGTTTGCGAAGTCGAAGGAAATGTCCCTGAATTCGACCTCGCCGACGACACCCTTCAGTTCCCCGGCATCGGCCGGTTCCTCGCGGTCCTGCACGGAATCCTCGAGCTGGAAGAAGTCTTCGAGCTTGGCGCGGGCTTCGAAGATCTGGGTGGCGAAGGCCTTCATCTGGTCGAGGCGGCCGATCAGCAGATTGGCGAAGCCGATGAAAGCGATCACTTCGCCGACGCCGAGCTCGCCGCGCTGCACCAGCACGGTGCCGATGACGAGGATCGCCATCATCGAGATCGTCGATGCGATGCGGTTGAGGCCGCTCGCCAAAGCCCACCAGTCGAGCACCGGATACTGGGCCGACAGCAGGCGCTGCGTGAACTTCTTCAGTTCGCGCGTTTCAGCCTCGATCCGATTGTAGCTGTGAACCACCGAAACATTGCTGATCGAGTCGGACACGTGCGAGAAGACCGTGTGGTAATGTCCCTCGACGGCAGCCTGGCCCTCCTTCGTGCGGCTCATCACGACCTTGCTGATCATCACATAGGCCGCACCGAGCACCACGAGGATGAGCGACAGGCGGACGTCCATAGCAAAGGCGGTCGGAATCAGAAGCATGAGCGCCACCGCCGTCGCCAGATGCTGCCGCATGAATTCGAGCCAGAGGCCGAAGAGCGTCTCGCAGGCGCGCAGCAGCGTATGCAGCGCATTGGAGGTGCCGCGCTGGCTGTGCCATGAGAGAGGCATCGAGACGATCCGGCCGAAGGCTTCGGTCAGGAGCGAAGCGCGGCGACCATGCGCGAGACGGTCCGCCTCGCGGGAGACGAGCACGAAGGCGATCGTATTGAAGACGCCGAAGCCCGCCCACAGGAGCAGCATCGGCGCGACGTCCTTCTGTGACGAGATCGCGTCGATGATTCGGCCGAACAGAATCGGCTCCGCAATGGTGATGGCAGCCAGGACGATATTGGCTATGACGATCGCCCCGACGCGAAACTTGTGGACAGCAAGATACTGAAGCGCTCTTGCATACACCTGAAACAAGGACACTGTCTCACCCCTTTCGGGTATCGGAATTGGCGCCGCAACGGCACGATGCGGCAATGCGTTGCGTCTTGAACCGACGGCAAGGATGATCTTCATCCACCTTGCGTGCCGGCAAAGCCGCGGGTGACGGCCTTTGCGTTCTCCCCAAAAAACGCGGTAGACGGGGCGGATCAGCGAGAAGGATCATCCGATACCATGGGAGGGTTGGCGGGATGATTCATCGTTAGCTATCTTGATGCCTCGACTCCGAGTTTTTGCAGGTTTCCTGCAAGACCGGGCGTGATATGAAGAATTATCGCGGTTGCAACATGAATGGCTTCTGAACGGCGTATTCACATGGCCTGGCGGGTTGCGCGGCGCGTTTTTGATTTGAGGATGCTCTATGAATATTACGTTGCTCGTACAGTTTCTGGCGCTACTGGAAGAGATGAAGACGCGCGAGGAGATCCTGCCCGAGTTCGAGCGCCTGCTCGACCGCTGCGGTTTCGACTTCTACGGCATCGTGCGTCAGCCGAAACCGCATGAGAATCCGCTGAGACTTCTTCTGGCCGGACGCTGGCCGGAGGGCTGGCCGCAAATCTACATCCGCAAGAAATACGTCGTGATCGATCCGACCATTCGCTTCCTCGGGCATGCCCAGCGCGGCTTCCGCTGGCGCGACACGCTCGTGGCCTTCCGCTCGGACCCGCACCGCAAGCGCATGGAAAGCATGATGGTCGAGGCGCGCAATCATGGCCTCTTCGACGGCTATATCTTTCCCGTCCACGGCCGGCGCGGGCTCATGGGCAACCTGACCGTGGGCGGCCGTGTGGTCGATCTTAGCCCGGTGGAGTTGAGCCTTTTCGACGCCATCGCCAAGCGGCTGTTCTGGAAGCTGCTCGAACTCACCGATCCGGAGATCATGGCGGAACTCGTCTCGCGCGTCGAAGTCCAGATGACGCGGCGCGAAATGGAGGCGCTCCACTATCTCGCCGACGGAATGACGTCGAACGACATCGGCAAGGTCCTCGACATTTCCAGCCACACGGTCGACTGGTACATGAACGGCATCCAGGAAAAGTTGAAGGCGAAGAACCGCCATCACGTCGTGGCGATCGCCTTCCGCCTGGGACTGATCTCCTGACGGCACAAGCCGAAGTGCAGCGCCTCGACCGGATTCGAAAGGGGTCGCGCTCCCTCCCCTTCATTCCTGTGCCCGTCACAGGAATCCGGCCAGCCCACGTCCTGTAGAAGTTAGAGCGGGATGCGGGCGGAAAACCGCACACACTTTTCCTCATCCCGCTCTAGGCTGACAGGACGTCTTCCCCGCCGCAGACGCGGCGGTGCTGGCTCCCTGTGACAAGCACAGGGTCAGGGAGGTTCCGAATGTTCACGCCACTCTCGTGCACCGTGCTCCTGACCGAATGGGTCAGCGTTCATGTCGCATCTGAAATTGCGCTTCATTCCTTGACTCGCTAATAGTTCTTTTCGCGGGTGCAGCATTCCCGCGTGTCCAAGTCTATGAGGAGTCCGACTTGTCCATTTCCAAGATCCTTGTTGCCAACCGTTCCGAAATCGCCATCCGCGTCTTCCGCGCGGCCAATGAGCTGGGGCTTAAAACGGTCGCGATATGGGCTGAGGAGGATAAGCTGGCGCTGCACCGCTTCAAGGCGGACGAGAGTTATCAGGTCGGACGCGGGCCGCACCTTCCCCGCGACCTCGGACCGATCGAGAGCTATCTGTCGATCGACGAGGTGATCCGCGTCGCCAAGCTCTCCGGCGCCGACGCCATACATCCGGGCTATGGGCTGCTCTCCGAAAGCCCGGAATTCGCCGAGGCCTGTGCCGCAAACGGCATCACCTTCATCGGCCCCAAGCCGGAGACGATGCGCCAGCTCGGCAACAAGGTCGCGGCCCGCAACCTCGCGATCTCGATCGGCGTGCCGGTCGTGCCGGCGACCGAGCCTCTGCCGGACGACCCGGAAGAGATCAAGCGACTGGCCGAGGAGATCGGCTATCCGGTGATGCTGAAGGCCTCCTGGGGCGGCGGCGGCCGCGGCATGCGGGCGATCCGCGACCCCAAGGACCTGATCCGCGAGGTGACCGAGGCCAAGCGCGAGGCCAAGGCCGCCTTCGGCAAGGACGAGGTCTATCTCGAAAAGCTCGTCGAGCGCGCCCGTCACGTCGAAAGCCAGATCCTCGGCGACACGCACGGCAATGTCGTCCATCTTTTCGAGCGCGACTGCTCGATCCAGCGTCGCAACCAGAAGGTCGTGGAGCGGGCGCCGGCGCCCTATCTCAATGATGCGCAGCGCCAGGAACTCGCGGATTATTCGCTGAAGATCGCCAGGGCGACCAACTATATCGGCGCAGGCACCGTCGAGTATCTGATGGATTCCGATACCGGCAAGTTCTACTTCATCGAGGTCAATCCGCGCATCCAGGTCGAGCATACGGTCACCGAGGTCGTCACCGGCATCGATATCGTCAAGGCGCAGATCCATATTCTCGACGGCTTCGCCATCGGTGCGCCGGAATCGGGCGTGCCGCGCCAGGAGGACATCCGCCTCAACGGCCATGCGCTGCAGTGCCGCATCACGACGGAAGACCCGGAGCAGAACTTCATTCCGGATTATGGCCGCATCACCGCCTATCGCGGCGCCACCGGCTTCGGCATCCGCCTCGACGGCGGCACCGCCTATTCCGGCGCGGTGATCACCCGTTACTACGATCCGCTGCTCGAGAAGGTCACCGCCTGGGCGCCGAACCCGGGCGAGGCGATCCAGCGGATGATTCGTGCGCTGCGAGAATTCCGCATCCGCGGCGTGGCGACCAACCTCACCTTCCTCGAGGCTATCATCAGCCACCCGAAGTTCCACGACAACAGCTATACGACGCGCTTCATCGACACGACGCCGGAATTGTTCCAGCAGGTCAAGCGCCAGGACCGCGCCACCAAGCTTCTCACCTATCTCGCCGACGTCACCGTCAACGGCCATCCGGAAGTCAAGGGCCGGCCGAAACCTTCCGACGATATCGCCGCGCCGGTCGTGCCGTTCATCGGCGGCGATGTGAAGCCCGGCACGAAGCAGCGCCTCGACCAGCTCGGCCCGAAGAAATTCGCCGAATGGGTGAAGGCGCAGCCGCAGGTGCTGATCACCGACACGACGATGCGCGACGGCCACCAATCGCTTCTCGCCACGCGCATGCGCACCTACGACATCGCCCGCATCGCCGGCACCTATGCGCGGGCGCTGCCCAACCTCTTTTCGCTCGAATGCTGGGGGGGCGCGACCTTCGACGTGTCGATGCGCTTCCTCACGGAAGACCCGTGGGAGCGGCTGGCAATGGTGCGCGAGGGTGCGCCGAACCTGCTCCTGCAGATGCTTCTGCGCGGCGCCAACGGCGTCGGCTACAAGAACTATCCGGACAATGTCGTCAAATATTTCGTCCGCCAGGCCGCGAAGGGCGGCATCGACGTCTTCCGCGTCTTCGACTGCCTGAACTGGGTCGAGAACATGCGCGTGGCGATGGACGCGGTGGCCGAGGAGGACAGGATCTGCGAGGCGGCGATCTGCTACACCGGAGACATCCTCAATTCCGCCCGGCCGAAATACGACCTGAAATACTACACGGCGCTTGCGGCCGAGCTGGAAAAGGCCGGCGCCCACATGATCGCCGTCAAGGACATGGCCGGGCTCCTGAAGCCGGCCGCGGCGCGTGTGCTTTTCAAGGCGCTCAAGGAAGCGACCGGCCTGCCGATCCATTTTCACACGCACGACACTTCCGGAATTGCGGCGGCGACCGTGCTCGCCGCAGTCGAGTCGGGCGTCGATGTCGTCGATGCGGCGATGGACGCGCTCTCCGGAAACACCTCTCAGCCCTGCCTCGGCTCGATCGTCGAAGCGCTGTCCGGCTCGGAGCGCGACCCGGGCCTCGATCCGGAATGGATCCGCCGCATCTCCTTCTACTGGGAGGCGGTACGCCATCAATATGCGGCCTTCGAAAGCGACCTCAAGGGGCCGGCTTCGGAAGTCTATCTGCACGAGATGCCGGGCGGCCAGTTCACCAACCTGAAGGAACAGGCCCGCTCGCTCGGCCTCGAGACCCGCTGGCACGAGGTGGCGCAGGCCTATGCCGACGCCAACCGGATGTTCGGCGATATCGTCAAGGTGACGCCGTCTTCCAAGGTCGTCGGCGACATGGCTCTGATGATGGTCTCCCAGGATCTGACGGTCGCCGATGTCGAGAATCCGGGCAAGGACATCGCCTTCCCGGAATCGGTCGTCTCCATGCTCAAGGGCGATCTCGGCCAACCGCCGGGCGGCTGGCCGGAGGCGCTGCAGAAGAAGGCGCTGAAAGGCGAGGAGCCCTATGACGCGCGTCCGGGCTCGCTGCTCGAAGACGCGGATCTCGACGCCGAGCGCAAGGGCATCGAGGAGAAGCTCGGCCGCGAAGTGACCGATTTCGAGTTCGCCTCCTACCTCATGTATCCGAAGGTCTTCACCGATTATGCGGTGGCCTGCGAGACCTACGGCCCGGTCAGCGTGCTGCCGACGCCCGCCTATTTCTACGGGATGGCGCCGGGTGAGGAACTCTTCGCCGACATCGAGAAGGGCAAGACGCTCGTCATCCTCAACCAGGCGCAGGGGGAGATCGACGAGAAGGGCATGGTCAAGATGTTCTTCGAAATGAACGGGCAGCCGCGTTCCATCAAGGTACCCGACCGCAACCGCGGCGCCTCGGCTGCCGTCCGCCGCAAGGCGGAAGCCGGCAACGCCGCCCATCTCGGCGCGCCGATGCCGGGCGTGATCTCGACCGTCGCGGTGGCCTCCGGCCAATCAGTCAAGGCCGGAGACGTGCTGCTCTCCATCGAGGCGATGAAGATGGAGACGGCGCTTCACGCCGAGAAGGACGGGGTGATTTCCGAGGTGCTCGTAAGGGCCGGCGATCAGATCGATGCGAAGGATCTGCTGGTGGTGTTCGGGGGTTAAGCACCGCCCGCCCTTCAGATGTCATAGCTCATCGGCGCACTCAGCGAGGCGATGAACCGCTTGGTCCGCTCGCGCTCCGGTGTCGAGAAGATCTTGCGCGGGGGGCCGCTTTCGACGACGACGCCCCCATCCAGGAAGACGACGTGATCGGCGACGCGGGAGGCGAGGCGAAGGTCGTGGGTGGCCATGATCATCGTGGTGCCTTCCCGCGCAAGGCGGCTCAGGACCTCCACCACTTCTTCCGCCAGTTCCGGATCCAGCGCCGAGGTCGGCTCGTCGCACAGGAGCACGCGCGGCGAGGGGGCGAGTGCGCGGGCGATCGCGACGCGTTGCTGCTGGCCGCCGGAAAGCGTGGCCGGCCAGGCATCGGCCTTGTGTGCCATGCCGACCTTCTCCAGCAGCTCGAGCGCCCGGGCGCGCGCCCGGTCGGCCGGCCATTTGAGAACGGTGACGAGGCCTTCCATCACGTTGCCGATCGCCGTCTGGTGCGGGAAAAGCTGGAAGTTCTGGAACACCATTCCGGTCTGGCGGCGCAGTCTCTGGATCGCCTGCCAGCCGACCTTCCGGCCTTCGGCGAATTCGAGCCGGTCGTCGCCGAGGCGGATTGTCCCGGCCGTCGGGATTTCCAGCAGGTTGACGCAGCGCAGCAGCGTGCTCTTGCCGCCGCCGGAGGGACCGACGAGCGCAGTCACGCTGCCTTCCGCGAGCGAGACGCTGATGTCGTTCAGCACGGTGTTGGTGCCGAAGCGCTTGACGATGTGGGAGAGCTCGATCATGCGCGCGCCTCCAGGAAGCCGCCATAGCGGGCGAAGCGCTGCTCCAGTTTCCCCTGCAGCGCCGAAAGGACGGAACTCATGACAAGATAGATCAGGGCAGCCTCGATGTAGAGGATCAAGGGTTCGTAACTGGTGGCGACGATGCGCTGCGCCGTCTGGAAAAGCTCCGGCACCGTGATCGCAGCGGCGAGCGAGGTGTCCTTGACGAGCGAGATGAAGGTGTTCGACAGCGGCGGAACAGCGACGCGGCCCGCTTGCGGAAGGATCGTCCGGCGCATCGCCTGGCTCCAGCTCATGCCGATCGAATAGGCCGCTTCCCACTGCCCCCTCGGAACCGACGAGATCACCGCGCGGATGATTTCGGAACTGTAGGCGCCAATGTTGAGCGTGAAGCCGATCAGCGCTGCAGGAAAGGCGTCGAGCAGTATGCCCATGCTCGGCAGGCCGTAGAAGATGACGAAGAGCTGCACGAGCAGCGGCGTGCCGCGGATCACCCACACATAAAACCGGGCCACGGCCGCGAAAGGAGCCGGAGCAAACAGCCGGACGACGGCGGTGACGAGGCCGAGAGCCAGGCCGAGGGTGAAGGAGAGGAGCGTCAGCGGGATCGTGAAGATCAGCCCCGCCCAGAGCAGGGCCGGCAACGAGTCCGCCATCAGTTGAAGCCAGTGGGGCAAGACAGAACCTTTCAAAACGCGCGATCCGTCCCGGATGCAGGGACGGATCGCGATTCATAAGCAGGATGGGGAAAGGTGTGAAGCCCACATCCGTGCAACTGTTCCGCGGGACTCTCTCCCCGCTTCAGGTCACCCTGGTTGATCCGCCGGCCGCAGGGAATGCGAAGGCACGGATTGCCCCTCTCCTCGGGTTAAACCCGAGGACTAACCCTCTCCCCGCAGGCGGGGAGAGGGTTAGGGTGCCGCGGCGCATCGCGTCTTCCAAAGGCGAGTAAGGTGCGAGAGGTTGCCGCGTGTCCCTTCGCCCCGCTGGCGGGGAGAAGGTGCCGGCAGGCGGATGAGGGGCCGTTCCGACATCTTCCACACGCTATTTCGAAACGTCGGCGCCGAAATATTTCTGCGAGATCTTCTCATAGGTGCCGTCGGCCTTGATCTCGGCCAGCGCCTTGTTGATCGCTTCGAGCAGCTCCGGCTCGCCCTTGCGGATGATGATGCCCGAATAATCGGCATCGGGCTTTTCGGCGGCGATCTTCACATTCGCATCCGGCTTCTGCTTCTTGAAGTCGAGGAAGGAGAGGCTGTCATTGATGGTCGCGTCGGCGCGGCCCGTCAGCACGAGCTGGATCGACTGGTCGAAACCGTCGGTTCCGACGAGCTCGGCGCCCGAGGCTTGCGCGAGCTTGCCGAAGTTGCTGGTCAGCGACTGTGCCGATTTCTTGCCCTTCAGGTCGGCGAAGTCCTTGATCTCCTCGTCGTCGCCGCGGACGATCAGCACGGCCTTGGAGGCGATATAGGGTTCGGAGAAATCGTATTTCTTCTTGCGCTCCTCGGTGATGCCGACCTGGTTGATGACAGCGTCGTAACGGTTGGCGTCGAGGCCGGCGATCAGTCCATCCCACTTGCCTTCCAGGAATTCCGGCTTGACGCCGAGGCGCTTGGCGACTTCCTGGCCGATCTCGACGTCGAAGCCGACGAGAGCGCCGCTCGCGTCATGATAGGTGAAGGGGGCGTAGGTGCCCTCGGTGCCGATCTTCAGCACGCCTGCGGACTTGACCTCGTCCAGGTTCTGCCCCGCCTCAGCGGGAACGAAGGCGGCGAATTGCAGGAGTGCGGCGGCAAAAAGCGTCGGAAGGAGTTTCATCGTTGTTTTTCCAGTTCTGGTTCTCCGGCCCGTCATCCGGATTACAGCGAATTTCGCATAAACCCGCCGGTTTCCAAGCGTATAAAAGACCAATTCCGAACGGTTTCGATAAAGATTTTTCCTCAGATGGCCGATTCCCACCCAAAACGCTGAGGCGTGAAATGTTCCGTTTGCGTGCCTGCGGTTTTGCGGCAGGCGGGATTGAAAGCCGCGCTCGGGAATGATAATCACGTTTCCATCGATTCATGCACGATTATGCACGGTTCCAGGATGTCCACCGATCTGCTGCTGCGAGAGAGAAAGAGCCTGATCCAGGAAAGGCTGAGAACCGAGGGCCGGGTGCTCGCGGTCGATCTCGCGCGCGAATTCGGCGTGTCGGAAGACACGATCCGTCGCGACCTGCGCGAGATGGCCGCCGCCGGCCTTTGCGAGCGCGTCTATGGCGGAGCGCTGCCGGTTGCGCCCGACGCAGGCTCGCTTGTGGCCCGGATATCCCGCGCGCCCGAACGCAAGGCGGCGCTGGCGCGGGCTGCCGTCGCCTTTCTAAGGCCGCGCATGACCGTGTTCCTCGACGCCGGCTCCGCCAATCTGGCGATTGCGCAGGCAATCGGACCGGACCTCTCCGCGACGATCATCACCAATACGCCGCCGATCGCCGCGGCCTTGATGGAGAAGCCGGGCATCGAGGTCATTCTGGTGGGCGGGCCGCTGAACCGCGCTGTCGGCGCGGCGGTCGGTGCGCGGGCGCAGCGCGATGCCGAGCTCTTGCGGCCCGATCTCGCGATTCTCGGAACCTGCGGTGCGGATGCCGAAGCAGGGCTGACCGCGTTCCACTTCGAGGATGCGGAATTCAAGCGGCTGATCGCTTCCAGGAGCCGCGCCCTGCTTGCGGCCGTCACGACCGACAAGCTCGGTACCGCAGCACCGCATACGGTGGTCGCCATAGACGGCGCCTCCACGCTCGTTCTCGAGGCGGATGCGCCGGAAGCCGAGGTCGCGGCCTTCACGGCGCGGGGGGCGAACGTCGTTCTCGCGAAGGAGCCTATCCGGTGATCCGCGATCCCGACGGCAATCTCATCGAAATCACCAATTGAGCCGGACAATCCGGCAGCGGAAGGTTAACCCATGGATCAGCGCACAGATTCCGCCCCGAAAGCCGTTGGCCGGCAGGGCTATATGTCGAAAAACCGGCTTGCCGTGTCTCTCCTGTTTCTGATGAACGGCTTCGTCACCGGAAGCTGGGCGCCGAAAATCCCGGAGTTCAAGGAGCGGCTCGGCATCGGCGAGAGCGTTCTCGGTCTTCTCATCCTCGGTTTCGGCATCGGCTCGCTGGTGCTGATGCCGATTGCCGGCGGCTTCATCGCCCGTCTCGGCTCGCAGAAGGTGGTCAAGGTCACGGCGATCATCCTTTCACCGCTGCTTCTCCTTCTGACGCTCCTGCCGAATCTGTGGACGGCAGCACTCGGCATGTTCCTGCTGGGTGGCTTCGTCGGCGCGATGGATGTGGCCATGAACGCCAATGCCGTCGAGGTCGAGAAGTCGATGCGCCGTGCCATCATGTCCTCGTGCCACGCCTATTGGAGCCTCGGCGGGCTGATCGGCGCGGGGATCGGCGGCTTTCTGATGGCGCGCTTCGGCGTGCTGCCGCATGCGATCGTCGTCACCTGCCTGTGTCTTGCGATACTCGCGGTTGCCTGGCCGATGATCCTTGCCGACCGTCCGCATCCTGCGGCAACCAGAGAGAAGCTCAGGCTGCCGATGACACCGCTGCCCTGGCTGATCGGCATCATGGCCCTTTTCTCGATGGTGCCCGAGGGTGCCGTTCTCGACTGGGGTGCGCTTTATCTGAAGGATGAACTCGGCGCCTCCGTCGAGCTTTCGGGCTTCGGCTTTGCCGCCTTCTCGGCGACCATGGCGGCGATGCGCTTTGCCGGCGATCACGTGCGCGACCGGCTCGGTGCCACTCTGACCTTGCGCATCTGCACCGTGACCGCTCTCGCCGGCATGGTGCTGGCCGGTCTCGCTCCCAATGCCGTTCTCGCGATCCTCGGTTTTGCGCTTGCAGGCATCGGCATATCCAACATGGTGCCGATCGCCTTTTCGGCCGCCGGCAATATGCCGGGTCTGCAGCCGGGCATAGGGCTGTCGGTCGCGACCACCATGGGCTATTCCGGCATGTTGTTTGCGCCCTCATTGATCGGCTTCATCGCGGAACACAGCGGCTTCGCGATCATCTTCGCCTGCGTTCCCGTGCTGTTCATCGTGGTGCTCCTGCTTTCGCATCACGCCGTTCACGCGGATCACAGCAAGGGGTGATCGTCGTTTGGGCGGATGAGGGGCAGTCGCGCAGCCGCTGCCATCAATTCGCCGTCAGCGCGTGATGTTGCCGTTGACAAGCGGGCGTTCCTTCGCCACCTGAAGTGAAAGTTCCCGGGCGGTCCGTGCGCGTTCCGCTCTGCAGCAACGGACCCAAGAAGAGGCCTTCATGTCTTCTGCCTTCGATTTCGAGCCACAGCCGCGCCGCGCCTCGGTCGCCGTCGATGTCGGCGGCGTGATTGTCGGCGGCGGTGCTCCGGTCGTCGTCCAGTCGATGACGAACACCGATACGGCCGATATCGATGCGACGGTCGCGCAGGTGGCCGCACTCCACAAGGCAGGGTCGGAGCTGGTGCGCATCACGGTCGACCGCGACGAGAGCGCCGCGGCCGTGCCGAAGATCCGCGAGCGGCTCCTGCGCCTCGGCATTGACGTGCCGCTCGTCGGCGATTTTCACTATATCGGCCACAAGCTGCTCGCCGATCATCCGGCCTGCGCCGAGGCGCTTGCGAAATACCGCATCAATCCCGGCAATGTCGGCTTCAAGGACAAGAAGGACAAGCAGTTCGCCGAAATCATCGAAATGGCGATCCGCTACGACAAGCCGGTGCGGATCGGGGTGAACTGGGGCTCGCTCGACCAGGAGCTCCTGACGCGGCTGATGGACGCGAACCAGGCGAATGGCTCCCCTCTGACGGCACAACAGGTGATGCGAGAGACGATCGTGCAGTCGGCGCTTCTCTCGGCGGAACTTGCCGAGGAGCTGGGCCTGCCGCGTAGCCGCATCATCCTGTCCGCCAAGGTTTCGGGCGTGCAGGATCTGATCGCCGTCTATGCGATGCTCGCCGCGCGTTCCGACCATGCGCTTCATCTCGGCCTCACCGAGGCGGGCATGGGCACCAAGGGCATCGTCGCCTCTTCCGCCTCGCTCGGCATCCTGATGCAGCAGGGCATCGGCGACACCATCCGCATTTCCCTGACGCCCGAACCCGGCGGCGACCGCACGCGCGAGGTGCAGGTGGCGCAGGAGCTTCTGCAGGTGATGGGCTTCCGTCAGTTCATTCCGGTCGTCGCGGCCTGTCCGGGCTGCGGCCGCACCACCTCGACCGTGTTCCAGGAACTCGCCCAGAAGATCCAGGAGGATATCCGCGCGAGCATGCCGGTCTGGCGTGAGAAATATCCGGGCGTCGAGGCGCTGAAGGTCGCCGTGATGGGCTGCATCGTCAACGGCCCCGGCGAGAGCAAGCATGCCGATATCGGTATTTCGCTTCCCGGCACCGGCGAAATGCCGGCCGCACCCGTATTCATCGACGGGCAGAAGGCGCTGACGCTGCGCGGGCCGAAGATCGCCGAGGACTTTCAGCTGCTCGTCGCCGATTATATCGAGAAACGCTTCGGCCACGGCCAGGCGGCGGCGGAGTAGTATCGAGGATCAGAGCCGTGCCGTCAGCAGCTTGAAGCCCGCAAAGGCGAAGAAGCCGGCCATCAGGCTCTCGATGATCCGCCGCGATTTCAGATAGGCGCGATGTACCGGCGCGAGCGAGAAGACGATCGCGAAGCCGCAGAAGATCACGAGACCGATCAGCATGCAGCCGCCGATGAAGGCGGCCGTGACGCCGACCGGCGCTCCCTCCGGCATCCCGAGCGAGACCAGCATGATCCAGGCGAAGATCGCCTTCGGATTGGTCAGGTGGATCCCGAGACCTTTGAGGTAAAGCTTCTTCAGCGAGGAAGTCGGGGGAACACGAAGGGCGGACGGTTGGGCGTCGCCCCGCATCGCCGCTCTGAGCGCGTTATAGGCAAGCCAGAACAGATAGCAGGCGCCGGCGATCTTCAGGACGATGATCGCCTGGCCATAGGTTCGGATGAGGGCCGACAGGCCGGAAGCCGTCAGCATCGCCCAGGTGTAGCTGCCGCTCAGCACGCCGAAGGCGAGCGCCAGGCCCGCGCTTCTCCTCCGGCTGACCGAGGTCGCGATGATCGCCAGAACCGCTGGCCCCGGCGAAGCAACGGCGATGATATAAGCTGTCCACGCGACGAGGAGCTGCGGCAGATAGGGCGTGAGGTCGAGCATGACGGCGTCCGATTGTCCTTGCGGACGGGACAGTAGCCGAGGCCTCCGTCGATGCCAATGGGGTGCGCGATGCGCCGAGCGCGAAGAAACGGCCGGTATGTTTTTGGCTTCCCCTCATCCGGCCTGCCGGCCACCTTCTCCCCGCAAGCGGGGCGAAGGAGATTCGCGGTGAAGCGTTGCCCAAGTCCCCTCTCCCTGCAAGTCCCCTCTCCCTGCCTGCGCTAGAGCGGGATGCATTTAGGCGGAATCGGAAAGGGGATTCCTTTTTCTGCGCAAATCAGATTCACCATTCAGGCCGGTGAAGGAGGCCGGCCTTTATGGCGAGACCTTTTTCGAATGATCTTCGGGAACGCGTTGTCGATGCGGTGACGGGCGAGGGCCTATCGTGCCGGGCAGCGGCCAAGCGCTTCGGCATCGGCATCAGCACCGCGATCGATTGGGTGCGGCGGTTTCGCGAGACGGGCAGCGCCGCACCCGGCCAGATGGGTGGGCACAAGCCCCGCAAGCTTTCCGGTCCGCACCGGGCTTGGCTGCTTTGCCGCTGCCGCGAGCGCGACTTCACGCTGCACGGACTTGTCGCCGAGTTGAGCGAGCGCGGCCTGAAGGTGGATTATCGCGCCGTCTGGACCTTCGTGCACGAAGAGGGGTTGAGTTATAAAAAAAGACGCTGGTCGCCAGCGAACGGGAGCGGCCCGACGTCGCCCGCCACCGGGCACGATGGCTGAAGCACTGCCCCGGAATTGATCCCGCCCGCCTCGTTTTCATCGATGAGACCTGGACGAAGACGAACATGGCGCCGCTGCGGGGCTGGGCGCCTCGCGGCGAACGACTGGTGGGCTACGCCCCCTTCGGCCATTGGAACACCATGACCTTTGTCGCCGCACTCAGGGCCGACCGCGTCAGCGCTCCCTTTATCCTCGATGGCCCGATCAATGGCGAACGCTTCCGCATCTATGTCCAGCAAGTTCTGGTGCCGGAACTCAAAGCCGGCGACATCGTCATCCTGGACAATCTCGGCTCCCATAAGGGTCAGGAGATCCGCGCCGCCATCCGTAAGGCCGGCGCCCGCCTGTTCTTTCTGCCGAAATATTCCCCCGATCTCAATCCGATCGAAAAGCTCTTCGCCAAAATCAAGCACTGGTTGCGTGAGGCACAGGCCAGATCACGCGATGCAATCCATGACGAACTGCGCCACATTCTCCAAGCCGTCACCCCACAGGAATGCGCAGCCTACTTCAAAGAGGCGGGATATGAACGGGCTTAAATACATACCGCTCTAGGGCATATACGCATCTGCTCCTCTGGCGGAATCCGTTGCCATGGGGAGAAACCGGCTGGTTCTCGCTTCCGGTTATGCGGTCTCCCGACGGCATCGTTTGGGATAGGTGAAGGTCAAGCCGCTTGTCGTCTCCCCCACAAGGGGGGAGAATGTATGCGGCGGGCCCTCGCCTCCACTTCTGCGTTCTGTCCGTGGCATCGTTTAGGCATGCGAAGGTCAAACCGTTTATCGCATACCCATGGCAACGGCTCCCGCCGGAGGAGCAGATATGCATATGCCATAGCCGGCCTGCCGGGAGAGGGTTGGTCCTCGGGTTAAACCCGAGGAGGGGGCGAAACGCGCGGTCCGCCGTTCAGCCCTTACAGAACCTCGTCGAGCGCCGCGACCAGCTTGGCGCATTCCGCGTCGGTGCCGATGGTGATGCGCAGGAAATCCGCGATTCGCGGCTTGGCGAAATGGCGGACGATCACAGCCCTTTCGCGCAGTTTCGCCGCCAGCGTCTGGCCCGCATGTCCGGGGTGGCGGGCGAAGACGAAGTTTGCCTGCGACGGCAGGACCTCGAAGCCGCGCTTTTCGAGTTCGCTCGCCAGCTTCGCCCGCGAGGCGATGATCTTGCCGCGGGTCGCCTCGAACCACGCCTCGTCCTCGATCGCGGCCGTTGCGCCGGCCTGGGCGGCGCGTCCGAGCGGATAGGAGTTGAAGCTGTCCTTGACGCGCTCCAGCGCCTCGATCAGCGGCCGCTGGCCGATCGCGAAGCCGACGCGCAGGCCGGCCAGCGCGCGTGACTTCGAGAAGGTCTGAACGACGAGCAGGTTGTCGTATTTCGGAACGAGCGCGATTGCGGATTCGCCGCCGAAATCGATATAGGCCTCGTCGATCACCACCGGCTGACCGGGATGGTCGGCCACCAGCCTTTCGATTTCGGCAAGCGGCAGGCCGATGCCGGTCGGGGCGTTCGGGTTCGGCAGGATGACCGCGCCCGAGGGCCGGCGATAATCGGCGATGTCGATGCGGAATGCGGCGTCGAGCGGCACCTCCACCGCCTCGATGCCGAAAAGGCCCGCATAGGTCGTGTAGAAGCTGTAGGAGATGTCCGGAAAAAGCAGCGGCCTGTCGTGCTTCAGCAGCGCCGCGAATGTGTGTGCCAGGACCTCGTCGGAACCGTTGCCGACGAAGACTTCGCCGACCGATACCTGGTGGCGCGCGGCGATCGCCTGCCGCAGTCCGAGAGCCACCGGATCCGGGTAGAGCCGGAGATCCGTGTCTGCGGCCGCCCGGATCGCCCCCAGCGCCTTTTCCGAGGGGCCATAGGGGCTCTCGTTGGTGTTGAGCTTGACGAGATCGGCCATGCGCGGCTGTTCACCGGGGACGTAAGGTTTCAGCGCGGCAACGATCGGCGACCAAAGTTTGCTCATGAGCTCAGTTCCTGCGGTTGGCGATGAAGCGGGCGGTTTCGGCAAGGATCGCCGAGCGTGGTCCGTAGGGTTCGAGCAGGCCTTCCGCCTCGGCCACCAGGCTTTCGAGCCGCCGCTCGGCCCAGGGCTGGCCATGCAGGGAGACAAGCGTGCCCTTCCCCCGTGCGGCATCCTTGCCGGTCGCCTTGCCGACGATTGCGGCATCGGCGGTGAGGTCGAGCAGGTCGTCGGCAAGCTGGAAGGCGAGGCCGATCTTGTCCCCGAAGGCGCGCAGCCGTCGGCGGTCCTCTGCCGGCGCATCGGCGATGATCGCACCCGCCTCGCAGGCGAAGCGGATGAGGGCACCTGTCTTCATCGACTGCAAGAGGACGATGCCCGCTTCGTCGGGGGCGCTCTTTTCGGCGGCTAGGTCGAGCGCCTGACCGCCGGCCATGCCCCCATGCCCCGCGGCGCGCGCGAGCGCCAGCACGAGCGTCGTCTTCTGACGGTCGGAGAGCGCCGTTTCCGGCGCCGCGACGATGTCGAAGGCGAAGGTCAGCAGGCTGTCGCCCGCAAGGATCGCCGTCGCCTCGTCGAAGGCGACGTGCACCGTCGGCTTTCCGCGGCGCATGTCGTCGTCGTCCATGGCCGGGAGGTCGTCATGGACGAGCGAATAGCAGTGGATGCATTCGAGCGCGGCGCCTGTTCTGAGCGCCGCTTCCGCATCGCCGCCGAGGAGGGCCGTGCTTTCGGCGACGAGAAAAGGCCGCAGCCGCTTGCCGCCGTTGAGCACGCCATGGCGCATGGCTCCGAGCAGGTTTGCCGGGCGGGCGATTTCGCCCGTGCCCACGGCCGGACCGAGCAATGTCTCGAGCAGCGCTTCGACCGCGACCGCGTTGGTCTTGAGGCGCGCCGGAAAGGATGATCTCTCGTCTTTCATAAAGGCTCTTTGACACGCGGCGGAGCGGCTTTCAACGGGCTTTGGCGTCGCAGCGCACAGGGCTGGTCCGGGGATGACGGCGCTGCAGAGCCTTGCCTTTTGCGAGAAAGGCCGTTCAACTTTCGCTCGCCATCGCATATGAGAGGGTGAATGGGACAAGAGGCGGGCGGAAAAGAGGTGGACGGACGGGGCGTGGAGATCGTTTCGGAAGAACGCGAGGAGGCGGAGTTGCCCGCCGGTCGCTGGACGGCCACGCGCAGGACCTGGCGCTCGCGGCGGCGTCGGCTCGTTTTTATCGTCCTCTCAGTTCTCATCCTGCCCTATGCCCTGATCGGCCTCTATCTCTTGGAGTTCATTCACCCGGTTTCGACACTGATGCTGCGCGATCTCGTGCTGCTGCGCGGCTATGACCGGCAGTGGGTGGAATTCGACGACATCGCGCCGGTGCTCGTCCAGTCGGTGATGATGTCGGAGGACGGGCAGTTCTGCGCCCATGCCGGCATCGATTGGGCGCAGATGCGCGGCGTCGTCGAGGATGCGCTCGACGGCGAACAGACGCGCGGCGCCAGCACGATCCCGATGCAGACGGTCAAGAACCTGTTCCTCTGGAACGGCCGTTCCTTCGTGCGCAAGGCGATGGAACTACCGCTCGCGATCGCGGCCGATTTCGCCTGGAGCAAGCGGCGCCTGATGGAGATCTACCTGAACGTCGCCGAATGGGGCGAGGGCATATACGGGATCGAGGCCGCCGCCCGGCATCATTTCGGCGTTTCGGCGGCGAAGCTTTCGCGCCGCCAGGCCGCTCTCCTCGCCGTCTCGCTGCCCAACCCGATCGATCGCACTGCCGGCAAGCCGGGGCGTGGCCTGCGGCGTCTCGCTGCGGTGATCGAACGCCGGGCCGGCCGCTCCGGCGGTTATATCACGTGCCTTTATGATTAGGATGAAACCAATTCATTGGTTCGCCGGCCGCTGATGTGGCAAGGCTGCGTTTGTATCTCGCATGAGCGAACCCAGTCGGAGACAGGATCATGGCCAAGCTCGTCCTCTATGTCGGCAACAAGAACTATTCGTCCTGGTCGCTGCGGCCCTGGCTCGCCCTCACGGCCGGCGGAATTCCGTTCGAGGACGTCGTCGTTCCCTTCGATTTTGCGGCCGGAAATCCGCGTTTTCACGAAATCTCGCCCACGGGCCGCGTTCCCGTTCTTCATCACGGCGAGATCCGCATATGGGAATCGCTCGCGATCATCGAATATGTCGCGGAGCTTTTCCCGGATGCGGGTCTCTGGCCGGAGGACCGCGCGGATCGTGCCCGTGCGCGCAGCTACTCCATGGAGATGCTCTCCGGCTTCCGGGCGCTGCGCGGCGCCTGCCCGATGAACATCCGCCGTCCGAGAAAGGCGATCGCTCTGCCGGACGGCGTCGTCGAGGACGTGGCGCGGATCGAGACGATCTGGCGGGAGTCGGTCGCGCAATCAGGGGGGCCGTTCCTTTTCGGCCGGTTCACCGCGGCCGACGCGATGTTCGCCCCGGTCGTCAACCGTTTCGAGACCTATGAGCTCGTGGCGGACCCGGCGACGCTCGCCTATATTGACGCCGTCAAGGCGCATCCGGCCTTCCGCCAATGGGAGGAGGCGGCGAGAGTCGAAACATGGATCGTACCCGAGGACGAGGCCTGAGGCGGATCGGGGCTTCCCGCGCCCGAGTCGAAAATTTGCCCGCGGGGACTGGTCAAAGTGCGGTTCGACATGTATAAGCGCGCGAAATTCCGAGATCGACATCTGTTTGACCCGGCCATTTTCGGCTGCTGAACAGTGTTTTGCCCGATAAGTGGAGAATGAAATGGCTGTACCGAAAAGAAAAACGAGCCCGTCCAAGCGTGGCATGCGCCGTTCCGCTGACGCCCTCAAGGCTCCGACCTACATCGAAGACAAGAACTCCGGCGAACTGCGCCGCCCGCATCACATCGACCTGAAGACCGGCATGTATCGCGGCCGCCAGGTCCTGACGCCGAAGGAAAACGCATAAGCGTTTCCGCCTGCGGATGAAGTTCGAAGGGTCGGCATTGCCGGCCCTTTTTCTTTGGTGGATCGAGGGGTGATCAGCCCAGATTATCCAGTTTCGTCTGAAGGGCGCGGAGCTGTTCCTTCAGTTCGTCGATGTCCTTCGCCTCGGCCTTCCTGGTTTCCTTGGCCGGCGGGGCGGCCATGAAGGGCGAAAACATCTGCATGGCCTGATGGAACATTTCAGTGTTGCGCCGGACCTGTTCCTCGACGAGCTGCAGCGGCACCTTCAGGTTCTTGCCGATCGGCGTATCGCCGAAGGCCTTGGTGATCTGCTCCCGCATCTGCGCCTGCTGTTCGGTGAAGGCCTGCATCGAGTGCTCGAGATAGCTCGGTACGACCATCTGCATCTGGTCGCCATAAAAGGAGATCAACTGGCGGAGAAAGGAAATCGGCAGGAGCGTGTTGCCGGTCTTCGACTCCTGTTCGAAGATGATCTGCGTCAGCACGGAATGGGTTATATCTTCGCCGGACTTGGCATCCTGAACTATGAAGTCCTCGCCCCTCTTCACCATGACAGCCAGGTCGTCGAGGGTCACGTAAGTGCTCGTACCGGTATTGTAGAGTCGCCGGTTCGCGTATTTCTTGATAACGATCTGGCCTTCGTTTTTCCCCATCAGGGTCTCCTCTTACCCATGGTCCCGTCTTTATTGTATTTTTCAGAGTATCCGCAAAAGAGCGCCACTGACAATCTCTTTGTGCAATGCGGCGACGCAGGTGCGAAGGAGCGCCGACAAGCGACCGTGAAGCTTTTGCGGCAGTGCAACTAGCCGTTTGACTCGCGCTCCTCCCTTTGCCAGTCTGCCTCCATCAGGCAAAGCAAATATGAGGAACGTCCCATGAGCAATCCCTCGATCGTCATCGCCAGCGCGGCTCGCACGGCCGTCGGCTCCTTCAACGGCGCCTTCGGCAATACTCCCGCGCACGAACTGGGTGCGGCCGCCATCAAGGCGGTGCTGGAGCGGGCTGGCGTCGAAGCGGGCGAGGTGGACGAGGTGATCCTCGGTCAGGTGCTGCCGGCGGGCGAGGGGCAGAATCCTGCGCGGCAAGCGGCGATGAAGGCCGGTCTCCCGCAGGAAAAGACCGCCTGGGGCATGAACCAGCTTTGCGGCTCGGGCCTGCGCGCCGTAGCGCTCGGCATGCAGCAGATCGCAACCGGCGATGCGAAGGTCATCGTTGCCGGCGGCATGGAGTCGATGTCGATGGCGCCGCATTGCGCGCACCTGCGCGGCGGCGTGAAGATGGGCGACTACAAGATGATCGACACGATGATCAAGGACGGCCTGACGGATGCCTTCTACGGCTACCACATGGGCATCACCGCCGAGAACGTTGCGCGGAAATGGCAGCTGACGCGCGAGGAACAGGACGAATTCGCGCTTGCCTCCCAGAACAAGGCGGAAGCGGCCCAGAAGGCCGGCCGTTTCGCCGACGAGATCGTGCCTTTCGTCGTGAAGACGCGCAAGGGCGACGTAAACGTGGATCAGGACGAGTACATCCGCCACGGTGCCACGCTGGATTCGATCGCAAAGCTCCGCCCGGCCTTCGACAAGGAAGGTACCGTGACCGCGGGCAACGCTTCGGGTCTCAACGACGGTGCCGCCGCGGCGCTCTTGATGACCGAGGCCGAGGCGGCCCGGCGCGGCATCCAGCCGCTTGCCCGCATCGTCTCCTGGGCCACGGCAGGCGTCGACCCGCAGATCATGGGCACCGGCCCCATCCCCGCATCGCGCAAGGCCCTCGAAAAGGCCGGCTGGTCGGTCGCCGATATCGAGCTCGTGGAGGCGAACGAGGCTTTCGCGGCTCAGGCCTGCGCCGTCAACAAGGACCTCGGCTGGGATCCTTCGATCGTCAACGTCAATGGCGGAGCGATCGCCATCGGCCATCCGATCGGTGCCTCCGGTGCCCGCGTGCTGAACACGCTTCTTTTCGAAATGAAGCGGCGCGGCGTCTCCAAGGGGCTTGCCACCCTGTGCATCGGCGGCGGCATGGGCGTCGCCATGTGCGTGGAACGCCTGTAACCGGCCTCCCGCGATGCGGGCAAGTTTCGGATCAGACGATGCACATCAGCGGCCCGGGCTCGCCGGGCTGCAGGGGTGTGCTTTTGCAAATTTGACTTAACCGAGTGGGAGGCGAGTATGAGCAGGGTAGCACTGGTAACGGGCGGATCCCGCGGCATTGGCGCTGCGATTTGCGTGGCGCTGAAGGCTGCGGGCTACAAGGTGGCCGCAAACTATGCCGGAAATGACGAGAGGGCCAAGGCCTTCGAGCAGGAAAGCGGCATTCCCGTCTACAAATGGGACGTATCGAGCTATCAGGCCTGCGTCGATGGCATCGCCAGGGTCGAGGCCGACCTCGGACCGGTCGACATCCTCGTCAACAATGCCGGCATCACCCGTGACGCCATGTTCCACAAGATGACGCCGGAACAGTGGGCCGAAGTGATCGGCACCAATCTCACCGGCGTCTTCAACATGACGCATCCGCTGTGGTCGGGCATGCGCGACCGCGGCTTCGGCCGTATCGTCAACATCTCGTCGATCAACGGCCAGAAGGGGCAGATGGGCCAGGTGAACTATTCCGCCGCCAAGGCCGGCGATCTCGGCTTGACCAAGGCGCTGGCCCAGGAAGGGGCGGCGAAAGGGATCACCGTCAACGCGATTTGCCCCGGCTATATCGGCACCGAGATGGTGCGCGCCGTTCCGGAAAAGGTGCTCAACGAGCGGATCATTCCCCAGATACCCGTCGGACGCCTCGGCGAGCCGGAGGAAGTGGCACGCTGCGTCGTGTTTCTCGCTTCCGACGACGCGGGCTTCATCACCGGCTCGACGATTTCGGCCAATGGCGGCCAGTACTTCGCCTGAGGCATGGTGCCCTCGGCTTTCCGGCGCCCTTCGGGGCGCCGGATTCGTTTCGGCCCTGGCACTAGATATTGTGGTGAACGAAAGGGGAAACCGTTCCCGCCGGCGAGTCGGCGTTGCTCTGCCCCGGCAGGAGGCGGGTGCCTGTGAAGCGATTCCTATTTCCGGACTCGGCCGATCGGCAGCGAATCCCGTTAAAATTTTTCAATCTTTCCAGACTCTTGGATTCGGAATCCTTTGCGTGGTCAACGGCCGCAATGACGCCAAACGAAGCCGATCGGCAGCTTCTGAGGGGTGATCCTCCCTTGGATTCAGCATATGGTGCGTAACTAGATGTTGAAAACTATATATAGCCGTGAACATAAAGTGAATCAGCGGGAGTCAGCGATTCGTGTCTGATTCGTTCCGTCGCTGTTCCAGAATCCTGAACGAGAGTTCTAAGGGGAGGCGCAAGATATGGTTGCCGATTGGCGTATTTATTCCCCGTGAACCCTTGCGTTTGGCACGTCGCATAGGCATCTGTTTCCCGCCGGAGCATGAAAGCGCACCGGCTCTCAGTGCGTGTTCCATAAATCGGAGCCGTTTTACGGATAATACATACGGAAAATCAGCACTGCAGCGAGCTTCGCGACCAAAAGAAGTGCGGCGCTGCAGAGACTGCCCGGGATCGAGACCTTGTCCTTTCAATCCATGATCCTGAGCGGCCGCGGCGTGACCGCGGTGCTCGGACCCACCAACACCGGCAAGACCCATTATGCGATCGAGCGCATGATCGCGCATGACAGCGGCGTCATAGGGCTTCCGCTGAGATTGCTCGCGCGCGAGGTCTACACCCGTCTCGTGGAGAAGGTCGGTCACCACAATGTCGCGCTGATCACGGGCGAGGAAAAGATCGCGCCGCATCGCGCCCGTTACTCGGTCTGCACGGTGGAGGCGATGCCGCGCGAGACGACGGCCTCCTTCGTGGCGATCGACGAGGTTCAGCTCGCAGGCGATCTCGAACGCGGCCACATCTTCACGGACCGGATCCTGCACCTGCGCGGCCGCGGCGAGACGCTGCTGCTCGGCGCCGCGACGATGCGGCCGATCCTCGAATATCTGCTGCCCGGCATCACCGTCGTCGAGCGGCCGCGCATGTCGCAGCTTGTCTATGCCGGCTCCAAGAAAATCACCCGCCTGCCGAACCGCTCGGCAATCGTCGCCTTTTCGGCCGACGAGGTCTATGCGATCGCGGAGCTCATCCGGCGCCAGCGCGGCGGCGCGGCCGTCGTACTGGGCGCGCTTTCGCCGCGAACCCGCAATGCGCAGGTGGCACTCTATCAGGAGGGGGACGTCGACTATCTCGTGGCGACCGACGCGATCGGCATGGGGCTGAACCTCGACGTCGATCATGTCGCCTTCGCTCAGGACCGGAAGTTCGACGGCTACCAATACCGTAACCTCAATCCGGCGGAGCTCGCCCAGGTCGCAGGGCGCGCGGGCAGGCATGTCCGGGACGGGACCTTCGGCGTGACCGGACGCGTCGATCCGTTTGACGAGGACCTGGTGCACCGCATCGAATCGCATGAGTTCGACCCTCTCCGGGTGTTGCAATGGCGCTCCAAGGCGCTCGACTTTTCTTCGCTGAAGGCACTGAGAAAGAGCCTCGAGGCCGCACCGGCGGTATCGGGCCTGGCGCGGGCGCTCCCGGCCGTCGATCAGCAGGCGCTCGAGCATCTGACCCGCTACCCGGAGATCGTCGACGTCGCCACGGCGTCCGAGCGCGTCGAGAAGCTCTGGGAAGCCTGCGCGCTCCCGGATTATCGCCGCATCACGCCGGCCCAGCATGCGGATCTGATCTCGACCATCTATGCCGACCTCGTTCGCCATGGCACGGTCAACGAGGATTTCATGGCCGAACAGGTCCGGCGCGCCGATCATACGGACGGCGAAATCGACACACTTTCGGCGCGAATTGCGCAGATCAGGACCTGGACCTATGTATCCAACCGGCCCGGGTGGCTTGCCGATCCGACACACTGGCAAGAAAAGACGCGGGAAATCGAAGATCGATTGTCCGACGCGCTACATGAAAGGTTGACGAAACGCTTTGTTGATCGCAGGACATCTGTGCTCATGAAGCGCCTGAGAGAGAATGCGATGCTGGAAGCAGAAATCAGTGTGAATGGTGATGTCTTCGTCGAGGGACACCATGTGGGTCAGCTAGCCGGTTTCCGGTTCACGCTCGCCGCGGGCAGCGAGGGAACGGACGCGAAGGCCGTTCAGGGTGCCGCCCATAAGGCGCTCGCGCTGGAATTCGAAGCGCGCGCCGCTCGTCTCCATGCGGCCGGCAACGGCGACCTGGCCCTGTCGTCGGACGGTCTCGTCCGTTGGCTCGGCGATCCGGTCGCGCGGCTCACGGCGAGCGACCACGTCATGCGTCCCCGCGTCATCCTGCTTGCCGACGAGCAGCTCCAGGCCAATGCCCGCGAACACGTGCTGGCGCGGATCGAGCGTTTCGTGAACCATCACATCAGCACGGTGCTGAAGCCTCTGGACGACATTTCGCGCGCCGAGGATCTCGAGGGTCTCGCGAAGGGTCTCGCCTTCCAGATCGTCGAGAATCTCGGCGTGCTCTTCCGTCGCGACGTCGCCGAAGAGGTGAAGTCGCTCGATCAGGAGAGCCGCGCGTCGATTCGCAGATACGGTGTACGCTTCGGCGCCTATCACATCTTCCTCCCCGCGCTTCTGAAGCCGGCTCCGGCGGAGCTGATCACGCTTCTCTGGGCGCTGAAGAACGACGGGCTGGACAAGCCCGGCTACGGCGAGCTCATCCCGATGCTTGCTGCCGGCCGCACCTCCGTCGTCACCGATCCGTCCTTCGAGCGGACCTTCTACAAGCTCGCGGGCTTCCGGTTCCTCGGCAAGCGCGCGGTGCGGATCGATATCCTGGAGCGGCTTGCCGATCTCATCCGTCCGCTCCTGCAGTGGAAGCCGGGGACATCGCCGCGTCCTGAAGGCGCCTATGACGGCCGCCGTTTCGTCGCGACGACGTCGATGTTGTCCATTCTCGGGGCAACGCCCGATGACATGGAGGAAATCCTCAAGGGTCTCGGCTATCGCGCGGACGCCGTGACGGCCGAGGAGGCGGCAGCTTTCCTGGCAAGCCAGAATGGGGAGACGGCGCCTGCCGAAGAGGCCGGTGCGAGTGTAGCGGATGCGGGGAGCGTCGAGGCTGAAGCCGCGGATGCGCCGACCGCAGAGACGGAAGCCACCGGAACCGCGGCTGCCGAGGCGCCGGCCGCGCCGGCTGCAGAGACGGAAGCCGCCGATACCGCAGCTGCCGAGACGCAGGCCGCGCCGGCGGGCGACGATGCGGCGGCACCGGCTGAGCCGGAGGCCCCGGCTGAAGCCAAGCCGGTGCTCCTGTGGCGTCCGGGCACCCGCCAGGACAATCAGCGACAGGGCGGTCGCCAGGGCGAACAGCGCCGAGGCGGCCAGCGCCATGGCCAGACCGAAGGCCGCGAGGGCGGCCGCAGGCAGGCCCCTCACGGCAAGTCGCAGGGCAAGTCGCAGGGCAAGCCCTGGGAAGGCAAGCCGCAGGAGGGCAAGGGGTCTGAAGGAAGGCCGGGCGGCCAGCGAAAAGACCGCGGCGACCGGCACGATCGAAACAAGTCGTCTCCTCCCAAGTTCGAAGGGCGCCCGCCCCGCAAGGAAAAACCGATCGATCCGGATTCACCTTTCGCCAAGCTCGCTGCTCTGAAGGAGCAGATGAAGAAGTAGGTCAGGCCCATGGAAAAGCAGCCGCCGTCCGCCCCTGCAATGCGCCAGCGGCTCGACAAGTGGCTGTTCTTCGCCCGGCTGATCAAATCGCGCTCGCTCGCTCAGAAGGCGATAGAGGCGGGTCATGTGGCGGTCAACGGCAAGCGTGAGACGCAATCGTCCGCCCAGATCAAGGCCGGCGACATGCTCGAGGTATCGCTGGAGCGGCGCGATCTCGTCGTGCGCGTGCTGCTGCCCGGGTCCCGCCGCGGCCCCTATGAGGAAGCGCGCCTGCTCTACGAGGATCTGACTCCCGCCGTGCCCGCCGGCAGGCCCACGCTTTTCGAGGAGGCGACGCGCGACCGCGGAGCGGGGCGGCCGACAAAGCGGGACCGCCGCGAGACGGACCGCTTGCGGCCGGGGCCGGACCGCTTGCGGCCGGGGGACCTGGAAGACGACTGATTTTCAGACATTGGACCCGGCGCCGTACACTGTCGGAGGCGGCCCGCAGCCGATTTCGGCACGCCCGTCCCGAGGCTGGAAAACTGTGCCCCCACAGGGGCAAATCGCGCATGGATAATTCTTGCAAAGGCCCGTCAAAGCCTTTACGTGACAAGCAACGCTACAGTGCCGAACGCCCCGTTCGAGGGGCGAAGGTTGGTGTAGCAGCTTGAACCGATGTGTGGTTTCACCGGATCGATTCCGATTCACGAAGCCATGCAGAGGATGGCATTCGGGTCTGCCTCGGCAGCTATGCGCGCCGGACATGCCTAGCATGCGCGGGCGATCGAGTATCACCGTTGATTGCCGTCTGCCATCAAATGTGAGCATTGGCTGGAGTACCTCATGACGTATGTCGTGACCGATAACTGCATTCGCTGCAAGTACACGGACTGCGTTGAAGTCTGCCCGGTGGATTGTTTCTATGAGGGGGAGAACTTCCTCGTCATCCACCCGGATGAATGCATCGACTGCGGCGTCTGCGAGCCGGAATGTCCCGCGGGCGCAATCAAGCCCGATACCGAGCCGGGCCTCGATATGTGGTTGAAACTGAACGCGGAATTTTCCACACAGTGGCCGAACATCACCGTCAAGCGCGACCCGCTGCCGGAGGCCAAGGAGATGGATGGCGTAGAAGAAAAATACGAGAAGTATTTTTCTTCCGAACCGGGACAGGGCGACTGAGGCGGTTCCGGCCGCTCGGTTCGTCACGGCTGACGGACGACAGATGGCGAGGCCGGAAAGCTGGGGAAATCCCGCCGGCACTTCGCGCTTGCGAGCGCGGCGACTTGATCGTTGCCGTGCAGCAAATTATTGATTTCCGCTCTTTTTTGTGATAGTTTTCATACACTGATCCACAGAGGGTGCTTTTGTGCGCCCGAAAACCAGCACGAAAGCACACGATCTCCACCGCGCGGCACTTTTGAGATATGCAACGGCTCGTTGCTTGTGACTGCGCCATAAGAGCTTGTTTGCGTTTCGTTGGAGGACCAGGTGGACCCACCCGGCGGTATCTCCGTCTATCCCGGGCCTGACTGACCCGGCCCCGGCCCCTGTGAGGGCCGGGTGCGCACTAGGGAGTGTTTGAAACGAATGACCACCCAGCAGAAGAAATCTTCAACGCGCCAAGGCTTCAAGACCGGTGAATCGATCGTTTACCCGGCCCATGGCGTTGGCCAGATCGTCGCGATCGAGGAGCAGGAAGTCGCGGGCATGAAGCTCGAACTCTTTGTCATCGACTTCGAGAAGGACAAGATGCGTCTCAAGGTGCCGGTGGCGAAGGCTGTGGGCATCGGCATGCGTAAGCTGTCCGAAACCGATTTCGTCGACCGCGCGTTGAAGGTCGTGCAGGGCAAGGCGCGCGTGAAGCGGACCATGTGGTCGCGCCGCGCTCAGGAATACGATGCCAAGATCAATTCCGGCGATCTCATTTCCATCGCGGAAGTCGTACGCGACCTCTATCGCGCCGAGAACCAGCCGGAACAGTCCTATTCCGAGCGCCAGCTCTATGAAGCCGCGCTTGACCGGATGGCGCGCGAAATCGCTGCCGTGAACAGGATGTCGGAAACTGAGGCCGTTCGCCTTGTCGAGGCCAATCTCAACAAGGGCCCGAAGCGCGGCAAGGCTATCGAAGAAGACGACGCACAGGACGAAGCCGCTTAAACACTCCTTGCGTAAAATCAATCAGAAAAGCCCGGCTCCAAAGGCCGGGCTTTTTTGTTGCCCTATGTTCCATGAAGCTGAGCGCCCGATTGCGCGAGAAGCCGAGAGCCGGGCGCGGCGCAGCCGCGTTACAATCGGTGGGGCGTAAAGCGGCGGGATCCACAATCAAAAATCGCGACCGCCCGCGGAACTTTTCGCGCCCGCGCACGTTTAACACTCCCGGCAGGGAGGCCTTCGCCTGTGCTGCCGAGCGATCTTGGCCCCGTGATTTCCTCACGCCTCAGGTTCGTATTCTTCCATCTAGGGCGCCCTGTCATTTCGTCAACCAGCGCCATCCGTCCCCGTTGCCGAACGCCGCAAGAGAGCGCTCGGCGTTTGGAGTTCAATCGTGAAATGGCGCTTGCCGCCAGCTACGGAGCAATCGATGAAGACCCTCACAGCAGACAGGCGTATGATCAAGATTGCCATGGAAGCGCCCTATCTCGAGCGGGATGAGGAACATGCGCTCGCACAGGCCTGGCGGAACGATAACGACCAGGAGGCGCGCAACAAGATCGCAATGTCGCACATGCGTCTGGTGATTTCGATGGCGGCGAAGTTCCGCAGTTTCGGACTGCCCATGGGGGATCTCGTGCAGGAGGGGCATATCGGGCTGCTGGAAGCCGCAGCGCGTTTCGAGCCGAGCCGGGAGGTGCGTTTCTCGACCTATGCCACGTGGTGGATCCGCGCATCGATGCAGGACTACGTGCTGCGCAACTGGTCGATCGTACGCGGCGGCACCAGTTCGGCGCAGAAGGCCTTGTTTTTCAATCTGCGCCGGTTGCGCGCGAGGCTCGCCCAGGGGGACAGGCAACTGACCTCGCAGGCGATGCACGAGGAGATCGCCGCGGCTCTCGGTGTCAGCCTTGCCGACGTGCAGACCATGGATGCGCGCCTTTCCGGAAACGACGCGTCGCTGCAGGCGCCGATCGGCAGCGGCGACCCGGATGCCGGCGCCCGGCTGGACTTCCTGGCGAGCGAGGCACCTCTGCCCGACGAGCAGGTGAGCGATCTGATCGACGGCGAGCGCGCCCGCCGATGGCTGCAGGTCGCGCTCGGAGAGCTCAGCGAGCGTGAAATGAAGATCATTCGCGCCCGCCGCCTGACGGAGGATGGCGCCACGCTGGAGGAGCTCGGCGTCGCGCTTGGAATATCGAAGGAGCGCGTGCGGCAGATCGAGACGCGCGCACTCGAAAAACTTCGTGCGGCGCTCACCGCCAAGGCGCCGGCGCTGACGGCGGCGATGCATTGAAGCGTAAGGCTTCGCGAGGTCATTTGCCCCTCATCCGCATGCCGGCACCTTCTCCCCGCGAGCGGGGCGAAGGGACGAGCCTTGGGCTCGCCAGTTCTCCATTGAGCGACTACAGCGCCGCGCGTCTTATCAGACGCGCAAAGGTCGCTGTAGCACTTTGATCTGCTGCATGTTTTTGTCCTTTAATCGGATACGATTAAAGGAAACATGCAGTAAGAGGCGAGACGGCACCGCGAGTCCGATGAGAGGCAGCCCCTGCGCCGCCTCACTCCGAAATGATCTTCACCTTGTCGCCGGGTCTGACGGTCGATGTGATCTGCATCGCATTGATCAGCCGGAAAAGATCGAGCTTGCGGTCTGTACCCATCATGCGGGCCGCAAGGGTCGCGATCGTATCGCCGGACCTGACCGTGACCACCCGGACGCGCAGCGGCTTCAACGATTGGACCTCGCCGGACGTCATGCGGCGGAAGGAGGTTCGCAACTGGTTTGCCGTCGGCTCGAGTGCGCTCGAGCCCTTCGGAACGGCCGTCAGGAAGCGGTAGATGCGCTCGCCGAACCTGATCACCGTGACATCGAAATCCCAGCGGTCGGCCGATGCGCGCGCCGTTGCGGCCTCGAGGCCGTTGACGGTGATCGGGCGGATCGTATCGGGCTTGAGGCCCGTTACCCAGCCGCTGGCGATGTAGTCGGTCAGGCTGCGCCGGCTCGCGTCGGCGATGCCGTCGAAACGAATGGCGACCTCGCCCGCCCCGGTGGCAAGCACCGCCTCGGCCTTGTTGTCGATCTGGAAGCCGGTGGGCACGTCGAAGCGTATGCCGAGCTGGCCATGCAGGAAGGTCTGTCCGCGGACATAGCCCTCCTGCGGGCTGTCGCCATAGAGGATACCGTCGATGCCGGCGAGATAATAGTCGCGCCCGCGGTCGCCGCTCGTCCCCTCGGGGCCGAAGGCGCGGGCATGCCGGCGCGCGAGATCGACGCGCTGCGGCGCGTTGGGGTGGCTCGACAGGAAGTCCAGGCTCTGATCCGCCTCCGGATCGACCGCGCTGAAGCGGCTATAGGCGGCCATGGAATCGAGGAAGCGCGCTGCCGCATAGGGGTCGTATCCGGCCTCGCCCAGCATGCGGACGCCGATCACGTCGGCCTGCAGTTCCTGATTGCGCGAGAAGGCGGCAAGGCGCAGCTTGCCGCGGGCAAGCGCCTGCTTCCCGGCAAGGTCGGAGGAAAGCACCTCGGACACAACACGGCTGGCGATCACCTCCGCTTCCTCGCGCTGCTGGCGCTGGATGCCGTGATTGGCCGTCACATGCGCCATCTCGTGCGAGAGTACGGCGGCCACTTCCGAGGCGTCGTTGGCGAGCGCCAGCAGACCCCGCGTCACGTAGAGATAGCCGCCCGGAAGCGCGAAAGCGTTGATTGCCGGCGAGTTGAGGATGGTGATGCGGTAGGATTGCTGCGGGTTTTCCGAAACGGCGGTCAGGGCGCCGGTGATCCGGGCGACCAGCCGCTCGGTCTTGGCGTCGCGGTATTCTCCGCCGTAGCTCGCCACGATGCGCGGATGCTCGCGCGCGCCGAGTTGGGCCCGCGGGTCGTTCTTCTGCACTTCCTCGACGATCTGCGGATTGGAGGATGGCGAAACGGTGGGCTCGTAGGTCTGCTCGATCACGGATTGGCAGCCAGCGATCAGCGTCGTGGCAGCCAATGCGACCAGCGCTCGTGCGCGCACGGCTCCATGCCGCCGCGGAAACCAGCCATTCATGACTGCCTGCCTTATCATGCCTCAGCCCGTCCCCATCCGCCGGCGCGACCCGCGGCTCGAAGCCATTCATCGCAATCGGCGAAAAGTCCTACTTTTTCAGCCGGATGCGGTGCACCGGCGCGGGTGTTTCAGCCAGGATTCTGCTGTATCCGATTTCAGCGCCGCCTGCCTAGCCGACCCCAGTAGAAATAGTTGCCCCGTGGTATCGCAGCAACGGATGCGCGAATTTTGCGAGATACCCGCTGGTGTCTCCCGCGCCTCGCACGGCGCGGCGGTCAAATTGTGGCGTCCGGCGAATTTAGTTCGCCCGGCGTCGGATCGGCCGCCGCGAACAATACGTCATCCTTCGTTGCCGAGGAACCGGTTGATCGCAGCGATGTCGCGGCGCCCGAGGAACCGATCGACTTCATCATGGGCGACAATCCGGCCCCGGTCGAGAAAAAGAACGCTGTCGGCGAGCGCCCTCACGTCATCGGGATGATGTGTGATCATCAGTATCGTGTTGCCTTCCTCCTCGTGCAGATCGCTGATGAGTGCCCGCATCTCGGCGCGCATGCCGGGGTCGAGCGCGGCGAAAGGCTCGTCGAGCAGGAGGATCGGGCGGTGCCGCACGAAGGCGCGCGCGAGCGCGACCCTCTGGCGTTCGCCGCCTGAAAGCGTCGGCGGCAGGCGCTTGCCAAAACCGGCGAGCCCGACCCGGGCCAGCGCATCCTCCACTTTCATGCGGTCGGCCGCATCCAGTCGCAGCGCCGGGCTGATGCCGAAGCCGACATTGGTGGCGACGTCGAGATGTGCGAAGAGGTTATGTTCCTGGAATATGATCGAGACCGGCCGTTCCGCCGGCGCCCGACCGGTCATTTCCTCGCCGAGGATGATGACTTCCCCGCGCTCCGGTTGCTCGAAGCCGGCGATGATGTTGAAGAGCGTCGACTTGCCCGAGCCGGAGGCGCCGGCCACGGCGACGATCCGCTCCGCGGGAACCGTGCAGTCGAAGGCGAGCGTCGTCGTTTCGAAGCTTATCTCGACGCCTTTGACGGCGAGAGCGGTGGAACTCATGTGCTTTTACCTTCGGGCGGCATCTCCTCTCCCGCCGTGCCGAGCACAGTCAGGACAAGGCAGAGAAGGCCGAGAACCAGCGCCAGTCCGGCCGCATCCGCGGTGCGATAGCTGCCCATCCGGCTATAGAGCAGGTAGGGGAGGGTTACCATGTCCTCGGAGCCGAAAAGAGCGACTGCTCCCAGATCGCCGAGCGAGAGGGCCATGGCAAAGGAAAAGGCGACAAAGAGAGGCTTGCGCAGGCCCGGCCAGTCGATCCACAGCAGGCGGTGAAAGCCGCCGATGCCAAGGCTCGCGGCAAGGCGCGCGGTGCGCGCGGCATGCGTCGCCATGGCCGGCGCGAGCACCCGGTGAACGAAGGGAAGCGCCATCAGCGCATTGATGGCGACGACGACGGCCGGCGCGAAACGGGCGACGTCGCCGAAAGGCCTCAGGAGCAGGAACCATCCGGCGCCGAGCACGACGGGAGGCACGAGCAGTATGAAGGAGGTGCTCGCGCCGATCGTGCCTGCAAAGAGGCGAGGCGCCGCTCCGGGGCGCCGCTGCGCCAGCGCGAGCCGTTCGGTACGGATCATCAGCGCCGCGATCGCGACGGAGATCGTGGCGGAGACAAGGGCGATCGTCGCGCTCATGGCGAGCGCCCGATGGAATGCCGGCTCGCTCACGAGACGGACGAGGTCGGCCTTCGATCCGCTATAGGCGATGGCCGCAAATGGCAGGCCGACGAGGATGACGGCGAGTATCAGCCAGATCCGGTCGGCAAGCCGCGACAGACCGCTTGCGCCGTCGAAACGCCGGATGGCCCTGCCGCTGGTCTCTCCCTCCAGCGGCGCCGGCGCGATCAATTTCAGGACGAGAAGCAGCGCTCCGGTAAGGGCGACCTGAAGTGCCGAAAGGGCGATCGCCCGCGGCGGGTCGAAGTCGAAGCGCAGCGCCTGATAGATCGCCACTTCGATCGTGCTGGCGGCCGGCCCGCCGCCAAGCGTCAGCACGAGCGTGAAGCTGGTGGCGCAGAGCATGAAGATGAGCCCGGCGATGCCGGGAAGCAATCCGCGGATCACCGGCCACTCGATGAAGCGAAAGGTGGCGAAGGATCCCATGCCGAGATTGGCGCTGGTGCGCCAGTATTCGGCCGGAATGCGCTCGATGCCGGCAAGCATCAAGCGTGCGGCGAGCGGCATGTTGAAGAAGACATGGGCTATGAGAATGCCGGAGAGGCCATAGATGCTGACCGGCTGCTCCAGCCCGGCTGCCGAAAGCACCCTGTTCAAGAGCCCCTGCCGGCCCCAGATTTCGATGAGCCCGAGTGCGGCGACGAGCGCCGGCAGGCCGAGTGGCAGCGCCAGAAGCCGCAGCACCCAGATGCGGCCGGGGAACGAAGCCTGGCGGGCAAGTGCCCGGGCCACCGGTATGGCGAATAGGATGGCAAGAAGTGTCGAGAGGCTGGCCTGCAGCAGGGTGAAGCGTGTGATGCGCCAGATATAGGCATCGAAAAGCGGACCGGCGCCGGCGCTGCCGGCCGATTGGGCAAGCAGTGCCGCGCCGGCGAGGCCGACGAAAAGCAGGATGCCGCCGAGGGCGAAGGCCCCGGCGGCGATGGTCATCCTGCTTTCCTTTGTGCCGGACAATCCGGCCTCAGTTCCGGCTCATGGCGGCCAGCCATTCGTCGATCCAGGCCTTGCGGCTGGCGGCGACCTCCCCGGAGGGAATGAGGAACGTCTTTTGCGGGTCGACGAGCTTGCCGAAGGCTTCCGGCAGCGGCTCCTTGGTCGCCGTCACCGGCATCATCCAGTTGGTCGTCGGGATGATCGACTGGAATTCCGGACCGATCATGAAGGTCAGGAAGTTCCGGGCGAGTTCCGGGTCCTTCGCGTTCTTCGTCAATGCGGCGACTTCGATTTGGATATAGTGGCCTTCGGCGAAGGGGGCCGCCTGGTAGCGCTCGGTGTTCTCCGCGACCATGTGATAGGCAGGCGAGGTGGTGTAGGAGAGAACCATCGGCGCCTCGCCCTTTGTGAAGAGACCGTAGGCTTCCGACCAGCCCGGCGTGACCGTCAGCACGCGGTCCTTGAGCTTCGCCCAGGCCTCGCCGGCCTTGTCGCCATAGACCGACTTCACCCAGAGCAGGAGGCCGAGGCCGGGGGTTGAGGTCCGCGGGTCCTCGATGACGATCTTCTGCGACGGATCGCCCTCGACCAGTTCCTTGAGGCTCTTCGGTGGGTCCTTCAGTGCCTCTGTGTCGTAGACAACGGCAAAATGGCCGTAGTCATAGGGTATGAAGGTGTCGTCGGAGAAGCCGCCCGGGACCTTGACGGAAGCGGTATCGGCGCCGTGCGGTGCGAAGAAGCCGGTCGCCTTCGCCTCCGCCACCAGATTGGTGTCGAGGCCGAGTACGATGTCGGCCTTCGATCCCTGACCTTCGAGCTTCAGCCGCGTCAGGAGTTCGACCCCGTCGGCGACCCCTACATAGTCGACCTTGCAGTCACAGGTCTTCTCGAACGCTTCCGCCACCTTGGCGCCCGGCCCCCATTCGGTGATGAAGCTCTCATAGGTATAGACCGTCAGCGTTTTTTCCGCGGCCGCCGCGCTCACGGAAAATGCCGCGATCGAAGCGGCGGCGATCGCAAGCCGGCCAAGGATTTTTCGATGGAGTGAACTGGACATTCTGGCACCTCTCCCTTTGTTGTTGCTGCAATGGGAAAAGCGCGTATCGGTCCGATCGCTTCTAATCCCTCCGCCGGTATGAGCCGGATCAGGTTCCGCGGGTTGGCTCGAAGCCTCTCAGCCATGGTCGCAAAGCCGGCCAGGGCACCCCGTTAGAGCAGCAAAAGATTTAGCTTCCGGCGACGGCTTAGGCAAGCTGAGTTTCAGCAGGGACGTTTGCCGTCCGCGCCGGGCGCGCTATTAAAAGTCAAACAATTGCCGGCGCCGTTTGTTCGCCGAAAGCGGAGACAATTCCATGCCAGACATGCTCGTCCGCCTCTATGCCTTGCCCGAGGGCCGTCCATCGCGTCTCGACCCCGACGTCCGCATCCGGCGGGCGCTTGCGGCCGAGCGGCGGGTCGTCATTCCCTGGATCGAGGAGCGCTTCGGGGCGGGGTGGGCCGGCGAGGCCGAAACCGCCTTCTCCTCGACGCCGGCGCGCATCCACATCGCTCACCATCGGGACCGGATCGTGGGCTTCGCCTGCCATGACGTAACCGCGCTCGGCTTCTTCGGTCCGACCGGAGTGGACGCGGCCATGCGCGGCAAGGGCATCGGCGAGGCCCTGCTCGTCGAAAGCCTGCTGTCCATGCGCGCCGCCGGCTATGCCTATGCGATCATCGGCGGCGTCGGCCCCGCCGAATTCTATGCCCGCGCGGTCGGTGCGGTGGAGATCGCCGGATCGACGCCCGGCATCTATGACGGCATGCTTTTCCCCGGAGATCCGGCGTCCGGAACCTGATCCGCGCAGCATGCGTTCGCAAAACAGCAGCCGGAGCCCTTTTCCTTCGCCGCTGCTTTGCGCTATGGGCTTCTGCCATGACCCGATCACCCTTCACCATCCTGCTCGGCGGCGCGCTGACGCCGACAGACCGGCTCGCTCGACAGCTCGAAGGCAGCCGCTTCGTCGCCGCCGACGGCGGCATGCGCCATGCAAGGACGCTGGGGGTCGTTCCCGATCTCTGGGTCGGCGACTTCGATTCCACGGACGAGGCGCTTCTGGCGGAGTTCGCCGGCGTCCCGCGTGAACGCCATCCGGCTGCCAAGAACGCGACCGATGGGGAGATCGCCGTCGAGGCGGCCCTCGAGCGTGGCGCGACCTCGCTCGTCTTCGCGGGCGGACTCGGCGGCGCGCGCAGCGATCACGCTTTCCTGCACCTCCTCGGCACCGTCGCGCTTGCCGAGAGCGGCGTTGCGGTGATGATGACCTCCGGCGAGGAGGAGGCCTATCCGCTGCTGCCCGGCTCGCAGGAGATCGAGTTGCCGAAAGGCAGCCTCTTCTCGATCCTCGGCTTTGCGGACCTTGACGGTCTCTCGATCGAGAACGTGCGCTACCCGCTGAAGGATTTTCATCTGCCCTTCGGCTCGTCGCGCACCATTTCGAACATCGCGGATGGCACGGTCCGCTTCACCCTGAAATCCGGCCGGGCCGTCATTCTCGCCCGGCCCTATGATCTTTCCGGAGCCTGATGCCTTGGCGCCTCCCATCCTGAAGCTTGACGACATTCTACTGACCTTCGGCGGCACGCCGCTGCTCGCGGGTGCGGGCCTGCAGGTCGAGCCGGGCGATCGCATCTGCCTCGTCGGCCGCAACGGTTCGGGCAAATCGACGCTGATGAAGATCGCCGCCGGGCTTGCAGAACCCCAGTCGGGCGAGATCTTCAGGCATCCATCGGTGACGATACGCTATCTCCACCAGGCGCCCGATTTCGACGGCTTCGATACGGTCCAGGCCTATGCGGAAGCCGGCCTCGGACCAGGCGACGATCCCTACCGGGTCGCCTACCTGCTGCAGCATCTGGGGCTGACCGGGGAGGAAGAGCCGACGCGCCTTTCCGGCGGCGAGGCGCGTCGTGCCGCCCTTGCCCGTGTGCTTGCGCCGGAACCCGACATTCTGCTTCTCGACGAACCGACGAACCATCTCGATCTGCCGACGATCGAGTGGCTGGAAGACGAGCTCGTCCGCAGCCGTTCGGCGCTGGTGCTGATTTCGCACGACCGGCGCTTCCTCGAAAAGGTGTCGACGGCGACCGTCTGGCTGGACCGCGGCCAATCGCGCCGCCTCGATCGCGGCTTCGCGCATTTCGAGGCCTGGCGCGACGAGGTGCTGGAGGCGGAAGAGCTCGAACAGCACAAGCTCGGCAAGGCGATCGAGCGCGAAGAGCACTGGCTGCGCTACGGCGTGACCGCAAGGCGCAAGCGCAACATGCGCCGGCTCGGCGAGCTGCAGGACATGCGGGCCCGCCATCGCGGGCACAAGGGGCCGCAAGGCACGGTCCAGGCCACCGTGGCCGACGCCAGGGAATCGGGCAAGCTCGTCATCGAGGCGGAGAAGATCACCAAGGCCTATGGCGATCGCACGATCGTCGCGCCGTTCTCGATCCGCGTCCACCGCGGCGACCGCATCGGCCTCGTCGGACCGAACGGCGCCGGCAAGACGACGTTGCTGAAGCTCCTGACCGGTCAGCTCGCGCCGGACACGGGCAGCGTCAAGCTAGGCACCAATCTGGAGATCGCCACGCTCGACCAGAAACGCGAGGAGCTGAACCTGGACGAGACGCTGGCGCATTATCTGACCGACGGGCGCGGCGAGACCCTCCTCGTCAATGGCGAGCAGCGCCATGTCACCGGCTACATGAAGGAATTCCTCTTCCAGCCGGAGCAGGCGCGAACGCCCATCCGCGACCTGTCCGGCGGCGAACGCGCGCGTCTCATGCTCGCCCGCATCCTGGCACGCCCGACCAACCTCCTGATCCTCGACGAACCGACCAACGACCTCGATATCGAGACGCTGGACCTGCTGCAGGAGATCGTGGCCGGATTTTCCGGAACGGTGATCCTGGTCAGCCACGACCGCGATTTCCTCGACCGTACCGTGACCTCGACCATCGCTCCGGCCAACCCGGAGGCGCCCGATGGCCGCTGGATCGAATATGCCGGGGGCTATTCCGACATGATGGCGCAGCGCCGCGGCGCACTCGAGGAAAGGCGCCGGAGCGAGAAAGCCGAGAAGGCCAGATCGAGCGGCGCCTCCTCGTCGCCGAGCGAACATCAGAAGGCGAAGGGCAAGCTCTCCTTCAAGCAGAAATTCGCGCTCGAAAACCTGCCGAAGGAGATTGCCAGGTCGGAGGCGGAGATCGCGAAGCGGGAAGAGAAGATGGCAGATCCCGACCTTTTCTCGCGCGACCCGAACGGCTTTGCCAAGCTCGCCGCCGAGCTTGAGAAGCTCAGGACGGACCTCACGCGCATGGAAGAGGAATGGCTCGAACTGGAAATGCTGCGCGAGGAACTCGAGGGCTGAGCGGGCGGACCGTGACGGCAGCGTTGGAGGTGCAGTACTCCCCTGCCTGCCCGACTCCCCCTTGCCTATCGCACTTGCGACCGCCTCAACCGCCGCTCGACCGCCCGAAGGGCCAGCGACAACCCAATCGTCAGCACGAGATAGACATAGGCGACGATGGAATAGGTCTCGAAGAAGCGGAAGGAGCCTGAGGCATAGACCTTGCCCATCTGGGTGATGTCGGCGACGCCGAGCACCGAGACGAGGGAGGAATCCTTGACCATCGCCACGAAGTCGTTGCCGAGCGGCGGCAGGATGACGCGGATCGCCTGCGGAAAGACGACGAGGCGAAAGCGCTGGTAGCGGGAGAGCCCGAGCGCCTTTGCCGCCTCCACCTGGCCCTTGTCGACCGACTGGATGCCGGCGCGGAAGACTTCGGCGATGAAGGCCGAATAGCCGATCATCAGCGCCATGATTGCCCGCCACATCAGCGACACGTCGCGAACGACGAACGGCTCGATCCAGCCCGCCGAAATCAGCGGCGCCGCCACGAAATTCGCGACCGTCACCAGTGCAGGCGCGCCGACGAAGGCGATATAGAACAGCAGCACGAGGATCGGTACGCCGCGGATGACTTCCGTATAGAAGCGCGCGATCTGGCGCAGGACCACATGCTCGGAAAGCGCCATCAGGGCCACGCCGAGGCCGAGCACCGTTGCGAGCACGAAACCGACGAGAGTGACGAAAACGGTGACGCCCAACCCCTTCAGGACGACGGTGAATACCTGCGTGAAGATATCATTGGCGGCGATGACCGCGGCCAGTGCCGCAGCGATCACGAGAAGGGCGATCAGCCACCAGGGATAATCGTCCTTCCCGGAAGTGTCGGATGATTGGACCGGCGTCATTTCAATTCCAGTAGGTGGAAGCGGGACGTGGGCGGAAAACCGCACATGCGTTTTATCCCGTTCCGGCGGTCAGCCGCCCATCTTGTAGTCGAGGAACCACTTCTTGTTGAGCGCGTCGAAGGTGCCGTCCTCCTTGAGCGCCTTGATGGCGGCATTGACCGGCGCGACGAGTTCCGATCCCTTCGGGAAGATGAAGCCGAAATCCTCGGTGCCGAGCGGCTCGCCGACCACCTTGAGCTGGCCGTCGGAGGAATCCACATAACCCTTGGCCGCGACACTGTCGGTCAAGACCAGATCGACGTCGCCGGCCTTCAGCGCCTGCACCGTCGCACCGAAGGTTTCGAACAGCTTGATGCGCGGGTTCTGCTCGTTGCCGTCGAGAACCTCGTAGACGGCCGTGTAGAAAGGCGAAGTCCCGGGCTGGGCGCCGACCAGACCGCTTTCGAGCGCTGCGAAGCTCTTGGCATCGTCGAAGCGGGTCTCGTCGCCGCGCACCAGCATGAACTGCTGCGAGCGCATATAGGGATCCGAGAAATCGACCTTCTCCTTGCGGTCGTCCTTGATGGTGATTCCGGTCATGCCGATCTGGTATTGACCGTCGGAAACCGCCTGGATCATCGCATCCCAGCTCGTGTTCTGGTACTCGACCTTGAAATTCAAGCGCTTGGCGATCTCGTTCATCGCGTCATATTCCCAACCGATGGCCTGGCCGGATTTCGGATCGACGAACTGCAGCGGCGGATAGGCATTCTCCGTCACCACGACGACCGTCTTGCCGCCGAGGTCGGGCAGGTCGCTGGCGAAAACGGGCGCAGAGACTGCGAATGGAACGGCAAGAACTGCGGCAATGCCCGCAAGCACGTGGCGACGAATTGTCATTGGAGGAACTCCCAGATTGTGGCGACAGAAAATGTCATAAAATCTATGGGGAGCACAAGCGGCTGATACCAAAAAGAAAGGCGGCCCGAGGACCGCCTTTCCGCACAACTCTGAAGAGTCGAAAACTTATTCTGCTGCAGCTTCCGCAGCCTTTGCTTCTTCCGCTGCCTTTGCCTCGGCGGCTTCGGCTGCTGCCTTCTCGGCGGCCAGAGCCTGGGCGGCTGCGACCTTTTCAGCCTCGATGCGTGCCTTCTCCTCGACAACGGCCTGGCGCTCGGCGTCGTTCAGCTTGCGGGCGCGGGTGCCGGTGTTTTCGACGATACGAGCCGACTTGCCGCGGCGGTCGCGCAGATAGTAGAGCTTGGCGCGGCGGACCTTACCGCGGCGAACCACATCTACGCTCTCGACGAGCGGGGAGTAGACGGGGAATACGCGCTCGACGCCTTCACCGTAGGAAATCTTGCGAACGGTGAAGCTCTCGTTGATGCCGCCGCCGGAACGGGCGATGCAGACGCCTTCGTAAGCCTGTACGCGGGTGCGGTTGCCTTCGACAACGCGTACATTGACGCGGACGGTGTCGCCCGGGGAGAATTCGGGAAGGGTGCGCTTTGCGGCGATCTTGGCGGCCTGTTCGGCTTCCAGCTGCTGGATGATGTTCATCGGTCTAACCTTTGCGTTTTTCTGAAACAGCCAGAGCGCTCTCGATCGGCCTGTCGGACTTCCCTTCAGGCCTTGCCGCATTTGCGGCAGGAGCGTATTCGCCATTCTTTGTTGACGGTCGACGGGCAAGGAACCCGAACCGGGCCGGCACATACACCATATGACCGGCCTTGTCATCCCCGAAAGCGGATTTTGTCGCACGCCCGCCTCAAGAATGCCCCTCCCCACCCCCTCCCGCCTGTGGGGAAAGATGGGGAGGGGCCGCAATGTATCGCGGACTTGCGGTCGACCGCGCCACCGGCTATCCCGATTCACGTGTTTCGGGGGAAAGCCATGACGTTGCTCCAGGTCTTTTTGCTCTTCGTCGCCGGCTTCCTGTCCGGCGTCGTCAATGCCATTGCCGGCGGCGGCACCTTCCTGACTTTCGGAGCGATGACGCTTGGCGGGCTGCCGCCGATCGTCGCCAACGCGACCTCGTCCATCATCCAGTTCCCAGGCTATATCACGTCGACGCTTGCCTATGCCAAGGAGATCCGCGCCGACCGGAAGAACGCCCTCGTCCTCGGTATCATTTCGGCGATCGGCGGGCTCGCCGGCGCGCTTCTGCTGCTGTCGCTCTCCAATCCGGCCTTCCGTGCGATGGTGCCCTGGCTGCTGATCGCGGCAACGGCGATCTTCGCCGCCGGCCCCCTCCTGAAGCCGAAGGCGCGCAGCGACGAGCATCGCATCGGCCCGCTGGGCGTGGCGAGCCAGCTGGCGACCTCCGTCTATGGCGGCTTTTTCGGCGCCGGCATGGGCATTATGATGCTTGCCGTGCTGGGGCTTGCCACCGGCGGCGGCTACCACCGGCTGAACGCACTCAAGAACTTCATCTCCATCGTCATCGCCGCAATCGCCATCGTGGTTTTCGCCGCGGGTGGCGTCGTCTCCTGGCTGCACGCGGCGATCATGGTGCCGGGCGCAGCTCTTGGCGGCTATATGGGCGTATGGGCGGCACGACGCGTCCCGCAGGCGGTCATCCGCGCCGTGGTGGTGGCGGTGGGTCTGCTGCTGGCGGCCTATTATTTCTTTACGGGCTGAGCCGGATCACGCTTCGGATGCCGGGCCCGTTCCAGGAGGTCGGGCCGGCGTTCCGCCGTCAGCCGGCGCGCCGTCGCTTCCCGCCACTGCGCAACGGCCGCGTGGTTGCCGGAGGTGAGGACGGCCGGGATTTCGTGACCTTCGAAGATCTGCGGACGCGTGTAGTGGGGATGTTCGAGGAGCCCTCCCTCGAAGCTCTCGTGGACACCTGAAAGCTGATTGCCCATGACACCCGGCAGGATACGCACCACGGCGTCGAGCAGAACGAGTGCTGCCGGCTCGCCGCCGGAAAGAATGTAGTCGCCGATCGAGACTTCCTCGAGTCCACGCGTATCGATGACGCGCTGGTCGACGCCCTCGAAACGGCCGCAGACGACGACTGCGCCGGGACCGTCGGCCAGCGCCCGCACCCGTTCCTGCGTCAGCGGCCGCCCGCGCGGGCTCATCAGAAGCCGCGGACGCCCGTCGTCTGCAGCGACATGATCGATGGCGCGGGCAAGAACGTCGGGCTTCAGTACCATTCCGGCACCGCCGCCCGCGGGCGTATCGTCGACGGTGCGGTGCTTGTCGCCGGCAAAGTCGCGAATCTGCACGGCCTCCAGCGACCAGTCTCCGCGCTCCAGCGCCTTTCCGGCGAGCGAAACGCCGAGGTGCCCCGGAAACATCTCCGGGTAGAGCGTCAGGACAGTCGCGCGAAAGGGCATTGCCGTGGGCTCACTTGCGCTTGGTCGGAAAGGGCTTGCCGGGCCCGCTCTTCTCGTCGTCGACGAGCCCGGCGGCGGTCGGGTCGATGACGAGCTTGCCCGCTTCGAGGTCGATTTCGAGTACCGACCATTCGGTGAAGGGAATAAGCACCGGCCTGAGGCCCGGGCCCTTCAGTTCGAGGAGATCGCCAGCGCCGAAATCGAAGACGCCGGTCACCGAACCATAGCTCTTGCCGGTGCGGTCGACCGCTTCCAGACCCTCGAGGTCTGCGTAGAAGAATTCGTCCTCGTCTAGATCGTCGTCGGGGAGATTGTCGCGCTCGATGAAGAGTTCGAGACCGTTGAGCGCTTCGGCAGCGGTCCGGTCGTTGATGCCCCGAAACCGCACGACGACCACGTTCTTGGCCTCGCGGATCTCAAGCACCTCGAAGACGCGGCCGTCCTCGCTGTGGAGGTTGCCATAGTCGCCGAGTGCGGCCGGATCGTCGGTGAAGGACTTTACCCGCACCTCGCCGCGCAGCCCTTGCGCCGCGCCGATCGTCGCCATCAGGACAGGGTTCTTCAGCTGTGTCATCGTCGGGCATCCAGGGTGAACGTGCTGCATGTTTCCTGAACCACATCGGGATGAGAACATGCGATTTTCCGGTGCACATAAAGCAAAACGGGCGGCATGGAAATGCCGCCCGTTTTCAATGCCGGTCGTCGGAAATTATTCCGCGGCTGCTTCCGAAGCTGCAGCGGCTGCTTCTTCGGCCTTCTGCTTGGCTTCAGCGGCACGTTCCTGTGCCTTCTTGCCGGGCTGCGCCTTGGTCGGGTTGTTGCGGGCCGGGCGCTTGGCAAGGCCGGCCTGGTCGAGGAAGCGCATTACGCGGTCGGTCGGCTGGGCGCCCTGGGCGATCCAGTGCTGAACGCGCTCGGCGTTCAGTTCGATGCGCTTTTCGTCGTCCTTGGCAAGCATCGGGTTCCAGGAGCCGAGCTTTTCGAGGAAGCGGCCGTCACGCGGGCTGCGCGCGTCGGCAACGACGATCTGGTAATAGGGACGCTTCTTGGAACCGCCGCGGGCGAGACGAATTTTCAGTGCCATTTCAATTTACTCCTTGCAGGCTTTCTTGACCGCTTGACTCAAGCGGAATGGGTGGTGCCGGCGCTGCCCGCGTTCTGCGAGCAATCGGCGGCGATGGCTTCATGATGCCGGATGACTTCCTTGATGATGAAGTTCAGGAACTTCTCGGCGAAATCCGGATCCAGATTGGCGTCTTTCGCCAGGTGGCGGAGGCGTTCGATCTGGTATTCTTCGCGCGCCGGATCGGCCGGCGGCAGCTGGTGCTTGGCCTTGAGCACGCCAACCGCCTTGGTGCAGCGGAAGCGTTCGGCCAGCATGTGGACGAGCGCGGCATCGATATTGTCGATCGACTGCCGGTAGCTCGCCAATTCCTCTTTGATCTCGGGATCAAGCATTCGTCGCGATCCTCACTTCTTCTTCGGTAGGCCGGGGAGGCCGGGGAAACCGCCGCCCAGACCGGGCAAACCACCAAGACCAGGCAGGCCGCCGCCGGGCTTGCCGAGACCCGCGGCCTCGGCCTGCTTCTGCAGGGCCTCGAGCTGCTTCGGATCCATCTTCGAGAGATCGGGCATTCCGCCGCTTAAACCCCCGAGACCCATCTTGCCGGCGAGGCCGCCCATCATCTGCTTCATCATGCCGCCTTTGCCCTTGCCGCCCATCATCTTCATCATGTCCGCCATCTGGCGGTGCATTTTCAGAAGCTTGTTGATGTCGGAGGCATCGGTGCCGGAGCCGCTGGCGATGCGCTTCTTGCGCGAATGCTTGAGAATATCCGGATTGGCGCGCTCCGCCCTGGTCATCGAGGAGATGATCGCGAGCTGGCGCTTGAAGAGCGAGTCATCCAGGCCGGCGGCGGACATCTTGTCCTTCATGCCGGCCATGCCGGGCATCAGACCCATGATGCCGCCCATGCCGCCCATCTTCTGCATTTGCTGCAGCTGATCGGCGAGGTCGTTGAGGTCGAACTTGCCCTTGGCCATCTTGGCGGCCATGGCGGCCGCCTTTTCGGCGTCGATGTTCTCCGCCGCCTTCTCGACGAGCGAGACGATGTCGCCCATGCCGAGGATGCGGTCGGCGACGCGGCGGGGATGGAACTCCTCGAGTTCGTCCATCTTCTCGCCGACGCCGATGAGCTTGATCGGCTTGCCCGTGACGGCCCGCATGGAGAGCGCCGCACCGCCGCGGCCATCGCCGTCCATGCGGGTCAACACCAGGCCGGTGATGCCGACGCGTTCGTCGAAATTGCGGGCGAGGTTGACGGCGTCCTGTCCGGTCAGCGCATCGGCGACGAGCAGGATCTCATGCGGGTTGGATTTCCGCTTGATCTCCGCCATCTCGATCATCAGCGGCTCGTCGATATGGGTGCGGCCGGCGGTGTCGAGGATGACGATGTCGTGGCCGCCGAGCTTGGCCGCCTGCACGGCACGTGCGGCAATGTCGGTCGGCGACTGGCCGGCGATGACCGGAAGCGTATCGACGCCGGTCTGCACGCCAAGCTGGCGCAACTGTTCCTGCGCGGCCGGGCGGCGGGTATCGAGCGAGGCCATCAGGACCTTCTTCTTGTCCCGTGCGGTCAGCCGCTTGGCGATCTTGCCGGTCGTCGTCGTCTTGCCCGAGCCCTGCAGGCCGACCATCATGATGACGACCGGAGCCGCCGCATTGAGATCGATCGTAACGCCCTCGGAGCCGAGCATCGCTATGAGCTCGTCATGAACGATCTTGACGACCATCTGGCCGGGCTTGATCGACTTTACGATTTCGGCGCCGACCGCCTTTTCGCGAACCTTCTCCGTGAAGGACCGCACCACGTCGAGCGCCACGTCCGCTTCGAGCAGCGCACGGCGAACCTCCCGAAGCGCTGCGGAAACATCGGCTTCCGACAGGGCGCCGCGGCCGGTCAGTCCATTCAATATGGAACCAAGACGGTCCTGGAGGCTCTCGAACATATTCTCTTCCTTCTTGTCTCCGGATTGCGATAGGTCGGCTCGTCCGGAAACGTGGGTCCCTTCGCGCGGAAAACAAGGCGCAAAGCCAAAAACCACCCGAGGGCGCAACGCGCTGTCGGGTGTTGACCTCCGGGCTCTCTTTATACCTTTGCGGGGCCCGGTCGGTGGCTTCGGAAGTCATCACTTGCGAAGGAATTCGTCGCGATAAACAGGAAACCGGAAGAAAAGTCAAGGATCGAGCGCTCCACTGGCACGCTACGGTGCTGTTGAGGGCGCGCCAACAAACATGTGACCTTTGATCGTACCCGGTTAAAGGACAAAAAACGCGCAGCAGGTCAAAGTGCTGCAACGACCTTTGCGCGCCTGGTAAGACGCGCGGCACTGCAGGACCAACGAAGCGCTAACCGGTCCTGGCGACGCTACCGAAAACGAACGACGTCCGTGGAGGCCTTTCGCCGGGCGATAAATTCCCGCAGCAGCGGCAGGAAAAATGCTTTGCTGAAACGGCCGATCGGCGGTTCCGGTTCGAGATAGAAAGATCTGCCAACGATATCGCTGTTGAATTCGTCGAAGATGATCCAGAGACGTAGATCGACGTCGAGGCCGGCCCGCCGCTTTTCGATCGTCGGGACCTCCGCAGCAAATCGCGATGCATCCGGCTGCCTGGAGGTAATCGGGAAGAAGATGACGAGATTTCCGTCGGGTCGAGCTATGCGCACTCCGACCGCAACGGGCCGGTCTTTCCGGCCTTCCGTCTCACCCGCACGAGCCTGCCGTGCCCAGAGGTAAGGGTAGCGGATGACGGACGCGGTCTGGAAGTGGTCGTAGCTCATGGCTTTCCAGACTCATCCTCTTGCGCATAGGTTTCGACGGCATTCTCGAATTCGGCAAACAGGCCGTCAGACATGGTCTCGATCGTGCCGGCGCTTCGGCTGTCCAATTGCCGCGTCAACCGTTCGTAGTCTTCGATGTTGAGCAGCACCAGGCGCGGCTTGTTGCGCTGCGTGATGGTAACGGGCCGCCGCAATGCCTCGGCGATGATGTCGCCGGACTTACGGGAAAGCTCGCTTGTGGTGTAGGAACCGCCTGAACGGGGCATGGCCCTCTCCTATGATCGTTAGGTTTGCTGTATATTGCAGCATTTACAGCATTTATGCAAGTAAGTGTTCCCCGCGAGGAGCCTCAATCGAATCCGTTGGCGGAACCAGCGGTCTACCGGTCGATCTCCCCGGCGCTCCGCTGCACCTGGCGCGCCGCACTCAAAGGCGGCACTGGTAATTTCCGGGCTTTTCCGCCATATACAGCCCGAATGAAGGGCGCCTCCCGATCGGGGGCCAGGGTTTGGACCAGCGCGACATGGGCGATCAGGTGCAATTTGCCAGGATGAACGGGCTTGGAAACAAGATCCTGGTGGTGGACATGCGCGGGCGCAAGGATCGCGTGACGCCTCAGGCAGCGATCGCGCTCAATGCCGACCCGGCGACCGAGTTCGACCAGATCATGGCGATCCATGACCCGAAGTCCGCCGGCACCGATGCCTGGATAGACATCGTCAATTCCGACGGGTCGATGGCCCAGGCCTGCGGCAACGGCACCCGATGCGTCGTGCAGGCGCTTGCGGCCGAGACCGGCAAGAAAGCCTTCCTGTTCCATACGGTCGCGGGACTTCTCGAAGCGAAGGAACACGACGACGGCACGATCTCGGTCGATATGGGAAAGCCGCGTTTCGGCTGGGACCAGATCCCGCTCGCGGAGGAATTCCACGACACGCGGCGCATCGAGCTGCAGATCGGGCCGATCGATGCGCCCGTGCTGCATTCCCCCTCGGTCGCATCCATGGGCAATCCGCATGCGATCTTCTGGGTCGAGAACGATGTGTGGAGCTACGAGCTGGACCGGTTCGGACCACTCCTCGAGAACCATCCGATCTTCCCCGAGCGCGCCAATATCTCGATCGCCCGCATCCGCTCCCGCCAGGAGATGGACCTTAGGACCTGGGAACGCGGCGCCGGCCTGACGCTTGCCTGCGGTTCGGCCGCCTGTGCCGCCGCCGTCAACGGCGCGAGAACCGGCCGGACCGAGCGGATGGTTACCGTGAACGTGCCCGGCGGTCCGCTCAAGATCGAATGGCGCGAGCGCGACGACCACGTCATCATGACCGGGCCGGCCGAATGGGAATGGTCCGGCACCGTCGATCCCGTCACCGGCATCTTTGCACGCAACGAGCCGGAGAGCGGCGACAACGGAGCGAGAGCCCTTTGAGCGGCGTCGAGGTCATAACCTTCGGCTGCCGCCTCAACACCTATGAATCGGAAGTGATGCGGGCGGAGGCCGAAAAGGCGGGGCTGAACAACGCCGTCCTCGTCAACACCTGCGCCGTCACCGCCGAGGCCGTGCGCCAGGCGCGCCAGGCGATCCGCCGCGCGCGGCGCAAAAATCCGCACGCCCGTATCATCGTCACCGGCTGCGCCGCCCAGACCGAGAAGGAAACTTTCGCCGAAATGGCAGAGGTGGACGCGGTGCTCGGCAACGAGGAGAAGCTCGCAAGCGTTTCCTATCGCTCGCTGCCGGATTTCGGCGTCTCGGCCGAGGAGAAACTCCGTGTCAACGACATCATGAGCGTGCGCGCCACCGCACCGCAGATGGTGAAGCACATCGACGGGCACGTGCGCGCCTTCATCCAGGTGCAGAACGGTTGCGACCACCGCTGCACCTTCTGCATCATTCCCTATGGCCGCGGCAATTCGCGCTCCGTGCCGATGGGCGCCGTCGTCGACCAGGCGAGACGCCTTGCCGAAAGCGGCTATCGCGAGATCGTTCTGACCGGAGTCGATGCCACGAGCTACGGCGCCGATCTGCCCGGAACGCCGACCCTCGGGCTTCTCGCGAAGACCTTGCTGAAACAGGTGCCGGAAATCCTCCGCCTGCGGCTTTCCTCCATCGACAGCATCGAGGCGGACGGCCACCTCCTCGACCTCATCGCCGAGGAGCCACGCTTCATGCCGCACCTGCATCTTTCGCTGCAGCACGGCGACGACCTGATCCTGAAGCGCATGAAGCGGCGGCATTCGAGCGCCGATGCGCGTGCCTTCTGCGACGGGGTCCGGCGCCTGCGCCCCGAGATCAGCCTAGGTGCGGACATGATCGCCGGATTTCCGACCGAGACCGAGCCGATGTTCGAGAATGCCATGCGGCTCGCCGAGGATTGCGGCATCGCGCATCTTCACGTCTTCCCCTACAGCCCGCGCCCCGGCACCCCGGCCGCCCGCATGCCGCAACTCGACCGCGCGCTTGTCAAGGAGCGTGCCGCGCGCCTGCGTGCGAAGGGGGCGGAGCTTCATGCGGGCCACCTCGAGGGCATGATCGGCAGCAGCCAGACGATCCTGGTGGAGATGAACGGTCTGGCACATACGGAAAACTTCACGCTCGTAGACGCGGCCGGCCTTGAGCCGCGGTCGCTTGTTGCAGTCGGAATCACCGGCCACAATGGCAAGCATTTGACGATCGAGCGCAAACAGATGGCTGCGGCCTGATAGCGGACATTCCCATGGCGATTGGTTTCATCAAGAAGATCTTCTCCTTCGGCAAGGATGCCGTCGAAGAGAAACCGGCGCCGCCGCAGGAGACGGCCGTTTCCGATGAGGTCGCGGTAAACCCCTCCGTCCCTTCGGGAGAACAGGGCGGGACCCAGGCACCCGTCGAGGAAAATCGTAGCGCAGCCGAGGCAACGGAAGCTGGCACAGACGATCGCGATGTTTCCCTCGAGCCAAGCACGCCGACGAGCGAAACCACGAGCGAGGAAGCGCCTGCAAGCACTGCTCCCGCCGCGGATGAAAACACCGTGGAGGAGGACGAGAGCGTCCCGCACCCGATCTCCCCCCCTGCGGGGGAGATGCCCGGCAGGGCAGAGGGGGATGAACCTCCTTCCGAACACCCAACGACTGTCGATGAGCTCTCGGCACCCCCCTCTGTCCCTTCGGGACATCTCCCCCTCAAAGGGGGAGAGCAGGAGGAGCGCGAAGCCGCCGTCGCAGCCACCGTCGAAGAGGTGGTGATTGACGTAGACGACCGAGGCGCTTCGGCAGATGAAAAGGCGGCGTCGGAGGACGAGAGCAATCCTCCTCCAATCTCCCCACTTGAGGGGGAGATGCCGGGCAGGGCAGAGGGGGGCGAGCCTCCATCCGAGCCCCTCGCACCCAGCCTTCCCAAAGGCTTCGCCGCTGCCGAGAGGCGCCCCAGGGAAGAAGCGCCCGCCCCGCAAGCCAAGCTCAACTGGTACCAGCGCCTTCGCCTGGGCCTTGCGCGCACCTCGTCGCAACTCACCGGCCAGATCGCCAGCCTCTTCACCAAGCGCAAGCTCGACGAGGCGACGCTGCAGGATCTCGAGGATCTGCTGATCCAGGCGGACCTCGGCGTCGAGACGGCGATGCGCATCACCGACACGCTCGCCTCGGAGCGCTATGGCAAGGATGTGTCCGGCGAGGACGTTTCGCGCATCATGGCCGGCGAGATCACCAAGGTGCTGGCGCCGGTCGCCAGGCCGCTGGAACTCGATCTCAGCCACAAGCCGCACGTGATCCTCGTTGTCGGCGTCAACGGAACCGGCAAGACGACGACGATCGGCAAGCTTGCGGCAAAGCTTTCCGGCGCGGGACTCAAGGTCATGCTGGCCGCCGGCGATACTTTCCGAGCGGCGGCGATCGAGCAGCTGAAGATCTGGGCCGAACGGACGAAATCCGAAATCGTCTCCTCGAAGCTCGGCGCCGATGCGGCGGGGCTTGCCTATGAGGCGTTCCAGCGTGCCCGCGAGCAGAAGGCGGACGTGCTGATCATCGACACCGCCGGGCGGCTGCAGAACAAGGCCGAACTGATGGCGGAGCTCGAAAAGATCGTGCGCGTTCTCGGAAAACTCGATCCGGACGCGCCGCATACGGTGCTGCAGACGCTCGACGCGACGACCGGGCAGAACGCCCTGCAGCAGGTCGAGATATTCCGCAACGTCGCCGGCGTCAGCGGCTTGATCATGACCAAGCTGGACGGCACGGCACGCGGCGGCATTCTGGTGGCGATCTCCGCCAAGCACAAGCTGCCGGTCTATTTCATCGGCGTCGGCGAAGGGATCGACGACCTCGAACCGTTCGAAGCCAAGGACTTCGCCGAGGCGATCGCCGGTGTTGCGGCTCCTTGACGAAGCGGGGGAGGTTTGCGTCAAAACCGCGGTTGATATGGTTTTGCCGCAATCCTGATGCTATGAGCGGCAGAAGATGACAGAACAGGATCCGCACATGTCGACGATCGAGGCCGCCAAGCCGAAGACAGAGGTAAGCCCGCTGCTCAAGCTCGTGCTGGAACTCGGCCCCCTGATGGTCTTCTTCTTCGCCAATTCGCGGGGCGAGTGGCTGGCTGGCCGCTTTCCTGCGCTGGCCGAGCTCGGCGGGCCGATCTTCATAGCGACGGGCCTCTTCATGGCGGCAACGGCGGCGGCGCTGATTGCTTCATGGATCATGACACGCACGCTGCCGATGATGCCGCTCGTCTCCGGTATCGTCGTCTTCGTCTTCGGCGCGCTGACGCTCTGGCTGCAGAACGACACCTTCATCAAGATGAAGCCGACCATCGTCAACACGCTCTTCGGCGCGATCCTGCTCGGCGGGCTCCTGTTCGGCAAATCGCTGCTCGGCTACGTCTTCCACGCCGCCTTCAAGCTGGACGAGGAGGGATGGCGGAAGCTGACGATCCGCTGGGGTGTGTTCTTCCTGTTCCTCGCCGTGCTCAACGAGGTGATCTGGCGCTCCTTCTCGACGGATTTCTGGGTCGCCTTCAAGGTCTGGGGCACCATGCCGATCACCATCCTCTTCACGCTCGCCCAGATGCCGCTGATCATGAAGCATTCGCTCGAACAGGATAGCGCGGAGTGACGATCGCGGCCGGCTCGCAGGGCGACAAGCAGCGAAGAGCGGCGCTCTGGTTGCTTGCCTGCCTCGGCGTGCTGGCAATCCAGGTCCTCGTGCAGCATCTGATGGGGCGGCTATGGATCTGCGAATGCGGCTACATCAAGCTCTGGGAAGGCGTCGTCAAATCCAGCGGTAACTCCCAACACCTTTCCGACTGGTACACGCCGTCCCATGTCATCCACGGCTTTCTCTTCTACGGCCTCGGTCACCTTCTCATGCGCGGCAAGCCCTGGAGCGCGCGCCTGCTTCTCGCAACCGTGATAGAGTCCGCCTGGGAGATCGCCGAGAACACGCCGATGGTGATCAACCGCTACCGCGCCGCGACGATCTCGCTCGATTATTTCGGCGACAGCATCCTGAATTCGGCCATGGATACGTTCGCCATGGCTGTCGGCTTCCTCATCGCTTCGCGGCTCCCGGTGGCAGCCACGGTCGCGATCGCCATCGTTCTCGAACTCTTCACCGGCTACATGGTGCGCGACAACCTGACGCTCAACGTGCTGATGCTGGTCTGGCCGCTCGATGCGGTGAAGGCATGGCAGGCGGGGGTTTAGACTAACGGCTCCCTCTCTCCGGCATTTGCCCCTCGTCCGGCTGCCGCCACCTTCTCCCCGTTCAACGGGGAGAAGGGACATGCGGGGCCGCCGCGAGTCTCCTTCGCCCTGCTTGCGGGGAGAAGGTGGCCGGCAGGCCGGATGAGGGGCAGCTGCGACTACGAACCCGCAAGCGCCTTCTCGATCGCCGGCATCAGCCCTTCCCGGAGGCTCTTCTCGTCGAAGGGGCCGGCGCGCTTGTAGAGGATCGTGCCGTCGGCGGCGACGAGGAAGGACTCCGGGATGCCGTAGACGCCCCAGTCGATCGCCGCCTTGCCGTTCGGATCGACGCCGATCGCCGAGAACGGATTGCCGAGTTCGCCGAGGAACCTCAGCGCGTTCTCGTTCCGGTCCTTGTAATTGATGCCGACGACGTTGAGGCGCGGGTCCTTCGACAATTCGAGGATGATCGGATGCTCCTGCCGGCAGGGGACGCACCAGGAAGCCCAGACATTGACGAGCGTGAGCTTGCCCTTTACCGCCGCGTCGTCGAGAGCCGGCATCGGCTCGCCCGACGGCGTTGCAGCCCCTTCGAGCGGGGGCATGGCGAGCATCGGCGCCTTGGTGCCGATCAGCGCCGAGGGGATTTCGCTGACGTCCCTGCCGGAGTTCAACTGGCTCCAGAAGATGAGTGCGAGCACCGCGAAGATGAGGAGCGGAAGCGCCGCCATGAGATAACGGAGGGCTCCGGGCCTGCGCTCGTCCTGCGGCGTCTCAGCGTCCGTCATTTGCCCCCTCCGGCTGGCCCTGCCGCGGAGCGGCGGCGGATCCCGGCGGCCTCGAGCTGCTGCAATTCGCGCCTGCGGGCGCGGCCGTCGGTAAGGACCCACAGGATGAGTCCGGCTACCGTGGCGGCGGCAACCGCGTAGCTGGCGACGACATAGGCGGCATGGCTCATCATGGCGTAAGCTGCTCCCGGCCGGCATTGCGCGCCGCCTGGCGCCTGAGCGAGGCCACGCGACGGCGCCAGATATCGTTGCGCATGGCGGCGATATGCAGGGTGAAGAACAGGAGCGTGAAGGCGATCGCCATGACGATGAGCGGCCGGAGGAATTCCGGATCGATCGTCGGCCCGTCGAGGCGTATGACGCTTGCGGGCTGATGCAGCGTGTTCCACCATTCGACCGAGAACTTGATGATCGGGATGTTGACGAAACCGACAAGGATAAGCACGGCCGAGACTCGCGCAGATCGGCTCGGGTCATCCATGGCGCGGTTCAGCGCGATCAGCCCGAGATACATGAGGAAGAGCACGAAGACCGAGGTCAGCCGCGCATCCCAGACCCACCAGGTGCCCCACATCGGCTTGCCCCAGAGCGAGCCGGTGACGAGTGCCAGAAAGGTGAAGCAGGCGCCGATCGGCGCTGCGGCTCTTGCCGAGACGTCGGCGAGCGGATGACGCCAGACGAGCGTGCCGAGTGCGGAGATCGCCATGACCGTGTAGCACATCATGGAAAGCCAGGCCGAAGGCACATGCACATACATGATACGCACCGTCTCGCCCTGCTGGTAGTCGCCTTCGGTGGTAAAGGAGAGCCAGAGCCCGACCGCGAAGACGAGCAGCGTGAGAGCGGCAAGCCAGGGCAGCACGCGATCCGTCAGCGCCAGGAACCGGGTCGGGTTGGCGAGATCGCTGAATTTGCGTATGGCCAGGCTGCTTTCACTCATGACGGTTCTTTAACGCGGAAGGCCGGCTTCCGCAATTCATCCTAAGGTGCCGGGTCCCGTCAGTCGGCCGAGTGCCTGAGTGCCGCCGCGGCCGCCACTGGTCCGATCACCGCGAAGAACAGGGTTATCGCCATCAATATCATGAAAGGCGGCAGAAACGGGGCCGGATCCTCGATTGCCGCATAGACCGCGCTGACGCCGAAGATGAGCACCGGTATGGCAAGCGGCAGGACGAGGATCGAGACGAGCAGGCCGCCGCGCGGCAGCGCCACCGCGACCGCAGCACCGACCGCGCCGATGAAGGTTATCGCCGGCGTTCCCGCGAGCAGGGTGACCATGGTGGCCCCGATGGCGCCTTCGTCCATGTTCATGAACAGGCCGAGAAAGGGCGAGGCGATCACCAGCGGCAGGCCGGTGGCGGTCCAATGAGCGGCGCATTTGACGAGAACGGCGAGAAGCAATGGCGTCTCCTGCATCATGATGAGGTCGAGCGAGCCGTCCTCGCGCTCCGCCTGAAAGAGCCTGTCGAGTCCGAGCAGCGACGCGAGCAGCGCGCCGATCCAGAGGATCGCCGGGCCGATGCGGGCGAGCAGGTTCAGATCGGGGCCGACGCCGAAGGGGATGACCGCGACGACCGTCATGAAGAAGAGCACGCCGATCATCGCGCCGCCGCCGGCGCGCACCGAAAGCTTGAGATCCCGGAAAAAAAGGGCGATCAATGGACGAATCCCGTCATTTCAAGGCTCTTCGCCCCCGCGAATCCAAGCGGCTGGTGGGTGGCCGCTACGACGATGCCGCCGCGGTCGAGATGGGCGGCGACCAGCCCGGCAAAAAGCCTGTCGGCGCTGAGGTCGAGCGCCGCCGTCGGTTCGTCGAGAAGCCAGATGGGCCGGAAGGCGACAATGAGCTTCGCCATCGCCATGCGCCGCTGCTGGCCGGCGGAGAGATAGCCGAAGGGCAGATGAATGATGTCGGCGAGCCCCACGGCCTCCGCCGCTTCGACGAGGCCGATGCCGGAGCCGCCCGGCGAATCGCCGAGGAAGCGCTGCCAGAAGGTGAGGTTTTCCTCCACAGTAAGCTCGCGCTTCATCGCGTTGCGGTGGCCGAGATAGTGGCTGAGTTCGCGCGGATGCTCGAACCCCGAGGGGCCGTCCTCGAGCCGGACGCGGCCCCCTTCCGGCTCGAGAAGCCCCGCCAGGACGCGCAGGAGCGTCGACTTGCCGGCACCGTTCGGGCCGGTCACCACAAGCGCCTCGCCGGCAGCCAGCGCGAACGAAATATCGTGGAAAATCAGGTCCTCGCCGCGCCTCGCACTCAAACCTTCAGCCATGAGGCGCATGAATTTCCAGCTTCCCTTGACGTATCTTTTCGCAAAGCAAAAAAAGTTCCGATTGGACCTTGGTTGGTCTGGCACGATTTGGAGAAATTATCTATAAGGCGGCCAACACGCCAGCGGTCGGCGTGAATTTCATCCAAGCGCCGAACATGGAACGAGCTTCCACGTACGGACAGCGGAAATGACCGTACCCGCATCCCACTTCGCGCCTCACAGGTGCTCGGGCGTTCGTACGTCAGTTTTTGGCGATCAGACGGAACGGGGTATCATCCAGTGTCCAAATCCCTAGACAGCTTCAATTGTCGCTCCACGCTCACGGTCAACGGCGTGGACTATGTCTATTACAGCCTGCCGAAGGCGGAGGCGAACGGCCTCGCCGGCATTTCGAAGCTTCCCTATTCGATGAAGGTTCTGCTGGAAAACCTGTTGCGCAATGAAGATGGACGCTCGGTCACCAAGAAGGACATCGAAAACATCGCCGCATGGCTCGGCGACAAGGGCACGGCCGAGAACGAGATCGCCTATCGCCCGGCGCGCGTGCTGATGCAGGACTTCACCGGCGTTCCCGCCGTCGTCGACCTCGCGGCGATGCGCGACGCGATGGTTTCGCTCGGCGGCGACCCGGAAAAGATCAACCCGCTCGTTCCCGTCGATCTCGTCATCGACCACTCGGTGATCGTTGACGAATTCGGCACGCCGACCGCCTTTGCCCGCAATGTCGAGCTTGAGTACCAGCGCAACGGCGAGCGCTACCGCTTCCTCAAATGGGGCCAGCAGGCCTTCAAGAACTTCCGCGTCGTGCCGCCCGGCACCGGCATCTGTCACCAGGTCAATCTCGAATATCTGGGTCAGGCCGTCTGGACCAGGGAAGAGGACGGCGAAGTCACCGCCTATCCGGATACCTGCGTCGGCACGGACAGCCACACGACGATGATCAACGGCCTCGGCGTGCTCGGTTGGGGCGTCGGCGGCATCGAAGCCGAAGCGGCGATGCTCGGCCAGCCGGTTTCCATGCTCCTGCCGGAAGTCATCGGCTTCAAGCTCACCGGCAAGCTCAAGGAAGGCGTGACCGCGACCGACCTGGTGCTTACCGTCGTGCAGATGCTGCGCAAGAAGGGCGTCGTCTCCAAGTTCGTCGAATTCTTCGGCCCCGGCCTCGACAACATGACGCTCGCCGACCGCGCGACGATCGGCAATATGGGCCCGGAATACGGCGCCACCTGCGGCTTCTTCCCGGTCGATGCCGAGACGATCAACTATCTCACCATCTCGGGCCGTGAAGAACAGCGTATCGCGCTGGTCGAAGCCTACTCCAAGGCCCAGGGCATGTGGCGGGAAGGGGATGGTTCCGAGCTCGTCTTCACCGACACGCTGGAACTCGACCTCGGCGACGTCGTGCCGTCGATGGCCGGCCCCAAGCGGCCCGAGGGCCGCATCGCGCTCGAGAACATCGCCTCCGGCTTCGCGGCGGCGCTCGACAACGACTACAAGAAGCCCGGTCAGCTCGCCAACCGCTACGCGGTCGAGGGCACCGACTACGATCTCGGTCATGGCGACGTCGCGATCGCCGCGATCACCTCCTGCACCAACACCTCGAACCCCTCGGTGCTGATCGCCGCCGGCCTGCTTGCCCGCAACGCCGTCGCCAAGGGCCTGAAAACGCAGCCCTGGGTCAAGACGTCGCTGGCGCCCGGATCGCAGGTCGTCGCCGAGTACCTGTCGAAGTCCGGCCTGCAGACGGATCTCGACAAGCTCGGCTTCAATCTGGTCGGCTTCGGCTGCACCACCTGCATCGGCAATTCCGGCCCGCTGCCGACGGAGATCTCCAAGACGATCAACGACAAGGGCCTGATCGCCGCCGGCGTGCTTTCCGGCAACCGCAACTTCGAAGGCCGCATCTCGCCGGACGTCCAGGCGAACTATCTCGCCTCGCCGCCGCTCGTCGTCGCCTATGCGCTGGCGGGTTCCGTCCAGAAGGACCTGACGAAGGAGCCGATCGGCGAAGACCGGGACGGGCAGCCGGTCTACCTGAGGGACATCTGGCCGACTTCGCAGGAGATCCAGGACTTCATCTTCAAATACGTCACCCGCGAGCTCTACGCGACCAAGTATGCGGACGTGTTCAAGGGCGACGCCAACTGGCAGGCGGTCCAGGTTCCGGCCGGCCAGACCTATGCCTGGGACGAGGGGTCCACCTACGTCCAGAACCCGCCCTACTTCGTCGGCATGGGCAAGAAGGGCGCCGGCATTTCCGACATCAAGAACGCCCGCGTCCTCGGTCTCTTCGGCGACAAGATCACAACCGACCACATTTCCCCGGCCGGTTCGATCAAGGCGGCCTCGCCTGCCGGCGCCTATCTGCTCGAGCATGGCGTCGGGATTGCCGACTTCAACCAGTACGGCACGCGCCGCGGCAATCATGAGGTGATGATGCGCGGCACCTTCGCCAATATCCGCATCCGCAACCACATGCTCGGCCCGAACGGCAAGGAAGGCGGTTATACGATCCACTATCCCTCCAAGGAGGAGATGTCGATCTATGACGCGGCCATGCAGTACAAGGAGGAGGGCGTTCCGCTCGTCATCTTCGCCGGTGTCGAATACGGCAACGGCTCTTCGCGTGACTGGGCGGCCAAGGGCACAAACCTCCTCGGCGTCAAGGCCGTGATCGCCCAGTCCTTCGAACGCATCCACCGTTCGAACCTGGTCGGCATGGGCGTCGTCCCCTTCGTCTTCGAGGAAGGCATGACCTGGGAATCGCTGGGTCTCAAGGGCGACGAAGTCGTGACGATCGAGAATCTCGCCAACGTCCAGCCGCGCGAGAAGCGCGTGGCGAAGATCACCTATGGCGACGGCTCGGTAAAGGAGGTCCCGCTCATCTGCCGCATCGATACGCTCGACGAGGTCACCTACGTCAACAATGGCGGCATCCTGCAGACGGTTCTGCGCGATCTCGCCGCCTGATCGGCAAGTCATGAACAGAAAAGCCGGGGCGTCTACAGCGGCGTCCCGGCTTTTTCATGCCAGCTCGGCGTGGGTTTTCCACGGCTTTGCGGCAGTCACTCCAACGTGACTTTTCGTTGAAGAATACCCGTCGTATGTAGGGGTCTCCCCACGCGGCAATCGCGTTGAAACGACGCACTTCCGGATGGAAAACGGTTCCACATTTTCCCGGAAGTGCTCTAACGAGCACGAACAAAGACGCCATGATATCCGCCTGCACACCAACAATCCGACGTCTCGCCCTGGCGGTCGGGCTGTTTGGTGCGTTCTGCGGAGCGTCCGCAGCGGATGACGGCAGGGCGGCCAAGGACGGGGCGGTCGGGGGCGGGGAGATCAAGGGCGTCGTCGAACTCTTCACCAGCCAGGGCTGCTCCTCCTGTCCGCCGGCGGACGCAGCGCTCAAGAAGCTCGTCGATGAAGGCGAGGTCGTCGCGCTCGCCTATCATGTCGACTACTGGAATTATCTCGGATGGGCGGACACGCTCGCTTCCAAGGAAAATACCGAGCGGCAATATGCCTATGCGCGGATGCTCGGCCGCTACGGCGTCTACACGCCGCAGGCGATCCTGAACGGGCGCGATCATGCCAACGGCGCGGACCTGCCGGCCATCAGGAACCGGCTTGCGTTGATGGACGAGAAGGGCAAGGGCCTGTCGGTGCCGGTCGATGCCTCGATCGGCGGCGATGAAATCTCGATCAAGGTCGGTGCCGGCAAAGGCAGGGCGAATGTCGTCGTCGTCTATTTCGACCGGGCAAGGGTGGTCAAGGTCGAGAAGGGCGAGAACAGCGGCAAGGAGATCGCCTATTGGCATGCCGTGCGCGACATCCAGACGATCGGCATGTGGGAGGGAAAGCCCGCGGAATTCACGCTGCCCGCCTCGGTCCTGATCGAAGGCCAGGGCAACAGCGGTTGCGCGGTGCTGCTGCAATCGATGAAGGACAAGGAAACGCCCGGAGCCATCATCGGCGCTGCAACGGTTCTCGCGGGGCCGCAGGGAAAGCTCTGAGGACGCAGGAAACGTTCCGCCTCGCTTGCGGCGGAACAGGGGATGGTTCGGCCCGGCAGCATCGAGGGGCTGGGGCTGAGGGTTCGAAGTTACCGGACCGAACCAGCCATGTCTGCGTTCGAGAACCTCCCGCAGCATGACGGCTGGCCGGACATACGGTGGCAACGACTCTGTCCGGCAGCGGTCGGAGTGTTGCGGCGAATTGGGGCGGCGTTTTGACTGAATTGCGGCAGCCCCAAGAATTGCTGACATTGATCAACAGCTTCCGTCTTGCTTTTCCGATCGTGTGAGGCACACTGTCGTGGTCCTGTCACATTAGAAGGCCGAAATGCCGATGACTGATGAAACGGATTTGCCGCGAGGCGAAGCACGTCACTACGGCCGGACCACCTCCGATGTGGTCGTCGATCTTCACGAATACAAGCAAGCCAAGAACCCCCCGCCCGTCACCTTCCATCGCCGCGAACTCGACCTGATCCTCAAGGTCTACGGCCGTATGGTGGGCGAAGGGGAGTGGCGCGACTATGCGATCGACCATCTGAGGGACCGGGCCGTTTTCTCGGTGTTCAAGCGCGCCGGAGAAGTGCCCCTCTACCGCATCGAGAAAAACCCGAAGCTCGCCGCGAAACAGGGCGCCTTCAGCGTGCTCAACGCTCACGGGACGATATTGAAGCGGGGCCACGAGCTCGCCCAGGTGCTCAAGGCCTTCGACAAGGTGCTGAAGCTCGTCAAGACCTGACCGACATATCACTGGAGCTGCCCCTCATCCGCCTGCCGGCACCTTCTCCCCGCAGGCGGGTTTATCCCTGAAACGGCGGGCAGGGCCAAATCGCCTGCACCGAGCGTGCCATCAGTGTTGCGAATCAGATAAGTGTATGCTTATCTGACGTCATGATTGAGAACGACATATTCAAAGCTCTCGCCGACCCGACACGCCGTGCAATCTTCGAGAAGCTGGCGAGCGGAAGTATGAACGCCAGTGCCTTGCGCAACGGAATGGACATCAGCCAGCCGGCCATGTCCCAACACCTCCACGTATTGCGTAATGCAAAGCTGGTGCGGGAGGAACGGCAGGGGCGCTTCGTGAACTACGAGGTCGACCCGGAGGGGCTGGCGCTCATAGCCGGATGGCTGGCGAAGTATCGCGCCTACTGGCCGGCGCGGATCGATGCGTTGAAGGTCTTGCTGAGGGATATGGATCAATGAACGATGTGGAGCTAAACGAGCAGGCAAGGAATCTGGTGCTCGAATACGAACTCGATGAAGCGCCTGAAAAGGTTTGGCGGGCGATCAGCATGCCTGAGTTTCGTGAGAGATGGTTGCCCAGGCGGGAACTGGCCGGGGCTGAGCCTGTCTCCACCGCACCGGGCAAGGAAATCCGCTACAAAATGCGCGACGACGAGCCTCCCTTTCTCGAAAGCCTCGTGGCGTTCCAGGTCAGACCCAACAATGACGGCGGCACGATTCTTAGAATTATCCATGGGCTGGAGGATGAGCGACTGGCTCCGCGAACTCCGCCGGCAGCGAATAGCAATCGGCTTTGGCTGATGCGCGCCGCCTGACGTCTCATTCTACCAAAACAAGCTCATCAGACAGGAGTTCGCCTATGCGCGAAGCGATGCAACTCGTCCCTATGGTCGTCGAACAATCCAGCCGTGGCGAGCGCTCTTTCGACATCTATTCCCGCCTGCTGCGTGAGCGAATCATCTTTCTGAACGGCGAGGTGAACGATGCAGTGTCCGCTCTCGTTTGCGCACAGCTGTTGTTCCTGGAGGCCGAAAGCCCCAAAAAGCCGATCCAACTCTATATCAATTCGCCCGGCGGTGTCGTTACCAGCGGCTTCGCGATGTACGACACGATGCGATACATCCGAGCGCCCGTTCATACGCTTTGCATGGGGACGGCCCGCTCGATGGGATCGTTCCTGCTGATGGCAGGCGAAGCGGGCGAGCGCACCGCCTTGCCCAACGCAAGCATCCTTGTCCATCAACCGTCGGGCGGCTTTCAGGGACAGGCCTCCGATATGCTCATCCATGCCGAGGAAATCAGGCGAACCAAACACCGCATGACGCGGCTTTATGCCGAGCATTGCGGGCGAACATATGAAGAATTCGAGCGCGCCATGGATCGCGACCGGTTCATGACGGCGGAAGAAGCTCTGGAGTGGGGTCTGATCGACCGCATCCTCACCGAACGGGAGATCGGCGCTGAGCGTGACGCATGAAGCTCACCTGCGCAGGCAGGCTCAGCTCCTATAAAGCGTATCCGGATAGACGCCCTCGGTGGGCTTGGTTGCGGTTCCTTCTCCGAGCGGCCGCTGCATGAAGGCGGTATCCAGCCATCGGCCATGCTTGAAGCCGGTTGCCTTCATCAGTCCCTGCAGCTCGAAGCCGAGCGCCCGGTGCAGGGCGATCGATGAGGGGTGCGCGCCGCCGATCACCGCTATCATCTGCCGGAAGCCGAGAGCCGTGCAACGCCCGACCAGTTCGGAAAGCAGCGCCTTGCCGATGCCCTTGCCCCGCGCTTCCGGCGAAAGATAGATCGAATCCTCCACCAGGAACCGATAGGCGGTGCGGTTGCGGAAGGCGGAGGCATAGGCATAGCCGATAACCCCGCCACGCTCGTCCAGCGCGACCACATAGGGGTAGCCGTTACCGGTGATCGTGGAGAAGCGGAGCGCCATCTCGGCTTCGGATGGCGGCGTCTCCTCATAGGTCGCGACCCCGTTCAGGACGGGCTCGCGATAGATTTCGGTGATCGAGCGGAGGTCGGCGGCAACGGCGTCGCGGAGCGTGGCAGTCATGGAATTCTTCGCGCGTTATGGTTGGATCTGTACTGTCTCGCATGGATGCGCCGGATCGATCAAGACCGGTTCCGGGCAATAAAAAAGGCGGCCGAAGCCGCCTTTTCCGTCGAACCGGTTCGCGACTACTCGTTCTTGTTGCCAAGGAACTGCAGCATGAACATGAACAGGTTGATGAAGTCGAGGTAGAGCGTCAGCGCGCCCATGATGGCCTTGCGGCCGGCGACCAAGGCGTCATCGCCTTCAAAGTACATTTCCTTGAGCTTCTGCGTGTCGTAGGCGGTCAGGCCGGCGAAGATGAGCACGCCGATCACCGAGATCGCGAAGCCGAGTGCCGAAGAGGCAAGGAAGATGTTGACGACGGATGCGATGATCACGCCGAAGAGGCCCATGATCAGGAACGATCCGAGACCCGAAAGGTCCTTCTTCGTCGTATAGCCGTAAAGCGACAGGGCACCGAACGAAGCAGCCGTCACGAAGAACGTCTGCACGATGCTCTGGCCGGTGAAGACCAGGAAGATCGACGACAGGGACAGGCCCATCAGCGCCGCATAGACCCAGAAGGTCGTCTGCGCCGCGGAAACGCTCATGGAATTGATGCGGAAGCTCAGGAAGAACACCAGCGCAAGCGGCGCCAGCATAACGACCCACTTCAGGGGCGAAGCGTAGATAAGCTGGGCGAATGCCGGATTAGAGGCGGCAAGCGCATAGGTTCCGTAAGCTGCCACGCCGGTAATCGCCAGGCCGAGGGCCATCAGGTTGTAGACCTTCAGCATATAAGCGCGAAGGCCTTCGTCGATCACGGCACCCGCCTGAGCGCCGGCGGGCGACATTCGGGTTTGGTAGTTTCTCAGATCAGCCATTGTTTCCTCATTTAAGCCCCGGTTGAAGTTACGGTGTCGGGCGGCGAACCTTGTCGTTCCTTTGCGCGCCCAGGCGCCGCTGCGGGGCTCCAGCATGCCTGTGGACAAATATGATGGTGAACGCCGTCATGCACAAGGGCGAAGCGCTTGGAATCGAACAAAGTCGGGCGGCCGGACCATCAAACTAGAGTGATTTACGGTTAATTCGGCCATCGTGGCCGAAAGCGCGCGACAGGGATGGCAGGATCAGAGTTCCCGCAGCACCGGAGCGGCCTTTTGCCCGAGGACGCGCCATGTGCCGGCGAGGCCGATCCCGACCGTCACGATCAGCGCAAGAACGATCGTCGCGACGGCAACGTCCGGCAGGAAGCTCGAGGGCAGGGTCATGATGCGGCTGACGACGAACCAGGCCGAAACGCCGCCGGCGAAGAGCGCGAAGACGGCAGTCGCCAGGCCGAGAATGACGTATTCGTAGCTGAAGGCGCGGATCAGGGTCGCCCGCGTCGCGCCGAGCGTCTTCAGGACCACCGCATCGTGGATGCGGGCACGGTTGCCGGCGGCAAGTGCGCCGGCGAGCACGAGGATAGACGCGATAAGCGCGACCGCCGCGGCGGCGCGCACCGCCGTTGCAAGCTGCCCGAGCAGCGTATTGACGATGTCGAGCGCGTCCTTCACACGCACGCTGGTGATCGTCGGATAGGCATTGGTCACCCTCTTCAACACCGCCGCCTCCTCCTCGGCCGAGGCGTCGGGATCGATGATGGTCGCGAGCCAGGCATGCGGGGCGCCGGCGAAGGTGTTCGGCGAGAAGACCATGACGAAATTGATCGACAGCGATTCCCACTCGACCTCGCGGAAATTGGCGATCCGGGCCGTGATGTTGCGGCCGAGCACGTTGACGGTCACCGTATCGCCGAGCTTCAGCCCGAGTTCGCGGGCTTCCTCCGCCGAGAAGGAGACGAGCGGCTCGCCGCCATAGTCCTCGGGCCACCAGCTGCCTTCGGTGAGTTTCGAATTTTCAGGCCTGTTCCTGGCATAGGTGATGCCGCGATCTCCGCGCAGCACCCATTGGCCGCCGGGGGGAACGTTGCGGCTGTTCACATCCTCGCCGTTGAGCGCGACGATGCGCCCGCGCAGCATAGGCACTTCGATGATCTTGCCCTCCGGCATCGCTCCTGCGAGCAGGGAGCGGAAGCCTTCGATCTCGCTGCCCTGGATGTCGACGAAGAAGAAGTTGGGAGCGCGCTCGGCCATGTCGCCGGTGAGCTCGCGCCGCAGATTGCCGTCGATGAGCGCCAGTGTCACCAGAAGAGCGAGGCCGAGACCGAGCGACAGCACCACCGACGGCGTCAGGGCGCCCGGCCGGTGAATGTTTCCGATCGCCAATCTCAGCGCCGGCGAATTGACGCGCGGGCTGCGCCGCGCCAGCCAGGATATGAGGAGCGAAACCCCGCGCAGCACGATGAAGGCAAAGGCGATCGCGCCAAGGAAGATCAGCGAAATGTAACGGTCATAGGCGGTCCAGACCGCGAGCCCGGCAAGTGCTGCCAGGCAGATGAAGGCTCCGGCGAGATAGGGCAGGGCAGGCAAGCCCGTCGGCTCGAAACCCTGTTGCCGGAAAAGCGCAGTCGCCGGCACCCGGCGCGCCCGCCCGAGCGGCAGGATGGCGAAGGTCAGCGCCGTCAAGAGGCCGAAAAGCGCCGCAAGGCCCAGGGCGGAGGGATAGAGCACGAACGCGGTGGAGACGGGCAGCAGGCCGGCAAGGAACTGCGCTGCCACGAAGGGGATGAGGGCGCCGAGCACGAGGCCGATCGCGATGCCGATGAGGGCGATCATCAGGATCTGCGCAAGGTAGATCATCGCGACCAGCGACGCCGGAGCGCCGAGACATTTGAAAGTCGCGATGACGCTGCGCTTGCCGTCGAGATAGGAGCGCACGGCGTTGGCAACTCCGACGCCGCCGACGATCAGCGCCGTGAGCCCGACGAGCGTCAGGAATTGGGAGAAACGCGTGATGTTTGCATTGAGGGACGGTGCGGCATTGCCGCTCGTCCGTATCGACCAGCCGGCGGAGGGAAAGCGGGTCTCGGCCTGCACGCGAATGAGCGGCACGTCTGCGGGATCCGGCAGGCGGACCTTGTAGGTGTGTTCGACAAGGCTGCCGGTCTGCACGAGCCCGGATGCGGCAAGCGCATCGGAGGAAATCATCAGCCGCGGCGCAAAACCGAAGCCGTCGGAAAGAGCGTCGGGTTCGCTGGCGAGTGTCGCGCCGATCCGGATACGCGCATTGCCGATGAGAATTTCCGCGCCGGGCGAGATGCCTAGGCGCTCGAGGAGTAAAGGTGCGGCGACTGCGCCGAACACCTCGCCGTCCTTGGCCAGCAACTCAGGGAGCGGCTTTACCGGCTCGCTTTCGAGCTTGCCGTAAAGCGGGTAGGCGCCGTCCACGGCCTTGAGCTCCACCAGCGCCTGGTTGGAGCCGTCCGGAAGCCGCGCCATGGAACGCAGACCCGCGGATACCGAAACCTGGCCGAGACCCTGGAGGAAGGCCCGCTCGTCCGCGGTCGCCACCCGATTGTTGAGCTCGAACCGGATGTCGCCGGCGAGCAGTTCCTGCCCTTGCGAGGCGATCGTTTCGCTGATCGACTGGGACAGCGAGTTGACCCCGGCGATCGCGGCCGTGCCGAGGGCGATGCAGGCGAGGAAAATATAGAAGCCCCTCAGGCCCCCGCGCATTTCCCTGAGCGCCAGACGAAGCGCGAACAGCGGGCGAAGCGCGAGCAGAGGGCGCAGGGAAATCATCGGGCGCAGCCGCCGGGCGGCAACCGTCCCGCTCATGCGGACACGGCTCCCTGCCGAGCCGAGGCGGAGAGCCGTTCCGCGTCGGAGACGATTTCTCCCGAGCGGACGCGTATCTGTCTTTCGCAGCGTCCGGCGAGCGCCGCATCATGCGTGACGAGAACGAGCGTCATGCCACGCTCGCGCTGTTCGGCAAAGAGAAGGTCGGCGATCTGTCGGCCGGTCTCGGCGTCGAGGTTACCCGTCGGCTCGTCGGCGATCAGGAGCTTCGGAGAGGGCGCGAGCGCCCGGGCGATCGCCACGCGCTGCTGTTCGCCGCCGGAAAGCTGCCCGGGGTAGTGCGTCAGGCGTTCGCCGAGCCCCACGGCGATCAGTTCCTTGCGCGCTATGTCGAATGCATTGCGGACATTCGCGAGCTCGAGCGGCACCGCGACGTTCTCGAGCGCGGTCATGTTGGGGATGAGATGAAAGGACTGGAAAACGATGCCGACATTGCGGCCGCGGAAATCGGCGACCGCGTCCTCGCCGAGGCGGTGGAGCGCCGTGCCGTCAATGATGATTTCACCGCCGTCGAGCCGCTCCAGCCCGGCCATGACCATGAGCAGAGTCGATTTGCCCGAGCCCGAGGGGCCGACGATGCCCACCGATTCGCCGGCATCGATCGCGAGGCTTACGCCCTTCAGCACATGCACGGACGCAGCGGCTTCGCCCAGCGTCAGATCCGCATTTTTCAACTCGATGATGGTTTTTGCCACGCGAAAGAGCCCTATATGAAAATTGAATACGGATCATCAAACAATTGTCCGCCGATTTAGGAACGAACCTATGGCATTAAAAGACTTTCTGCCCATTTTATTCGGCCTGACAATGACAATCGTGTTATCGGCGGCGGCTCGCGCCGAGCCCGTCAGCCTCGTCGGCTTCGGCGACAGCCTGATGGCCGGCTACCAACTCCCCCCGGAAGATGCCTTCCCCGCCCGCCTCGAAAAGGCCCTGAAGGAAAAGGGGATCGACGTCACGATCGCCAATGCCGGCGTTTCCGGCGACACGACCTCCAGCGGTCTCGCCCGCATCGACTGGTCGATCCCCGAGGGCACCGACGGCGTCATCCTCGAACTCGGCGCCAACGACGCGTTGCGCGGCATCCCTCCGGAGGAGACGCGCAAGAATCTGGAGGCGATGGTCGCACGGCTCAAGGAGCGCGGCGTCGCCGTCCTGCTCGCGGGAATGATGGCGCCGCCGAACATGGGGCCGGATTATGCGGCGCGCTTCAATCCGATCTATCCCGACCTCGCAAAGGAACACAATCTCGTCTTCTACCCTTTCTTCCTCGACGGCGTCGTCACCGAGGTCGGCCTGAAGCTCGACGACGGGATGCATCCGAACGGCGGGGGTGTCGGCGTCATGGTAGACCGCTTCCTGCCTACGGCGGAGCTTTTCGTCCGCTCACTTGCGAAAGGAGAATGACAGCGCATCCACAGTTAAGGGAAGGTTAACGTTCCGACGGAACAAATAATGGTTGCGTGCAGATGCGATGCGTGATTCGCTTCAAGCATCTGCAAGAGATTCGGGGAGCTCGCCATGCCGAGACTGTTCACCGCCCTCGAAATTCCGCGCAATGCAGCAATGAGTCTTTCCTTGCTGCGCGGAGGTCTTCCCGGAGCTCGCTGGATCGATGTGGAGAATTATCACATCACGCTCCGCTTCATCGGCGACGTCGACTGGCGAACCGCCGACGAGATCATCGACAGACTTGACCGCATCGAACGGCCCGAGTTTCAGCTGCAGCTGTCGGGCACCGGCGCCTTCGGCTCCAAGAAACCGCATTCCGTCTGGGCCGGCGTCAGCATCGCTCCCGAAATGTTCGCCCTGCAGGCCGAAATCGAGCGCATTTGCCAGCGCATAGGGCTGCCCTCGGATCCGCGCAAGTTCACCCCGCATGTGACGCTGGCGCGCCTGCGCTCCTCGCGCGTCGAGGATGTCGTCGAATATCTCTCCGGGCGCGGCAATTTCGTCACCGCTCCCTTCACCGTCTCCCGTTTCGTGCTCCTGTCGTCACGCGACTCGGTCGGCGGCGGCCCGTATCTCACGGAAGAGGTCTTCCCGCTTCACGAAGAGCGCTCGAACCTCGCGAGCAACGAGGAGCATCCTGCTTCGAGCGTCTGGTAAAGCGCCCGAAGGCCTCCGCCGTCTCCTAGACAGGGATCGGGAACGTCCTCGTCGTGCGGCAAGGATTGCGCGTGAACATTGTCGCGGGCAAGTTCGTTGTTAAGCACAGGATGCAGCAAGGAGGAACAGCATGCGGCCGGAAAAATTGGACGCGGCGGCCATCGCCGAGCACTTGCACAAGATGGAGGGCTGGGTCCTTGCGGAGGATGGCGGCTCGATATGGAAGACCTTCCGGTTCAAGACTTTCGCCGAGGCCTTCACCTTCATGACGCAATGCGCTTTCGCCGCCGAAAAGCTCAATCATCATCCGGAATGGTTCAACGTCTACAACAAGGTGGACGTGACGCTCTCGACTCACGACGCGGAAGGACTGACCGAACTCGATTTCAAGTTGGCGGCAAAGATGGACCAGGCGGCGGAGGGCCGCATGCCCGACCATATGAAATGAGGGCCGGATGCCCGACCATATGAAATGAGGGCCGGATGCCCGACCATTTGAAATGGCGGCCGCCATTCCCATATCAGGCTGCGGCACTACAGTGCCGCGCAGTACCCTGAACGACCGGAATCGACGCGATGGACGATATCAAGATCGGTGAAATCCTCCTCCCCGGCGAGGAATCCGAACAGGAGCGCAAGGAGCACAAGGTGCGCCGCCGGTTCTGGCCGACCTTCCGCCGCGCGGCCCGGCAGATTCCCTTCAGCCGCGACCTCGTCGCCGCCTATTATTGCGCAGTGGATCCGGCGACGCCGACGCGCACGCGCGGCATTCTGCTCGCGGCGCTTGGCTATTTCGTCCTGCCGCTCGATTTCGTGCCGGACATGCTGGCCATGATCGGCTTCTCCGACGACATCGCCGTTTTGACGGCCGCCTTTGCCGCGATCAGCGGCCAGATCAAGGAACGGCATTACCAAAAGGCCGACGAAGTGCTGCGAGACAGCGTCGAAAAGTGAGTTGTCCCCGCTATTGCGACATCTGTGCGTCTGATCATACCCCGGCACTAGAGCGGGATGAGGAAAAGTGTGTGCGGTTTTCCGCCCGCATCCCGGGTCTCAACTTCTTGGAATCGATCACGTTCATGTTTTAGGTCGACCCGACCTAAAAATATCGTGATCTAAGGCCTGTTGAGATTCAACCCCTCTGGCCTGCCGGCCATCTCCCCCACAAGGGGGGAGACGATAAGCGGCTTGACCTTCACCTATGAATCTCAACACGCCTTAGAGGAGCCTTGCCGCAATCCCGCCCGGAAAGTCAAACTCTTGCCCGATTCTTTGTGACATAGAGGGAGGCAAGGGGCGGCTCTCCAGTATCGACGTCGACCGGATCGGCAATCCGTGTGCGAATGGACCTCGAGGCGCGTTCGGGCGCAAAAAGGGGCGTTATCCCGAATCGTTGACGGTTTGGTAACCCGGATTAAGTCAAAATAAACTTAAATCGTGACTATGCGTTGCCCATCCCACGCGGTATCGGGCGACCGTAAGCAAGACAAGCGGCAGGAACTCATGTTTGTAAGAAAGATCGCAACTGCACTCGCACTCGTAATGGCTGCATCCGGCGTGGCTTCCGCTCAATCTCCGACGCGAATCCAGCAGTTCAACGCCTGGGGTGCATATTCCTACCAGGCCGGTAACGGCAAGGTCTGCTATGTGCTTTCCGTGCCGAAGGAAAGAACCCCGGCAAGTGTCGATCACGGCGATATCTTCTTCCTCGTTTCGCAGCGTCCGGGACAGAACATCAGCTATGAGCCACAGGCGATGATGGGGTATCCGCTGCAGGACAATTCCAAGGTCAACGTGGTGATCGACGGCCGCACCTTCGTCATGTTCACCAAGGGCAATTCCGCCTGGGTGGAAAATGCCGCCGAAGAGCCTGCACTGGTCGCTGCGATGAAGTCGGGCAAGGCCATGTCGGTCAACGCGAAATCGCGGCGCGGCACGGAAACCTCCTACTCCTATTCGCTCTCCGGCATTTCGGCCGCCCTGAAGCAGATCGAGGCCTGCAAGTAAACTAAGCGCGCTTCACCGATCGCAAGGGCCGGCCGTGAGGTCGGCCTTTTGCGTTGGGGGCCAGGCGGATCGGGGCAGAAAAATGTCCCATGGTGACTCGCCGCAAAAAGAATGCTAAAGCGGCCGCAAATTCTGAGCCCCTGCGCCCCCGTCGAGCGCGTGACCGAGGCTCGCCAGATTTCAATTCGAGCATCGGAACAGGACCCGGAAAACGTCTCCGGACGAGCCGTCGCTTTACGACAGGACAAGATGAGCATGGCAGCCACCGAGATTCTAAACAGGGCGGACATCGTCAAGGCGCCGCAGGTGCGGCTCGCGCCACAGCCGGAAAAGCCGTCGCTGATCGGCCTGTTGCGCGACGACATCGCGAAGCTGCTCGCCGAAAAGGGCGTGCCGGAGCGGCAGGTGAAGATGCGCGTCAGCCAGCTCTGGCACTGGCTTTACGTTCGCGGCGTCTCGGATTTCGACGAGATGTCCAACGTCTCCAAGGACATGCGCGAGATGCTCAAGGAGCATTTCACCATCGCACGGCCGGAGATCGTCGAAGAGCAGGTTTCGGGCGACGGCACGCGCAAGTGGCTGCTGCGCTTCCCCCCACGCGGCGCCGGCCGTCCGGTAGAGATCGAGACGGTCTACATTCCCGAGGAGGGCCGTGGCACGCTTTGCATTTCGAGCCAGGTCGGCTGCACGCTCACCTGTTCCTTCTGCCACACCGGCACGCAGAAGCTGGTGCGCAATCTGACGGCGGAAGAAATTCTTTCGCAGCTTCTGCTCGCCCGCGACCGGCTCGGCGATTTCCCCGAGCGCGACACGCCGCAGGGTGCGATCGTGCCGGCGGAAGGCCGCAAGATCACCAATATCGTGATGATGGGGATGGGCGAGCCGCTCTACAATTTCGAGAACGTCAAGACGGCGCTGCTGATCGCGTCCGACGGAGACGGGCTGTCGCTGTCGAAGCGGCGCATCACCCTTTCCACCTCCGGCATCGTGCCGGAGATCTACCGCACCGGTGAGGAAATCGGGGTGATGCTCGCGATTTCGCTTCATGCAGTGCGTGACGATCTGCGCGACATGCTGGTGCCGATCAACAAGAAATATCCGCTGAAGCAGCTGATGGAGGCCTGCCGCGCCTATCCGGGCTTGTCGAATGCCCGCCGCATCACCTTCGAATATGTGATGCTGAAGGACGTCAACGACAGCCTGGAAGACGCCAAGGAGCTGGTGAAGCTTCTGAAGGGCATTCCGGCCAAGATCAACCTGATCCCCTTCAATCCCTGGCCGGGCACCAATTATCAGTGCTCGGACTGGGAACAGATCGAGAAGTTCGCCGACTTCATCAACCAGGCCGGCTACGCCTCGCCGATCCGCACCCCGCGCGGCCGCGACATTCTTGCCGCCTGCGGCCAGCTCAAGTCGGAATCGGAACGCATGCGCAAGGTCGACCGCCTCGCCTTCGAGGCGATGATGATCGCCAATCACGGCGAGGACTGAGGCGGCTCATCGCCCTTCCAGCCGTTCCTGGGGGGCGCACGATCACCGCGATCGATGAAGAAGTTTGATGGATGAAGCTGTTTGCGCCGATTGATTTCGGCCCCTCGCTTTCCTAAGAAAGCGGCGGAATTATTCTGAAGCGGGATGCGGGAGGGACGTTAGCCGGTCTTCCCGAAAATCGCTGACCAAAAACCGGAGGACACCCATGCGTTCGCTTCTCATCGCGCTTGCCGCCACGGTCGCGCTTTCTCTGCCGGCACGCGCCGACGAGGTCACGGTTGCCGTCACGGCAATCGTCGAACATCCCGCGCTCGATGCCGCGCGCGACGGCGTCAAGGATGCGCTGGCCGCCGCCGGCTACAAGGAAGGCGAGAACCTCAAGTTCATCTACGAGTCGGCGCAGGGCAACCCGGCGACCGCAGCTCAGATCGCCCGTCAGTTCGCGGGCGAAGCCCCGAGCGTGATCGTGCCGATCTCCACCCCGTCGGCCCAGGCCGTGGTTTCCTCTACCCGCGATATTCCCGTTGTCTTCACCGCCGTTTCCGATCCGCTGGGCGCGCAGCTCGTCAAGGACATGGAGAAGCCCGGCGGCAACGTCACCGGTCTTTCCGACCTTTCCCCGGTTGCCGAGCACGTGGCGCTGATCAAGGAGATCCTGCCGAACGTCAAGACCATAGGCTATCTCTACAATTCGGGCGAAGCGAACTCCGTCTCGCTGCTGGCGGTCCTCAAGGAAGAGGCTGAAAAGGCCGGCCTGAGCGTGATCGAATCCGCCGCGACGAAATCGGCCGAGGTCCAGGGTGCGGCTCGTGCGCTCGTCGGCCGCGCCGACGCGATCTATATCCCGACGGACAACACCATCATCTCCGCCCTCGAAGGCGCTGTCGCCGTCGCCGAGGAAAGCAAGCTGCCGCTCTTCACGGCCGATACCGATTCCGTCTCCCGCGGCGCGGTTGCGGCGCTCGGCTTCAATTACTATGACGTCGGCAAGCAGACGGGCGAGGTCGTCGTTCGCGTCCTCAAGGGCGAAAACCCCGGGGATATCGCCGTCAAGGTCGCCGCCGGAACCGATCTCGTGATCAACAAGGGCGCCGCCACCCGGATGGGCGTCACGCTGCCGGAGAGCGTCGTCGGCCGGGCGACCCGCGCGATCGAGTAGCGATCCGCCCTATCCGGACGATCATTGTCTTTTTGCCGCCCCCGTTTCATACGGGGGCGGTTCGCTTATCGAGCGGGATGCGGAAATGGTGTGCATCCTGCTTCAACTTCAGAATACGTGTTCCGCATGCACCTCAGCCTGCGGAACATCCGAGAAGAGGACTACCGGCGTTGAGTCAAATCGCTTTCTGGGGAGCCGTGGAACTGGGGCTTGTCTATGCCTTCGTCGCCGTCGGCGTCTTTCTCGCCTTCCGGGTGCTCGACTTTCCGGATCTGACCGTTGACGGCTCCTTTCCGCTTGGCGCCGCAGTCACCGCGGTCCTGATCATTGCCGGCGTCAATCCCTGGCTTGCCGCAGCGGTGGCGATGGTCGCCGGTGCCGCCGCAGGCATGGTGACGGCCCTTTTGAACGTGCGGTTCAAGATCCTGAACCTGCTCGCCTCGATCCTGACGATGATTGCGCTTTTCTCGGTCAATCTCCGCGTCATGGGCAAGCCGAACGTCGCATTGATCAATGCCGACACGATGCTTTCGCCCTTCTACGGTCTCGGTCTGCGGGACTTCTATGTGCGCCCGCTTTTCGTCGGCACCCTCGTCGCCTTTGCCGTCGTTCTCGTCTGGCGCTTTCTTGAAAGCGATGCGGGCCTCGCGATGCGGGCGACCGGCGCCAATGCCCGCATGGCGCGGGCACAAGGGGTCGACACCAGCAGGCAGATCTATCTCGGCATGGCGATCTCCAACGCGCTCGTCGCCCTCGGCGGTGCGCTCTTTGCCCAGACCAACGGTTTTGCCGACGTGACCTCGGGTGTCGGGACGATCGTCGTCGGGCTTGCCGCCGTGATCATCGGCGAGACGCTGCTCGGCGCCCGCGGCATTCTGATCGCGCTCATCGGCTGCGTGCTCGGGTCGATCCTCTACCGCATCGCCATCCAGGTGGCGCTTTCGACCGATACGCTCGGCCTGCAGGCTTCCGATCTCAATTTCGTGACCGCGCTGCTGGTGACTATAGCGCTCATCCTGCCCCGTCTGCGCCGCGGAGGTGCCGCATGATCAACGTCGAAAACATCCAGGTCGTCTTCGGCAAGGGCACGCCGCTCCAGAAGCAGGCGTTGAACGGCGTCAGCCTGACCATCGAGGAAGGCTCCTTCGTCACGGTCATCGGCTCGAACGGCGCCGGCAAGTCGACGCTTCTCGGGGTTCTTGCCGGCGACGTGCTGCCGAGCGGCGGCCGCGTCACGATCGGCACGACCGACGTGACGCGCAAGGGCACGGCGGCCCGCGCCGGGCTGGTGGCGCGCGTCTTCCAGGATCCGCTTGCCGGCAGTTGCGGCGCTCTCTCGATCGAGGAAAACCTGGCGCTGGCCGCAAGGCGCGGCGAAAGCCGCGGCCTGACGCCGGCGCTCGGCTCGAAGCGGCGCGAGCATTTCCGCGAGCGCATCGCCGAACTCAATCTGGGTCTCGAAAACCGCATGCGCGACCGCATGGACCTGCTTTCGGGCGGCCAGCGCCAGGCGGTCTCGCTGGTGATGGCGACGCTTGCCGGCTCCGAGGTGCTGCTGCTCGACGAGCACACGGCGGCACTCGACCCGGGCATGGCCGAGTTCATCATGAACCTCACCCAGAAGATCGTCTCGGAGCGCAAGCTGACGACGCTGATGGTGACGCATTCGATGCGCCAGGCGCTCGATTTCGGCCACCGCACCATCATGCTCCATGGCGGCGAGATCGTGCTCGACGTCGCGGGCGATAGCCGCAAGACGCTTCAGGTCGAGGACCTCATCGCCATGTTCCGCCGCATCCGCGGGCAGACGCTGGACGACGATGCGCTGCTGATCGGGTAGCGTTCCTTCCCGGACTTTGCCCCTCATCTGCCTGCCGGCATCTTCTCCCCGTTCGCGGGGAGAAGAGCGTATGCGGCAAGGCCGGAACAAGGCGGCAGCCGGATGAGGGGCCACGCTCCGGGAGCGACGAAACTCAGCGCGTCTGCGTGAAGAAGATCTTGACCGCGAATATGGAAAAGACGCCGGCGAAACCGTAGTCGATCGCCCGCATCACGCGCCTGTTGCGCTGCAGCCAGGCTGCGAGCCAGTCGGCAGCAAGAACGACCAATGCGTTCACCGGCATGCCTATCGCGATGAAGAAGAAACCGAGGAAGAGCAGCTTGCCCGTCACGGCGGGATCGTTCGCAGTGACGAACTGCGGCAGGAAGGTCATGAAGAAGATCACCACCTTCGGGTTCAGAATGTTGACCGAGAAGCCGGTCGCGATGTTCGAAAGGATTGTACCCTTCGCCTCCGTCACCTTCGTCACCGACAGGCTGGACCCGTAGCGGATCGCCTGGATCGCGAGCCATAGGAGATAGGCGGCGCCCCCGGTCTTCAGCACCAGGAAGGCGGTCGGGGATGCGGTGATCAGCGCCGAGATGCCGAAGGCGACGAGCAGCGTATGGACGACGATGCCGAGCCCGGTGCCGACCACGACGAAAAGGGCGGCCTTCTTTCCCTGCGCCAACGCCCGGCTGATCGAAAGCGTCATGTCGGGACCCGGCGTCGCGGCGAGCAGGAGGCTTGCAGCGGCGAATGCGATGAGCGTCGGCAGGCTGGGAACGAAGTCCATGGCGCATTCCTCGAGAGGCGGTTCTTTCTGATACCGCCGGCCCGGCGCTTTTGCCAGCGGATTCGCGGGAGCTGGCCTACAGATCGGCTACGATCAGAGGAAACTTGCAGTTCCGCTTGTATCCCCGCAAGTTCTGGCTAAAGTGCCGCAGATTTTCGATGCGGCAGCGCCGCACCCGAGAGCCTGACAAACGAGCAGACGGACAAAAACCATGGCATCGCATAAAGACGTGAAGAAGGTCGTTCTCGCCTATTCCGGCGGTCTCGACACCTCGATCATCCTCAAATGGCTGCAGACGGAACTGGGTGCCGAAGTGGTGACCTTCACCGCGGACCTCGGCCAGGGCGAAGAACTGGAGCCGGCGCGCAAGAAGGCGGAGATGCTCGGCATCAAGGAGATCTATATCGAGGACGTCCGCGAGGAATTCGTGAGGGACTTCGTGTTCCCGATGTTCCGCGCCAATGCCGTCTATGAAGGCGTCTACCTGCTCGGCACCTCCATCGCCCGTCCGCTGATCTCCAAACACCTCATCGATATCGCCAGGAAGACCGGCGCCGACGCGATCGCCCATGGCGCGACCGGCAAGGGCAACGACCAGGTCCGCTTCGAACTTTCGGCTTACGCGCTCAATCCGGACATCAAGATCATCGCCCCCTGGCGCGACTGGTCGTTCAAGAGCCGCACCGATCTGCTCGAATTCGCCGAGAAGCACCAGATTCCGGTCGCCAAGGACAAGAAGGGCGAGGCGCCTTTCTCCGTCGACGCCAACCTCCTGCACTCCTCCTCGGAAGGAAAAGTGCTGGAGGACCCGGCCCGGGAAGCTCCCGAATACGTGCACATGCGCACCATTTCGCCGGAAGCGGCACCCGACAAGGCAACCGTCATCAAGGTCGGCTTCGAACGTGGCGATGCCGTGTCGATCGACGGCGTACGCATGTCGCCGGCAACGCTTCTTGCGAAGCTCAACGAATACGGCCGCGACAACGGCATCGGCCGCCTCGACCTTGTCGAGAACCGTTTCGTCGGCATGAAGTCGCGCGGCGTCTACGAAACCCCCGGCGGCACGATCCTGCTTGCGGCCCATCGTGCGATCGAGAGCATCACGCTCGACCGCGGCGCGGCGCATCTGAAGGACGAGCTGATGCCGCGCTATGCCGAGCTCATCTATTACGGCTTCTGGTTCTCTCCGGAGCGCGAAATGCTGCAGGCGGCGATCGACAGGAGCCAGGAGCATGTGGAAGGCGAAGTGACGCTGAAGCTCTACAAGGGCAATGTCATGGTCATCGGCCGCGAAAGCGGCAAGTCGCTCTATTCCGACAAGCTCGTCACCTTCGAGGACGATCAGGGCGCCTACGACCAGAAGGATGCCGCCGGCTTCATCAAGCTCAACGCGCTGCGCCTGCGCACGCTGGCAGCGCGCAACCGGTAAGCTCCGAGGGCGTTACAAGTCGGGAGCCGCGGTGGATCACTCCGCCGCGGTTTTTTTATCTTGCTCACTCCGCCGCTTCGCTCAGCGGCGTCTCCGCAGCCGCCGGCGCGACCAGCGGTCTCAGGCGAACCGTCCTGCGGTACCAGAAATAGCTTGCAAGCGAGAGAAGGCCGAAGCTCGGAATGATCGTTCCGAGCGCCATGGCCGGTACGCCGACGAGAGCGGCAAGCGCGCCGCCGAGAAGCCCGGCGCTCATCTGGATGAAGCCCATCATCGCCGAAGCCGTGCCGGCGATATGCGGGAAGGGGGCCATCGCCGCCGTCATCATGTAGGGCATGACGAAGGCGATGCCGAAGGCATAGATCCCGATCGGCGTCATCACCGAGAGGAAGGTCGGTTCCAGCGCATGCATGGTGAAGGCGAGGGCGAGGCTCGCCGCGCCGATGAAGAAGAGACCGGCCGGCACGAGCGCCTGCGGCGTGAAGCGACGCATCATGAGGCGCATCGTGACCGTGCCCGAAAAGAACAGGCCCGATTGCATGAGCATGCCGATGCCGAACTCGGTCGGGGTGAGCCCGACCTGGCTGATCAGCACGAAGGGCAGCATGGTCGCCCATGCGTAGAGCGCGCCGACCGCGCCGGCGATCACCAATGTCGAGGACACGAAGCGGCCGTCCCTCATAAGCTCGCCATAGGCTGCGAGAATGGGCCTGAAATGCCCCTTGCTGCGGTCCGGCGTCGTCGTTTCCGCCATGAAGAGCTGCACGATGAAGCACGCCATCAGCGCGAAGCCGACCATCAGCAGGAAGATCGACTGCCAGCCGAAGAGGCCGAGCGCGATACCGCCGAGGGTGGGCGACACCGCCGGCCCGAGCGCCAGCATCATGCCGATCATGTTCATGATGCGCGCCGCCGTCGTGCCGGTGAACTGGTCGCGAACGATGGCGCGCGCCACGGTCATTCCGACGGAGGCGCCGATTCCCTGCACGAGGCGGCCCGCGAGCAGCACCGGGATGGAGGGCGCGAAGGCCGCCATCAGGCTGCCCGCGAGATAGATCGCCATGAAGATCAGCGTTGTCCGCCGCCGGCCGATGACGTCGGAAAGCGTTCCCGAGACGAGCTGGGCAAAGGCGAAGCCGCCGAAATAGAGCGACAGCGTCATCTTGATCGCTGCTTCGCTGGAGGCGAAGGCACGCACGAGCTCCGGCATCGCCGGCGTGTAGAGCGCCATCGAGATGGGGCCGAGCGCCACCAGGAAGGCGCCGATGATGCTCGTGCGCCGCTCGCTCATCCGGAGCGTCATTCGGCCGCCCCCTTCTCCCTGCCGGCGAGGCACGGGTCGAGGCGGCGGAGACTGTCCCGGAGGATTCTCAGGTTTGCGCGCAGGACCTCCCGTCCGTCGTCGCCCAGGTCCTCGGTGTAAGCATTCATCATTTCACGCAGGCCCGACATCAGCTCGGTGATGAGCGGGTCGGCCTTGTCGGTCACGATGACGTTCTTGGCGCGCCGGTCCGCCGGATCCGGCACGCGCGCCACGAGGCCCATCGCTTCCAGGCGGTCGAGATAGGCGGAGAGGGTCATGGGCTCGATCCCCATGCGGGTCGCGATCTCCGCCTGCTTGATGCCCTCGGTGACGGCCACCTGGACCAATGTGCGCGCCTCGCCGGGCGTGATCCCGAGGTCCATCGCATTGACCTTGCGATCGAAGGCACCGCGCAACAGGCGGGAGACATCGGTGAGAAGCATCCCGATCGTATCGGATTCGAGTTTCCTGGGCATTTGATCGATCGCGTTGGAAATAATAAGCTTTGCTTATCATATCCGTTCCGGCCATTCAACGCGAGCACGCCCGTCATCGGGCGGCACTCCTCGTGCCGCCGGATTGCCGAACTGTCAAAAAATTGATATGAGCACGGTCATGGAATCCAAATTCGGATGTCGCGAGCAGAAGATCGTCGTGCTGCAGGATCACAAGCGCCTGCCGGCACGCTTTTTTGCGCGCGTTTCAGGGGCGCTCACCAGCCGCCTATCCTGATCGCACGATCAGCTGTTACCGGCCGCATTGGCGCCGGCCCCATTCCACATTCTTGAAAATACGATGGATACATAAGCCATGAGCGCACCGCGTACTCTCTACGACAAGATCTGGGACGATCACCTGGTGGACAGCCAGGACGACGGAACCTGTCTTCTCTACATCGACCGTCACCTCGTTCACGAGGTGACGAGCCCGCAGGCCTTCGAGGGACTGCGCATGGCTGGGCGCAAGGTTCGCGCCCCGGAAAAGACGCTCGCCGTCGTCGATCACAACGTCCCGACTTCGCCGGACCGCCATCTCGGCATCAAGAACGAGGAAAGCCGCATCCAGGTCGAGGCGCTCGCCAGGAACGCCGCGGATTTCGGCGTCGAATATTATTCGGAAAATGACAAGCGCCAGGGGATCGTCCACATCGTCGGTCCGGAGCAGGGCTTCACGCTGCCGGGCATGACGATCGTCTGCGGCGACAGCCACACTTCGACGCACGGCGCTTTCGGTGCGCTGGCGCACGGCATCGGCACGTCCGAGGTCGAGCATGTCCTGGCGACGCAGACGCTGATCCAGAAAAAGGCGAAGAACATGCTGGTGCGCGTCGACGGCCAATTGCCGCCGGGCGTCACCGCAAAGGACATCATCCTTGCGATCATCGGCGAGATCGGCACCGCGGGCGGCACCGGCCACGTCATCGAATTCGCCGGTGAAGCGATCCGGTCGCTGTCTATGGAAGGCCGCATGACCGTCTGCAACATGACGATCGAAGGCGGCGCGCGCGCCGGGCTGATCGCACCGGACGAAACCACTTTCGAGTACATCAAGGACAAGCCGCGCGCTCCCAAAGGCGAGGCCTGGGACAGGGCGGTCGAATACTGGAAGACGCTGCACACGGACGAAGGCGCCCATTACGACCGCGTCGTCGTGCTCGATGCCGCCAATCTGCCGCCGATCGTTTCCTGGGGCTCCTCGCCGGAAGACGTCGTCTCCGTACAGGGCGTGGTTCCCAACCCTGACGACATCCAGGACGAGACGAAGCGGACCTCCAAGTGGCGTGCGCTCGACTATATGGGCCTGAAGCCCGGCACGAAGATCACCGATATCGCCATCGACCGGGTGTTCATCGGCTCCTGCACCAATGGCCGCATCGAGGACCTGCGCGCCGTCGCCGAGGTGGTCGAAGGCCGCAAGGTCGCCCCGTCCGTTTCGGCGATGATCGTTCCGGGCTCCGGCCTCGTCAAGGAACAGGCGGAAGCGGAAGGCCTGGACAAGATCTTCAAGGAAGCGGGCTTCGACTGGCGCGAGCCCGGCTGCTCCATGTGCCTGGCGATGAACGACGACCGGCTGAAGCCTGGCGAACGTTGTGCCTCCACATCGAACCGCAACTTCGAAGGCCGTCAGGGCTTCAAGGGGCGCACGCATCTGCTTTCTCCGGCAATGGCGGCGGCGGCGGCGGTCGCCGGTCATTTTGTCGACATTCGGGAGTGGAAATAGCCGGTTCTGAGCTTTTCCGGCGTTTGAGCCGCCCTTCGGGGCGGCTTTTTTTATACTTGTGATGATGCGACAATGCGCTGCCGCCCCCAATTCGCTGCCCTGAGGAGTTCTCATGCCCGATGACGCCCGGCCCTCGACACGCCGACTCATGCTGCTCCGCCATGCGAAGTCCGCCTGGCCGGACGGCGTTGCCGACCATCGCCGGCCGCTTTCGGAGCGCGGACGGAAAGCGGCGCCCGTCGTCGGCGCCTTCATTGCCCGGCAGGGGCTTGCTCCGGACCTGGCGCTCGTTTCGACCGCGCGGCGCGCAAAGGAGACCTGGGAGCTCGTCGCCGAGGCATTGCCGCACAAGATCCCCGAGCGCGATGCGGTCGGCATCTACGAGGTCGCCGCAACGGCCATTCTCGACGCCATCCGCAGGATCGAGCCGACGGTGGAGAAACTGCTCCTCGTCGGCCACAATCCGGGAATGGCCGAGCTCGCGCTCCTGCTTGCCGGGCGCGGCGATGAAGCTGCGCTGGAGCGGCTGAGGGAGAAGTTTCCGACAGCCGGGCTCGCGGTCATGGATTTCGACATCGAGCGCTGGTCGGACATAGCGCCCGGCACCGGCCGCCTGGTACGCTTCGTGACGCCGCGTATGCTTGAGGAGGAACGGTCGGGCTGATTCGCAGTGCCCGTTCGGCTTTGTCGCGGGGCCGAAGCTACACGACCTTCACGACCGTCCCGTGGTGCATTTGCCGGATCAGTCGCCGCATTGCCGAAAGGCTGACGGCCACGCAGCCCTCGGTCGGCTCGTAACCCGGACGGATGAGGTGGAAGAAGATCGCCGAGCCGGCATTGCGCCTGCGGGAGGAAATGTTCCAATCCATGACGAGGCAGATGTCGTAGAGCCCGTCGTCGCGCATCATGCGTTCATGTCCGGCACGAAACGGCGCCCTGACGGGGCGATTGTAGCACGGGTGCTGCGGGGCATCGCACCAGAGCATGTCGCCGCGGACGGCCCGCATCGGCAGGCGCGTCGGGGGCAACGGGACACGATCGAGCCTGACAAAGCCGCCGATGAGCCGCATCGCCGCGCGGGGCGTCGCCCCGTCGCCTTCTCGCTTGATGGCAGTGACGCCGCTTCGCCCGATCGCAGCCTGCTCGACCCGTCCGTCGAAAAGCACGAGGGCGCGCTTCCGGTCGCGCGGAGCGGTTCTGACGAGGATGGTCCTTTTTCTCGATCCTGTTGTTGACGCCTTCTTGCGCATCAGTCTCACAAATTCTTGCTTTGCCGTGATCTCGCCGCGACCTTAAGCCGGTTTTCATATATGACGATGCCTGCAGCGCCGCGCGTCTCATCAGACGCGCAGACGTCGCTGCGGCCACTTTCAGTTGCGGCCTGTCTCTATCCTAAATAGGTTAGGATTTAAGGAAACATGCGGCAGCGACCGCCGCGCTTGCCAAGATCGGCATTTGAGTTAGTTTTGAATCAGGAAGCAAACAGGAACTGTCCCATGGCGACTCGCACCATCCTCCTTGTCGACGACGACGATGATCTGCGTGAGACGTTGATAGAACAGCTCTCCCTTTACGAAGAGTTCGACCTACTGCAGGAATCGACCGCCGGGAAGGGCATTCAGATGGCGCGTGGCCGGCAGGTCGACCTCCTGATCATGGATGTAGGTCTGCCGGACATGGACGGGCGCGAGGCGGTGAAGCTCTTGCGCAAGGGCGGCTTCAAGGCCCCGATCATCATGCTGACCGGCCACGACACCGACTCCGATACGATCCTCGGCCTCGAAGCCGGCGCCAACGATTATGTGACGAAGCCGTTCCGCTTCGCCGTGCTGCTTGCCCGCATTCGCGCCCAGCTTCGCCAGCACGAGCAGAGCGAGGACGCGACCTTCAATGTCGGCCCCTACACATTCAAGCCGAGCCAGAAGCTGCTTACCATGGAGAACGGCCAGAAGATCCGCCTGACGGAAAAGGAAGCCGCAATCATCCGCTATCTCTACCGCGCCGACCAGAAAGTGGTCACCCGCGACGTGCTGCTCGAGGAGGTCTGGGGCTATAATTCCGGCGTCACGACCCATACGCTCGAGACGCATGTCTACCGGCTGCGCCAGAAAATCGAGCGCGACCCTTCCAATGCCGAGATATTGGTGACAGAAAACGGCGGCTACAAGATCGTTCCCTAAGCCGGACGACATGACCGGGGGAGATTTGCCGCTTGGCGCTCAATGACGACATCGCACTCTTGTCCAACGTGTCGCTCTTCGCCGACATCGGCGAGGACAAGCTGAGGCTGATCGCCTTCGGCGCCGAGCGCCGCCGGGTGGCCAAGGGTCACGAACTCTTCCGGGAAGGCGCTCCGGCCGATTGCGCCTATGCGGTTGCGGCCGGCAGCTTCGCGCTTTCGAATGCGAACGCGCAGGGCCGCCAGCAGCAGGTGATGACCGTCGGCCGCGGCGCGCTCCTGTCCGAGCTCGCGCTCATCTCGATGGTCGAACGCAAGTTCACCGCGACGGCGCAAGAGGACAGCGAGGTGATCCGGATCAACCGGCCGCTCTTCCGCCGGATGCTCGAGGAATATCCCGAGGTGACCGCCATGGTGGAAGCCCGCATCCGGGAAAACATTCAGGCGATGATCCGCCGCGTGGAGGCGCTTGCCGGGCGGTTTGCGTAAGCGGACGGCGTCGTCAAAGCTCGAAATGCGCTATGACAGGCACATGGTCGGACGGGCGCTCCCAGCCGCGCGCTTCCTTGAGGATATCGACGCGGACGAGCTGGCTTGCGAGATCGGCGGAGGACCAGATGTGGTCGAGGCGGCGTCCGCGGTCGGCGGCGGTCCAGTCCTTCGCCCGATAGCTCCACCAGGTGTAGAGCTTTTCCGGCGGCGGCGCGTGGCGGCGCATCAGGTCGACCCAGGCGCCTCCGGTCATCACCGAAACCAGGCCTTCGGTCTCGATCGGTGTATGGCTGACGATCTTGAGAAGCTGCTTGTGCGACCAGACGTCGTGCTCGAGCGGCGCGATGTTGAGATCGCCGACGAGGATCGACGAGACGCCGGCCTCGGCCTCCGCGTGCAGGAGCTTCATCTCGTCGACGAAGTCGAGCTTGTGTCCGAACTTCGGATTGACCGTGCGGTCCGGCTCGTCGCCGCCGGCCGGTACATAGAAATTATGGAGGCGGATCGTCTTTCCACCGGCCGCGAAGACGACGGAGAGATGACGTGCATCGCCGACGCCGCAGTAGTCGCGGCGGTCGGACAGCTCATGAAGCGGCAGGCGAGAGATGGTGGCGACGCCGTGATAGCCCTTCTGCCCGTGCATCTCGATATATTCGTAGCCGAGCTTCCTCAGCGGCGCGGAGGGGAACTGGTCGTTCCGGCACTTGATTTCCTGCAGGCAGAGGATGTCCGGCTGCCATTTCTTGAGGAAATGTTCGACCAGCGGCATGCGCAGGCGAACGGAGTTGATGTTCCATGTGGCAATGGAAAGAGGCATTCCTCGTTCTCCCGGGAAATTGCCGGAAAAGGATCACGCGTCCGGCAACGGGAGCGTTTAAACAGGTTCGGCACCGATCGACAAGCTTGAAAAAGCCGCCGGTACGCAGATCGCGCAAGGCTTTCTTCGGGCGCTGCTTTCGCAGCCGGCAGTCAAGACGCATTGGAGCGCGGATCATGCCCGGCGGAATTAAGCCACCATGTCGCCAAGACGAACGGCACCGAAAATGGCTGCCTGCCACCCCAGTGTGGCCCAGCGTATGTCGATGGAATGAATCGAGCCGGCATGCGGTAATGCGCCAAAAACGCGCTGCGAGAGCGTGTCGCGTGGATAGCCGTCCATGTCGATGACGCCACCCCCCAGCAGAATGATGCGTGGCGAAAACAACACCGTCGCTCTGGCAACGGTTATCGCCTGCTGCCACAATATGTCATCAAGAGCGTCGTTTAATTTCGGCGACTGGGCAGCGGCCTGGAAGAGGTCCTTCACGGCGACGCCATGTGCAGATGCGAGGTCCACCAGAGTCGCACCAGAGGCGTACGCCTCGATCCGCTTGGGGGATTCCTGGCGGTCACCCGGCTCGAGCACCGGCATGTGGCCGATTTCAAGCGCCCACCCGCCGCCGCGAAAAATGCCGTTCTCGCCCAAGTAAGCTGCACCGATACCGGTGCCGAAGTAGACAGCCAACACCTCGCATTCGTTGGCAATTGCGCCGGAGGCGCTTTCCCCGAGCAACTGCAGAACCACGTCCCGCTCCAACTGGACGGGTACCGAAAGCGTGGAAGCCAGTTCGGAGGCCAGGCGAATCCCGTTTAGTTCGGGGATGTTTGCGGCATGGATGATTGTATCGCAGTCGCGTCCGATGAACCCTGGGACAGTTGCCACTACCCGCTCGATGGTCAGGCCGGCATCGACTGACGCACATTGCAGGAGCCCGGCGAGTTGCGTCGCAGGAGCGCCTCGCCGAAGATGACTCGTCGAAAAGGTGCGCGTGACTTCGAGCGGCACACCATGATCCGCAAAACCGATCTTGACCGAAGTTCCCCCGATTTCGGCAACGGCGATCGTTTCGGAGGCGGCTTTGAGCGTCATTAAAGCTCCTGACTGTCAAAGAACGGCGACATCGCGCATATGCGGGCGCGTATTGCCTGCAAGCATCGCCTGATGCAGAAGATAGGCAGCACCCAGGGCGGGCCCGTCATTGCCGGTGCTTGACGTTTCAACGCGCGGCGTCGGATAGCCTTCAATGAGAGACGCGGCCAACAAAGCCTCCGTTTGTTCGGCCACGAAGGGATAGATCGCGCTGACCGATCCGGCGAGGATGATGCGGCCCGGCTGCAGGACGCAGGCAAGGGTCGCCAGTCCCCGAACCAGCCAGCGAGCCCAGTCGCGGGCGCAGGCAAGCGCGGTAGGGTCGCCCGAGGCCAGCACTGCGATAAACGCGTCAAGCGAACCGATGACCCCGCTGATATGTGCATACCGGGCAAGGAGGGCGTCCTTGCCAATGAATGTTTCCCAACGACCAGGACGCACAGCGTCATAAACGAATCCGGCCTCTCCGATCGGCATGTGGCCGATCTCGCCAGCGCCGCCCAACTGACCGCGATGCAGCTTGCCATGGCTGACGATGCCGCCCCCAACGCCATTTTCGATGAGAACCACGAGGCTGTCATCGCCCTTGCCGTCCGGGGGAGCCGAACGATAGGTCTCGGCCACTGCCACCGCATTGGCATCGTTTTCGAGGAGGACCGGGACGTCGAGGTCGATGGACTCGGAAATCGGTTGCGCGAGGCTGACCCCGTGCCAGCCCAATATGGCGGCATGAAAGGTTTCGCCGTCCCCATCCAGGAAGCCCGGCAGTGCTACGTTGAGACCATGGGGCCGTGCGCCGGGAGGCAACGTTCTACGCACCTCGTCAACCAGTGCTACAATGAGTTCCATCGCTTGAGCGGGCCTGCTTGCCGCACCCGAGAATGGGCGAGTGGCCTTGGCGCGGACCGTTCCCGACAGGTCGATGGCGATGACGTCGATCCGGTTCACGCCGATGTAGGCGCCGAGAAAGAAGACACCGCTGCCGGCGATTTCAACGACGATCCCGGGGCGCCCGACCTTGGGTTCTGCTTCGTTGCCCGTTGTCGACTCACGTTCCCGCGCCAAACCAGCATCGACAAGGTTTTGTACCAGAGTCCCCGTTGTCGAGCGGGTCAGATCGAGTTCACGGGCCAAGGATGCGCGAGTTAGCCCACCCGTGCGAAACAGTGCCGAAAGCGCGCGCGCCTCGTTCGGACGAAAAAGCAGTGTGTTTGACAATTTGAAGCCTATTTGTTCGATGAGATTACTAATATCCTCATACGGTCCTGTCAATCGGGTGAGTTCTTTGATGCAATGCAGCATAGAAAGGGGATGCGGCGCTATTGACGGCCAAAGGAAACGGTGTTTTGTTCGGGAACACTACAAAAGTCCCGGTAGGTGCGATGACGGTTTTGGCGCGACTCGAAAATATCGTGAAGGATTTCGGTGCCGTCCGCGCACTCGATGGTGTCACTCTCGAGATCAACCAGGGTGAGATTCTTGGCCTGATGGGGGACAACGGAGCCGGCAAGTCGACATTGGTGAAAACCATTGCCGGAAACTTCCAGCCGTCTTCCGGTTCCTACATCCTGGAAGGCAAGCCCGTGGTCTTTTCCGGACCGGCAGAAGCTCGTCGCCATGGAATAGAGGTCGTTTATCAGGATTTGGCGATCTGCGACAACCTGACCGCTTCGGCGAACGTATTCCTCGGCCGCGAATTGATGCGGCAGGTCGGGCCGTTCAAGGTGCTCGACCACAAGCGCATGAACGCCCGCTCGGCCGAGATATTCAAGGAACTCAAATCCGAGACCCGACCGGCCGATCTCGTGGTGCGCATGTCCGGCGGCCAGCGTCAAGCGGTGGCAATTGCTCGTACCCGGCTCGCCAGGTCGAAAATCGTCCTTATGGACGAACCTACGGCGGCAATCAGTGTCCGGCAGGTTGCGGAGGTGCTGGCCCTGATCCGTCGCATGAAGGCACAAGGCCTTTCCGTGATCCTGATCAGCCATCGCATGCCCGACGTCTTCGAGGTCTGCGACAGGGTCGTGGTGATGCGTCGGGGTCGCAAGGTGGCCGACAAGATGATCGGGCAATCGAGCCCCGAAGAAGTGACCGGCCTGATAACTGGCGCGATCCAGACAGCTTGATCCCGGAGAAACAACGCATGAGTGCTCCCGAGGAAGTTCCCCACATGGACGTCGATCTCCTGAAGGGCTCCGACCGCCCCCTCTGGAGCCGCGTATTCCTTGCGCAGGAAACGTGGATAGCACTGGCTATCCTGGTGATCGGCCTCGTCGTATCGGTCATCTCGGCGAAGTTCGCGACTTCCGGAAACCTCCTCAACATTTTCCAGAATGCCTGCTTCATCGGGATTATGGCGCTCGGCATGACGCCGGTGCTCATCAGCGGCGGCATCGATATCTCTGTCGGATCGATCCTTGGCATGTGCGGAGTGACGCTTGGCATCGTGCTCAATTCGGACATGCCGCTCGCCGTCGGCATCCTCGCGACTCTCGCGATGGGTGTCGCCTGCGGTATGGTCAACGGAATCATCATCTCCTACGTCAAGCTCCCGCCATTCATCGTCACTCTTGCCACCTTGTCCATCGGGCGCAGCCTCGCTTTGGTGCTCACGAACAATGAGGTGTTCTACGAATTCGGACGGGCCACCAACGGTATCATCGCGCTCGGCGGTGGCTATAGTTTCGGATTGCCTAACGTGGTCTATGCTCTCGTCGCGGGCGTGATCATCCTGCATTTCCTGCTGACCATGACGCGGTGGGGCCGCTACCTGTTCGCGATCGGCGGCAACGAGGCTGCGGCGCGACTGGCCGGTATCCCTGTGGACCTCATCAAGGTCTCGGCCTACGCCTTCAACGGCCTGATGGTTGCCATAACGGCCGTGTTCCTGGTCGGCTGGCTTGGCGCCGTCACCAACGCGATCGGAACCGGATACGAGTTGCAGGTCATCGCGTCGACGGTAATCGGCGGAGCGTCGCTGACAGGCGGGTTCGGCACGGCGCTCGGCGCAGCCATCGGCGCGATCCTCGTAGAGGTTATCCGCAACGCCCTGCTCATCGCAGGGGTCAACCCGTTCTGGCAGGGAATGTTCGTGGGAAGTTTCATTCTAGCCGCGGTCCTGCTCGAAAGAATCCGCTCGCTGCGTCGGTGAGCGCAATCCGCGTCAACAAGGAAAAGGGAGGAACTTCAATGCAACCAGTACGCACTCTCACGGCAGCCCTTTCGGTGGCCTGCCTGGCCGCCGGCTTGACTGCGCCCCAGGCCAACGCTGCCGATCGCGAATTCGCCCTCGTCTTCAAGGTGCTCAACAACGCCTTCAGCCCGCCGATCCAGCAGGGGTGCGAGGCCGCCGCGAAGAAGCTGGGCGACGTTACCTGCACCTATCTTGGCCCGACTGAGTATGACGAAGCCAAGCAGGTCCAGCTTGCCCAGGACATGGTCACCCGCGGTGTGGCCGGCCTCGGCGTTTCGGCCGGCAACCCGAAGGCCATGGCTCGCATCATGAAAATGGCCCAGGATAAAGGCATTCCGGTCGTGACTTTCGACACGGACGTACTGCCCGAAGATGCAGGCCTGCGCTCGACCTACATCGGAACCGACAATTATGAGTTCGGCATCGCGTTGGCGCAGAAGGTGCTCGAGAGCAAGAAGGACGGCGGTACCGTCTGCATCCAGTCGGGTGCGCCTGCATCCGAGAACCTGAAAGCCCGCGTCCAAGGCATCCGCGACACTCTTGCCGGCGTCACGAAGGACAAGGGTGCGGAAAAGCTGACAGGCCAGAACGGCTGGACCGAGCCGGCAGGCTGCCCTGTCTACAACAATGACGACATCACGCTTGCCGCCCAGCAGGTGCGCGACGTCATGACGAACAACCCCGAGCTTAGCGCTTTCGTCGCGGTCGGCGGCTGGGCCCAGTATGCTCCGCAGGCTTATAAGCAGGCCATGGAGCCGCTCAAGGCACGCCTCGACAGCAAGGACCTGGTTGTGGTGTTCGGCGACAATTTCGGCCCGCAGTTGCCGCTGCTGGCCGAAGGACTAAGCCACTACAACATCGGCCAGCGTCCCTATGACATGGGCTATGAAACCATCATGGCGCTGGACAAGCTGACCAAGGGCGAAAAGGTGGAGCCGTTCATCAAGACCGGTACCGAGGTTTGCACCCCCGAGGATGCGCTGACGACCTGCGGCAAGACTGCGAACTAGGCCTTCTCCATTCCCCATCCCGCCCTTGTTTCGGCCGGGATGGGGACTTGTACTCAGCAGACCGCCGGCCGGGCGCAGGCCCTCCATCATTCAAGGGCCGATGGCCTCGACGGATTTTTGCATGGCTTCTCGACGTTTCAGACGACTGCATGTTTCCTTTAATCCTATCCGATTAAAGGACAAAAACATGCAGCAGATCGAAGTGCTACAGCGACCTTTGCGCGTCTGATAAGACGCGCGGCGCTGTAGTGCATGTTTCCTTTAATCCTATCCGATTAAAGGACAAAACATGCAGCAGATCGAAGTGCTACAGCGACCTTTGCGCGGCTGATAAGACGCGCGGCGCTGTAGGTATGGTGGGTGGCGGTCGGGGCGCCTTCTTCGGTGCGGTCCACTGCCGCGCGGCGGCGATGCCGCACCGTTTCGAGTTCGTCGCCGGTGCGCTGTCCGACGGGTTGCCGCTCTATGAACAAACCCTTGGGGAACTCTAGAATGCCAGCAAAACAGGAACGCCGCCTTCGAGTGGGTGTGCTCGGTGCCGGGCAGATCGCCCAGGCCGCTCATTTCGAGGCCTGCACGAAGGCTGCCAATGCCGATCTCCATGCTATCTGCGATGTCGCCGATGACCTGCGCGAACGCATGGCGATCACCCACGGTGCGGCGAAGACCTACGACGACTACGACAGGATGCTCGCCGATCCCGATCTCGAAGCCGTGATCATCGCGACCGCCGACGCCTTCCACGTCCCGGCCTCGCTGCGCGCACTCGAAGCCGGCAAGCATGTGCTCTGCGAAAAACCCGTCGGCGTGACGGTCGAGGAATGCATTGATCTCAAGGAGGCCGTCGAAAAGTCCGGCAAGATCTTTCAGGTCGGCCACATGAAGCGCTTTGATGCCGGCCTCCAGGCGGCAAAGGCCTTCATTGCCGACGAGATGGGCGAGATGATCGCCCTCAAGGCTTGGTATTGCGACAGCACGCACCGCTATGCGATGACGGATGCCGTCCAGCCGCTGATCGTCACCAGTGCCAAGGCGAAAAAGCCCTCGGCCAATCCGAAGGCGGATCTGCGCCGCTACTACATGCTGGCCCATGGCTGCCACCTGATCGACACCGCGCGTTACTTCGGCGGCGATATCGTCTCGGTGCAGGCGCGGCTTTCCGAGCGGGCCGGCATCTGGTGCTGGTTCGTCGACGCCGAGTTCGCTTCCGGCACGCTCGGCCACCTCGACCTCACCGTGCAAGTCCGCATGGACTGGCACGAGGGTTTCCAGATTTACGGCGAGAAGGGCAGCGTTCTCGGCAAGACCTATAACCCCTGGTACTACAAGACGAGCGAGGTGGACATTTTCCGCGAGGCCGATGGCGCGACGCATCGGGTGCTCGGTGCCGACGGTCACTTCTATCGCCGCCAGGTCGAAGGTTTTGCACGCACCATCCTCGATGGTGCGCCGATGGAAGGCGCCGGCATCGACGACGGCCTCGCCTCGGTCCGCGCCATGGTCGCCATCGCGCGCTCGGTGGAGAGCGGCAAGGCGGTTGCACTTTCTGATGTCGAGGGTGGCGTCTGATGAAGCTCGGGGTCTTCGCCAAGACCTTTGAAGGTACGCAACCGGGTGCGGTGCTCGATGCCGTCGCGGCTGCCGGGTTTGCCGCCGCGCAGTACAACATGGCCTGCTCGGGCCTCGCCTCCATGCCTGAAGCCATCGACGAGGGGCAGGCGTGCGCGGTTGCCGACGCGGCGAAGAAGGCCGGCATCGAAATCGCGGCGGTCTCCGGCACCTACAACATGATCCATCCCGACCAGGCGATGCGCGAGGCCGGCCACCGCCGGTTAGCCGTTCTGGCGGAACGCAGCCACGCGATGTCCACCCGCCTCGTCACGCTTTGCACCGGCACGCGCGATCCACTCGACCAGTGGAGGGAGCACCCCGAAAACCACACGCCGGAAGCCTGGCGCGATCTGCTCCAGGCCATGGAAACGGCGATCGGCATTGCAGACCGCTGCGACGTCGATCTCGGCATCGAGCCGGAGCTTGCCAATGTCGTCAACTCGGCGCAAAAGGCCCGCCGGCTGATCGACGAGATGCGGAGCCCGCGTATAAAAATCGTGCTCGACCCCGCCAATCTCTTTGAAACGACAACGCTTGATGAGCAGCGGACGACCGTGTCCGCGGCAATCGATCTTCTCGCCGACCGCATCGTCATGGCGCATGCGAAGGACCGGAACCCGGACGGCAGCTTTGCGACCGCTGGAAAGGGTGTGCTCGACTACGCACACTATCTCGGTCGCCTGAAGGCCATCGGCTTTACCGGCAGCCTGATCACTCATGGGCTTGCAGCAAGCGAGGCCAAGGACGTTGCCCGCTTCCTCTCCGAAAAGCTTGAGGCGGGGCGATGAGCATCAACTTCGAGACAAGCGACGGCACGCGGCTGAATGTCGACACGGCGGGCGAGGGCATGCCGGTTGTCTTCCTGCACGGACTTTGCGGCGACGCGGGCCAGACCTCCGAAGCGTTTCCCACCGAACCCGGCTACCGCCGCGTCACGATCGAGGCTCGCGGTCATGGCCGATCGCAGTCCGGCGGACTCGACAGGCTTTCGATCGAAACCTTCGCGAATGACGTCGCTGCCTATGTCGAGGCCAATCTGGACGTGCCTGTCATCATCGGCGGCATTTCCATGGGGGCGGCGATTTCGCTTCGCCTTTCCGTAAGGCGTCCCGATCTCGTCCGCGCGCTTGTCCTTGCCCGGCCCGCCTGGCTGACGGCATCGGCGCCGGAAAATATGATCCCGAATGCCGAAGTCGGCCACCTTTTGACCCATCTGCCGCCGCCAGCGGCAAAGGCCGCTTTCCTGGCAGGTCCCCTCGGGCAGCGTCTTGCGGCGGCCGCGCCGGACAATCTGGCCTCGCTCACCGGCTTTTTCGCGCGGGAACCCATCGAGGTCACCGCCGCGCTCCTCACCGCCGTTTCCAAGGACGGCCCGGGAGTCACGGAGGCCGATCTCGCCCGCATCGCCGTCCCGACGCTCGTCATCGGCCATGAACGCGATCTCGTTCATCCCATCGCCCACGCGCGTGCGCTGGCGGAGAAAATCCCCGCTGCACGCTTCGTCCAGATCACCCCCAAGGCGGAGGACAAGGCGCGATACGTCGCCGATTTCCACCGCGCCCTGCGCACGTTCCTGAAGGATGTTCAGAGATGACCGTCGCGGCAAGCGGGCAAGGTTGTCGAGCGCGTCGGTCAGCGCGAGATTTGGGTCGCCATGCCGCGTCTGCGGCGCGGGAAGCGTTCTCAGCCCAAGGACTTGGTCTGGCGGGATCCCGAACCTCAACAGGCTTAAGGCACTTCCAGGAAAAATGCGTAACGGTTTTCCGTTCGGAAGTGCCTCGCTTCAAAGTCGGAGCATTTCGCGATCAGCCGCCGCGGCGCTTGTTGCGCACCTCGTCATAGGGGATGCGGAAGACCTTGTCGTCGAGCGCGATGCCGGTCCGGACGTTGAAGATCATCACCGACGTGTCTTTCTTCTGCGCGTCGGTGATCGTCCACTGCCGCAGATTGTAGCTCTTCGGGTCGAACATCATCGTGATGGTCGAATCTCCGAAGATGGAGCGGTCGCCGAGTACGATGGTGATGAGGTCCGCTTCCACCCTCACGTCGCGTACCATCCTGCTTCTCAAGTCGATCCTTTCGCTGAGCAACAGATTGAGCGGGGTCTTCGAGAGCGGATAGATATCCCAGGTCTTGAGCTTCATATTGCCGATGACGACGGACTTGCCGTCGGCGATGACCCGCATCGGCGAGGGTGCTTCGTAATTGAAGCGGATGCGTCCCGGCCGGCGGATATAGAACTTGCCGCCCGTCTGTTCGCCGCGCGGGCCGAACTGGACGAATTCGCCGGCCATCGTCTTCACGGACGAGAAATGATCGGCGATCCTCTGGGCAACGGCGGACGCCTGAGCCGAAGCGTCGCCCGCGCCGAACGTCGTGGCGCCGAAGCCGGCGAGGGCCGCCAGGCCGCCAACGAAGACGCGCCGCGAGATTGCCCCGTTGCGGCCGTCGGTTTTGGTCTCCATCATCGCAGTCTCCTTCATTCGTGATCATTTGAAGGGCAAGTGGGGCGCCTTCAAGGCGTTGGAAAACCCCGAAAACACGACGCCTTCAAATGACCGTTACCGCCTGCCGCGCGCTGATCACGCCGCTGTGGCGCTGTCTTACCGGCCGGTGATCTCAGCCTCGGTCGGCACCAGTATCTCGCGCTTTCCGGCGTGGTTCGCGGGGCTGATGATGCCTTCCTGCTCCATCCGCTCGATCAGCGAGGCGGCCCTATTATAGCCGATACCGAGGCGCCGCTGCACGTAGGAGGTCGAAGCCTTGCCGTCGCGCAGCACGATCGCCACCGCCTGATCGTACGGGTCCTCGGAATCGGCGAGGTTGGAGGTGCCGGCCGGACCGCCGCCATCATTCTCGTCCTCGTCGTCCTCGGTGATCGCGTCGAGATATTGCGGCACGCCTTGCGTCTTCAGATAGGCAACGACCTCTTCGACCTCGGTGTCAGAGACGAAGGGTCCGTGCACGCGCTGGATACGGCCGCCGCCGGCCATGTAGAGCATGTCGCCCATGCCCAGGAGCTGTTCGGCTCCCTGTTCGCCGAGGATGGTGCGGCTGTCGATCTTGGAGGTCACCTGGAAGGAGATGCGGGTCGGGAAGTTCGCCTTGATCGTACCGGTGATGACGTCGACCGAGGGACGCTGTGTCGCCATGATGACGTGGATGCCGGCGGCGCGCGCCATCTGGGCGAGCCGCTGGACGGCGCCTTCGATATCCTTGCCGGCGACCATCATCAGGTCGGCCATCTCATCGATGATGACGACGATATAGGGCATCGGCGAAAGGTCGAATTCCTCCGTCTCGTAGACGGCCTCGCCGGTCTGGCGGTCGAAGCCGGTCTGAACGGTGCGCGTGATCGCCTCGCCCTTGGCCAGCGCCTGCTCGACGCGGCTGTTGAAGCCGTCGATGTTGCGCACGCCGATCTTCGACATCTTCTTGTAGCGCTCTTCCATCTCGCGCACGGTCCATTTCAGCGCCACGACCGCCTTCTTGGGGTCGGTCACGACCGGCGAGAGAAGGTGCGGGATGCCGTCATAGACGGAAAGCTCGAGCATCTTCGGATCGATCATGATGAGGCGGCACTGATCGGGTCTCAGCCGGTAGAGCAGCGACAGGATCATGGTGTTGATCGCCACAGACTTGCCCGATCCGGTGGTGCCGGCGACGAGCAGATGCGGCATCTTGGCGAGATCGGCAACGACGGATTCGCCGCCGATCGTCTTGCCGAGCGCCATGGCGAGCTTCGTCTTGGTCGTCTCGAAGTCGCGGGAGCCGATCAATTCGCGCAGATAGACCATCTCGCGCCGCTGGTTCGGCAGCTCGATGCCGATGGCGTTGCGGCCGGGAACGACGGCGACGCGTGCGGCGATCGCGCTCATGGAACGGGCGATGTCGTCGGCGAGGCCGATGACCCGCGACGATTTGATCCCGGGCGCCGGTTCCAGCTCATAGAGGGTGACGACGGGGCCGGGACGGACATGGATGATCTCGCCCTTGACGCCGAAATCCTCGAGAACGCCTTCGAGCATGCGGGCGTTCTGCTCGAGCGCATCGGCCGAAAGCGAGGCATCGCGCGCGACATTCTTCGGCTCGGCAAGGAAGTGGATCGGCGGAAGCGTGAAATCGCCGTCTTCATCGACGAACGAGCGCTGCGCCTCGCGCTCGACGCGCTGCCCGGCTTTCGGCCGCGGCGGCGGCGGGGCCACGCGCGAACCCGCCATTGCCAGAGCCGGCTTCGGCGGTGCAGGCCGCGGAGCCCAGTCTGCGGCCACGTCGTCTTCGTCGTCGTCCGGCAGGATGCCGGCAGGCCGTCGCTCGTCGATATCGAAGGGCGGGTCGTCTTCGTCGCCCATGATCGGCGGCGGCGTGACGGTGCGGCGCTCGGAACGATCGAGCGAGGGCTCGATACGGCCGGCCTGCGCCTTCGGCCGGACCGGCTCGTTCAATGTGCCGAATTCGTCGTTGTTGAAGTCGTAGGGCTCGTCATACTGACGCTTCGCCGGCTTTGCTCCCATGCCGAAGGCGCGGCGCAGCCTCGCCTGCGCCGTGTAGCGCATATGGGCGAGCGACCCCATCAGCACAGTAAGAGGGCCTTCTTCGTCTTCCTCTTCGAGTTCGTCGCGTATGGTGCGCGCCTTGCTGGGTGCGGGCTCCGGCGCCGGTTCCGCCTCTTCATCCTCGCTGACGCCGATGAGGCCGGCGCTGTAGACGAGGCACCAGGCGGCTGGTGCGGTGAAGAGGCAGGCGAGGACGGTCGCGAAGGTGCCCGTCGGGAAGGTTCCGGTGAAGAGCGCCGGAAAACGCAGGATCATGTCGCCGAAGACGCCTCCGAGGCCGTTCGGCAACGGCCAGGTGATCGGCGCCGGAACGCAGCTCAAGGCCGCGCTCGCCAGCACCGAGCCGGCGAACCACAGGCCGAGCCGCTTGAGCACCTTGTCGAAATGCGTGCCCCGGATGAGAACGAGAGCCCAGGCGACGGCCGGGAGCAGCGCCACGACGCTCGCAAGGCCGAAGAACTGCATGAAGATATCCGCGAAGACGGCGCCGCCATAGCCGAGCAGGTTGGTCGGCTCGTTCGAAGTTGCATAGGAAAAGCTCGGATCCGCGACGTTCCATGTCGAAAGGGCAGCAATGGCGAGTGCCAGCGCACCGACGAGAACGAACCCCGCCAGCGAGGCGATCTGCCGCCAGACGAAGTGGGTCAGCACGAACCGGTTGGAACGGCTGTCAAGCGTTGCGGTATTGCTTCTGCTCATGTTGCCTGCTTTGCCCGTTTCGATCCGCCGGAACGAGAGCGCGCGAGAAGGCCGCCCATGAATATTCCAGCTCTTTTGGTGAGGAGCAGCCTTCTCACCCTCAATCCGGGCGAAAAGCGGGATGCTCCGGGCACATTGCGTGCCCATGGAATCAACCTAAGCGAAGTAGGGTTAATGTGACATTAACCATGCGCGTGTGCCGGCAAAATTGCGGTTGGGAACGCGTATGCAGCGCAAAAAAGGCCCGGATCGCGAGATCCGGGCCAAGGGCGATCCGCAGGATGCGGACCGCGACGGGACTGTTGGCGGCGCCGTTTGACGACGCTGCTCAGCTCGCGTGATAGGCGGCTTCGCCATGCGAGGAGAGGTCGAGCCCTTCCCGCTCCGCTTCCATCGATACGCGAAGGCCGACAAGCGCATCGACTACCTTGTAGAGGATGGCGGAAACGACACCGCACCAGACGATCGTGATGGCGACGGCGGTGATCTGGGTCATCAGCTGGCTTCCCATGGTCACGCCGTCGGCATAGCCGATGCCGCCGAGCGAGGAGGAGGCGAAGACGCCGGTCGCGATCGCGCCGAAGAAGCCGCCGACGCCGTGCACGCCGAAGACGTCTGCCGTGTCGTCATAGTGGAACTTGTTCTTGATCACCGAGACGAAGAAGTAGCAGAGCGGCGAGACGATCAGGCCCATGATGATCGCGCCCATCGGACCGGCGATACCGGCCGCCGGCGTGACGGCGACGAGCCCGGCGATCATGCCCGAAGCGGCGCCGAGCATCGACGCCTTGCCGCGCGTCAGCGTCTCGACGAGCGACCACGAAAGGACTGCGGCAGCCGTTGCGAGGAAGGTGTTGACGGTGGCGAGAACCGCACCGCCGGAGGCTTCGAGATTGGAGCCGGCATTGAAGCCGAACCATCCGAACCACAGCATGGCAGCGCCGACGAGCGTCAGGGTCATGGAATGCGGGGCCATCATGTCACGGCCGTAGCCGGTGCGCTTGCCGACCATGAATGCACCGACGAGGCCGGCGACGCCGGCATTGATGTGGACCACGGTGCCGCCGGCGAAATCGAGCGCGCCCATGCCGAAGAGCAGGCCGTTTGCGTCCCAGACCATGTGCGCGATCGGGAAATAGACGAATGTCGCCCAGAGGATGGCGAAGAGGATCGCGGCCGAGAACTTGATGCGCTCGGCAAAGGCGCCGACGATGAGTGCCGGGGTGATCGCGGCGAAGGTCATCTGGAACAGCATGAACAGATATTCCGGAATGACGACGCCATCGGAGAAGGTCGCCGCGGTGCTGTCGACGGTCACGCCCGCGAGGAAGAGCTTGGCGAAGCCGCCGAAATAGGCGCTCGTCGAGCCGCCGAAGGCGAAGGAATAACCGTAGACGACCCAGACGATCATCATGGCGGCGCCGATCACCGTGCACTGCATCAGCACCGACAGCATGTTCTTGGCGCGCACGAGACCGCCGTAGAATAGGGCGAGGCCCGGGATCAGCATGAACAGGACGAGAAGCGTCGAAAGGAACATGAAGGTGGTGTCGGCCTTGTCCGGCACCGGTGTTGCGGCCGCGGCGGGCGCCGCTTCCTGGGCAAATGCAACGACCGGCGCGAGCATCGCGGCAGCGGTCGCTCCCACGCGTCGAAGAGAGGTGGAAAGGGTGAATGACGACATCGAAAATAGCTCCCTGAACGGCGTGGTTTACAACGCTTCTGAGTCGGTCTCGCCGGTGCGGATGCGCACGGCATGGTCAATCGAGTAGACGAAGATCTTGCCGTCGCCGATCTGGCCGGTCTTGGCGGCCGAAGCGATGGCTTCGACGGCCCTGTCGACGATCTCCGTCGCGACCGCGATCTCGACCTTCAGCTTAGGCAGAAAGCTCACGGCATATTCGGTGCCGCGGTAAATCTCGGTGTGCCCCTTTTGGCGGCCGTAGCCCTTCACTTCGGTCACGGTCAAACCCTGGATGCCAACGGCAGTGAGGGCTTCGCGAACCTCATCGAGCTTGAACGGCTTGATAATGGCCATCACAATTTTCATCGAGTTCCCATCCTTGTCTGCCTCCAGCGGAGGCCGTCTCTCCTTGCTGCTTGAGCGCCTGACGCGCTGGCAACCGGAAAGCTACATTCAAGGGGCGTGCCAGATTCGATGAGGCAGAACAAACCACTGAAAACTAATGGAAAAAACACGTCCGGCGAGGGGGCTACCGCGGAACGCTAAAAATACGCCAGTCGGAATGATTAAAATATAAGCAGAATCCGAAAAATGGCAAAAATTTACGCAATTGCCTTTTTGCGGATCAATCCTTCCTGCGCTACAGAGGCGATCAGAACGCCCGAGCGGTCGAAAAGGCTGCCGCGGGTCATTCCGCGGGCACCGTGCGCGCTGGGGCTGTCCTGGGTATAGAGCAGCCAATCGTCCATTTTCGAGGGCCGGTGGAACCACATGGCGTGGTCGAGGCTGGCCACCTGGAGGCTGCGGTCGAAGACCGATGTGCCGTGTGCGTAAAGCGACGTGTCGAGGAGCGTCATGTCGGAGAGATAGGCGAGGACCGCGGCCTGGAGATGGCGCTCGTCCGGTACCGTCCCGACCGCTTTCACCCATACGTCCTGCTTGGGGGATGCCTTCGCGCGCGAGAAATAGTGCTCGAGCGAGACGGGCCGGATTTCGATCGGCCGCGGCCGCTCCCAATAGCGGCGGATCGCCTCCGGTGCGTGGACGAGAAACTTCTCCTTGAGTTCCTGCTCTCCCGGCAGCGTCTCCGGCATAGGCACGTCCGGCATGTCGAACTGGTGCTCGAATCCATCCTCGTCGTACTGGAAGGAGGCAGACATGGCGAAGATGGCCTTGCCGTGCTGGATCGCCACCACGCGCCGCGTCGCGAAGCTCGAGCCGTCGCGGATCCGGTCGACCTCGTAGATGATCGGAACGGAAGGGTCGCCCGGACGCATGAAATAGGCGTGCAGCGAGTGAACGTAGCGGCCCCCGTCGACCGTGCGCTGGGCGGCGACCAGCGCCTGGCCGATCACCTGGCCGCCGAAGACCCGCTGCCAGCCGACCTGCGGGCTCAAGCCCCGGAAGAGGTTTTCCTCGAGCTTCTCGAGGTCGAGTATCGCAAGGAGCGCATCCATGGGCGTGGCGGTCTCGGTAGGGCGCGACATTTCGGCGGTCTCCGATGGTAGGAACGGCGTTGGCATTGATCTATATAGGCACGAGATGATGCTTCAAGTGCGACGGGAGACGAGGCGGATGATCGACGTTCTGATTGCCGGGGGCGGCTATGTCGGCCTCTCGCTTGCCGTATCGCTGAAAAAGGCGGCCCCCCATCTCGATGTCATGGTCGTCGATGCCGCGCCGGAAGGCGTGTGGACGAAGGACGAACGGGCATCGGCCGTCGCCGCCGCTGCCGAGCGGATGCTCGACGTCCTCGGCGTCTGGCAGGCGATCGCGCCCGAGGCCGAGCCGATCCTCAGAATGGTGATCACCGATTCGAAGACGGCCGATCCGGTCCGACCGGTCTTCCTTACATTCGAGGGCGGGGGCGAGGATAATGGCGGCGACGGCCGCCCCTTCGCCCATATGGTGCCGAATACGGCGCTCGTCGGTGCGCTGCGCCGCGCCTGCGACGAACTCGGCGTTTCGATCCGGCAGTCGACCGTGGTGGAGAGCTTCAAGAGCGGAGATCATTCCGTCGCCGTCACTCTGGCGGGCGGCGAGACAATCGAGGCGCGGCTGCTGGTCGCCTGCGACGGCGTTCGTTCGAGGCTGCGCGAGGCGGCGGGCATCAAGGTCGTCGAGTTCGATTACGGCCAGTCGGGCATCGTCACCACCGTCGAGCACGAGCGTCCGCATGGCGGGACGGCGGAGGAGCATTTCCTGCCTGCCGGTCCCTTCGCGACGCTGCCGCTCAAGAACAACCGTTCCTCGCTCGTCTGGACCGAGAGCACCTATGATGCCGAGCGTCTGGTCAAGGAGGACGATTTCATCTTCGAGGAGGAACTGGAGCGCCGTTTCGGCCATAAGCTCGGCCGTCTCAAGGTGGTCGGCGGCCGGCGTGCCTTCCCGCTCGGCCTCACGCTTGCCCGCGACTTCGTCGCACCGCGTTTCGCGCTCGCCGGGGATGCCGCGCACGGCATCCACCCGATTTCCGGCCAGGGACTCAATCTCGGCTTCAAGGATGTCGCGGCCCTCGCCGAAACGATCGTCGAGGCGGACCGCCTCGGCCTCGATATCGGCTCGCTCGCGGTTCTGGAGCGCTACCAGACGTGGCGGCGCTTCGATACCTTCCGGATGGGCGTTACGACGGACGTCCTCAACCGGCTCTTCTCCAACGACATCATGCCCGTGCGGGTCGTGCGCGACCTCGGCCTCGGCCTCGTCGATCGCCTGCCGTCGCTCAAGAAGTTCTTCATCCGCCAGGCGGCGGGCACTCCCGGCAGAACCGATCCGCGGCTGCTCGCCGGCGAGCCGATTTGAACGCACCCGTTCGTGCCTCTGTCCGCCCCTCATCCGCCTGCCGGCACCTTCTCCCCGCAGGCGGGGAGAAGGGACAAGCGGCGCCAACTGAACCCCGCATTCACCGCCCGCCCGAGGGAGCGAGCGGGCGCGGCATATCCCTTCTCCCCGCCTGCGGGGAGAAGGTGGCGGCAGCCGGTTGAGGGGCAATCCCGACCGAGCGGGGTTGAGGCGGTTGGGTCCCCGAGGGATCCCTTTCATGAGCAGTATCCGCCGCACCGGCGCGACAAGCGGCAAACGCATCAATCCCCTCTCCCCGCTTGCGGGGAGAGGGTTAGTCCTCGGGTTGAACCCGAGGAGAAGGGCAAATCCCCGCGTGGGGGTTAACCCAAATCACGAAGCTCAGGCAGCCTGACCGCACCGAAACGTCGACCCTCAATCCTCGATCTTGCGCGCCTCGGAGACCAGCATGATCGGCACGCCGTCGCGGATCGGATAGGCGAGGCGGGCCTTTTCGGACACCAGTTCGTTGGCTTCCGGATCGTAGCTGAGGCGGCCCTTGGTCAGAGGGCAGACGAGCAGTTCCAGGAGTTTCGGATCGACCTTGCTGGCGTTGATGTCCATCGCTCTTTTCATTGCAGAATATTGTCGAGGTCGCCGAAGTTGCGGGCGAGCACGATCTCGGTGATGGCGATCAGCGTTTCGGCCCGCGTCTTCAGGTCGGGAGCCTCCAGCAACGCCTGTTTCTCCGCCGGTCCATAGGGCGACATCATTGCCATGGAGTTGACGAGGGTACGATTGCTGGCGCGTTCCACGCTTTCCCAGTCGGCTTCGAGCTTGTTGGCGTCGAGATAGGCCCGGAAGGCTGCGAGGAGCGCCTCCCGGTCGACGAGGCTCTCATCGTCCGGATTTTCGAGATCGCTCCCGAACGGGCCGATGCGGAAACGGCGATAGCCGCGGCAGCCGGCCACCTCTGCGAAAAGCCGGAAGCGGCACACGCCGGTGAGAGAGGTGATGTAGCGGCCGTCGCCGGTCTCGGCGAAAGAGGTGATCCGGCCGATGCAGCCTACCTGGCAAAGCGCCGGCACAGACGAAGCGTCGATGTCGTTGCGGCCTTCCGCGAAGGAGGGCTGAACGATGCCGATCAGGCGGTTGCCGGCGAGCGCATCGTCGAACATGGCGAGATAGCGCGGTTCGAAGATGTTGAGCGGGAGCTGTGCGCCGGGAAGCAGGAGCGCGCCCGTCAAGGGAAACACCGGAAGAATCTCCGGTAAGTCCTTCGGACCGAGATAGCGCGCATTTCCGACATGCATTCCGACAGATCCTGCAGATAGCGGCCGCGCCTTATCGAGGCGCGGTGCCGTAGGACCAAAAAATGGTGCGGCCCTTCGAAATCTCAAGGGAGAAATACACCGGAATCGATCGGGCGGGGCTGAAAAATTCGACGCGAAGGCCGCTTACGAAAAGAGAATCGACGACAGCTTGCGCCGCGCGGCGATCGTTGCCGGGTCCTTCGGGCCCCATACCTCGAAGAACGACAGCAGTTCGCGCCGGGCGCCGTCGTCCTCGAAGCTGCGGTCGCGCTTCATGATCGTCAGGAGATGTTCGGCGGCGGCGGTGCGGTCGCCCTCGACATTGCGGAGCTTGGCGAGCTTGAGCCGTGCCGCGTGGTCGTCCGGATCGAGCGCGAGTTGGCGCTCCAGCGCGGCCGGGTCGCCGAGCTTGCGGGCCTCCTCGATCTGGTCGAGCTTTTTCGAGACGGCGGCGACGGCCGCTTCCCCGGCTAGCGCTTCCGGCAGACCGGAAAGCGCCTGGCGCGCCTCGGCGACCTGCCCGAGCGCAATCATGCATTCGATCATGCCGGCGACAGCCGCGGCGTTTTCCGGGTCGGCCTGGAGAACGGCACCGTAGAGACCGGCGGCGTTCTGCGCGTCGCCTGCATCGATCAGCGCCTTGGCGTCGGCAAGCACGCTCTCGATCTCGGCCTTGCCGTCGTCTGCGGCCGGACCGGCGATTCGATCGATGAACTCCTTGATCTGGCTCTCGGGCACGGCGCCCATGAAGCCATCGACCGGACGCCCGTCGATGAAGGCGATCACCGCGGGAATGGACTGGATGCCGAGCTGGCCGGCGATCGATGGATGGTCGTCGATGTTCATCTTGACGAGCTTCACCCGGCCGGCGGCTTCCCTCACAACCTTCTCGATGACGGGCGTCAGTTGTTTGCAGGGCCCGCACCAGGGCGCCCAGAAATCGACGAGCACCGGCTGCTGGCGCGATGCCTCGAGCACGTCGCGGGTAAAGGCGGCGGTTGTCGTCTCCCTGATCAGGTCGTCCGGGATCAGGTCGTTCGGGCCGCTCGCGGTGCTTGCCGGCTGTCCGCCGAACGAGGCCGAGCCCGTCATCTGTGTGCCGAAGGAACCTTGATAGGGATTGTCGCTACCGCTCATTCTTCTCTCCTCGCGGACTTGGGCGTCCGGCTTCATGCATTCGCGCCAAAGATCGTATGTCAGGCCGTCACTTTCAAGACAAGCGGCTCGTGCCCGGTTGCCTCCATGAAGCGCAGCATGTCCTTCGACGCGATCGAGGTCGTCTGGTCGTTCGAGAGCGGATGGCAGTTGATCGTCTCGAACGCCATCAGCGTCTCGTCGAGAATGATCTTCACCTTGCCCTCGGTGTCGTTGATCGCGCCGAAGGCGGTGACGGCGCCCGGTATCACGCCCAGATATTCCATCAGCTTGTCCGGCTTGCCGAAGGAGACCTTGCTTGCCGCGCCGATGGTCTGATGAACGGTCTTCAGGTCCACCGTCGCGTGTTCCTCGACGGTCAGAAGGAAATAATTGTCCTTTTTGTCCTTCAGGAACAGGTTTTTTGTATGTCCGCCGGGGATTTCATCGCGCAGCGCCATCGATTCGGCGACCGTGAAGACCGGCGCGTGCCGCTTCGTCCTGTGTTCGATCCCGAGTTCGTCGAGAAAACGGAAGAGATCTTCCGCAGTCTTCGGCTCAGCCTTGTTCATGGTCATCCTTTCCGCAGTCGCGATCTTCTCTCGGCCTGCTTTAAGGAGGAGCGAGACGTTCCGCAATCTCATGCGCGGCGCAGCGCAACCGGAAACGCGGCATTCCCGGCCTTCGAATGCACTCGCGAAAAAATTCTTGGCGTTCGCGTCATTTCCCTGTTGCATTTGAAAAGGGCTTGGGCCATATAGCGCCCGTCGCCGCAACACGGGGCGACACCCCTGGTCCATCGACTACCCCCGGGCCTGGGTCTTATGAGCGGGTGTAGCTCAGGGGTAGAGCACAACCTTGCCAAGGTTGGGGTCGGGCGTTCGAATCGCCTCACCCGCTCCAAATTCTTCGGACAATTCAGCAGGTTGATGAGCCCTTCGGGCGTTTTTGTTCGCGCCGTGTAGCGGGAGCGAAGCGGCGTTTTTCCGTGACGTGGCGGAAATGAGCCGCTGCCGCCCCGGCGCTGCTACTCGCCGATCGCGGCCAGCGCTTCCGCCGCATCGCCGTCGATGATCAGACCGTTGATCACGCCGCTGCGAAGCAGGGCTCGGGCTGCCTGGACTTTTTCTCCCCCGGCAATCAGCAGGAGCACCGGCAAAGCCTTCAACTCTTCGAAACCCAGCGCGATGGTCCGTTCATTGAGCTCGTGGTCGACTTGTCTCCCCTCGCTGTCGAAGAAAATGCCGTTGGTGTCGCCGACGGCGCCGGCCTGCCGCAGGCTTTCGAGTTCGGCGCTGCTGATCATGCCCTGCCGCCGCAAGAGCGAATCCTCGGTGAGTTCGCCCGCGCTGATGAAACAGACGGACGCGCTGCGGGCGATTTCCAGAGCCTTGACTACCGAGCGTTGGGAGATGAGCACCTTTTTGTCGTCGATCGAGTCGGCGATGAAGGGCACGGGGAGAAAATAGCCTTCGCCGCCGGTGCGTCTTGCGAGGCTGTGCACGACCTCGAACGGATTATAGGCATTGTTCGCCGTCAGGGACCCCATGACGGAAATGAAGCGCGCATGCGGCGCCCGAACTCCGGCCAGATGCAATGTCATCTGTTCGATCGTTCGGCCCCAGCCGGTGCCGACGGTCAGGGAATCGTTTTCCGAAAGCAACGTCTTCAGGTGGTTGGCCGCAGCCACTCCCACGGCGCGGAAGGCGATTTGCTTGCGCACTTCACTGTCTTCCTTCGACGTGTCGTGAAAGCCGAAGGCGGGCGTGGAGATGCAGAAATCAAGCCCGAAGCGCACGCGCAGCTTGTCTTCGAGCGGCAGGACGCCGACCCGTTGATGGTCGATGGAAATACTGACGAGGCCGCTCTCTCGCGCCTCGGCCAGCATTTTATTGACCCTGGCGCGGGTCAGGCCCAGCCGGGCAGCGGTCATTTCCTGGTTGAGGCCGCCGACATAGTAGAACCAGGCGGCCCGCACCATCAGCGCATCATCATCTTCCGACATGCCATTCCTTCTCCTTACAAATGTATTATATGTTGACAAATGTAACGATGTCAATTTACATACTGCCATTCGCCTACTGAGCGCGAATGAGGAAGCGGGTCAACGCGGCCCGCGGTGGAGGAGAACAAATGTCAGCTATGTGGAGGAAGGCGGCGGCCCTCGCCGTCGCAGGATTTCTGTTGAATGTGACCAGCGCAAATGCGCTGAATCTCGCCTGGGTACACGCAAATGCCGCCGCTCAGTCCGAGCAGCGGGTCAAGGCCGGCTTCGATGCCTGGTTGAAGGAAACCGGCAAGGACTGGAATGTGAGCCTCCTCGACAGCGGCGGCTCCGGCGAACGCACAGCATCCAACCTTCAGGACGCGGCTTCCCGCGGCGTTGACGCAATCATCATCACCATGGCGGATCTGCGCGCATCCCGCGCCGCAATCGATGCCGCGATCGATGCGAAGATACCGATCATCACCGTCGACAGTGGTTACATTCCGGGCGTGCTTGTCGACGTCACCACCAATAATTGGGCCATGTCTTCCGACGTTTCGCCCTATCTGCTGAACGAACTGGGCGGCAAGGGCAGCATCATATTTCTTCGCATGGCCGAACATCACGGCACCCGCAAGCGCGGCGACGTTATGGAGACCATCCTCAAGGAATACCCCGACGTGAAGGTTCTGGCCGAGCACAATATCGACTACACCGCCTTCTTCGAGGACACGACATCGACGATGCAGGATTACGCATCGCGCTTCGGAGACGAGATCAACGCGGTCTGGGCTCCCTGGGACGAGCCTGCACAAGCGGCGATCAACGTCCTGCAAGCGGCGGGTCTCAAGACCGTGAAGGTCATCGGAATCGACGGCCATCCCAATGCAATAGCCGAAGTCTGCAAGCCTGACGGTCTGATGATTGCCACAGTCAGTCAGCCCTTCGAGAAGATGGGGGCTCAGGCCGGCGAGTGGATCGAGGAGATCGTCGTCAAGAAAGAAGACCCGGCCAAGGTCATACCGTCGAAGACGGTCTACATGGATGCCCCGTTGGTCACGAAGCAGAACTGCAAGGACTTCCTCCCGAAGTGACCTGAAAGGGCCGGCTCCGTCTTGCGGAGCCGGCTCCCACCCGAGTTGGGTTCCGCAGCGTCGCTCCCGATGCGCGGAGTCAGGCAATGGAAGCGAGAACCAGGGGAAGCGAGTACCAGGATGACAGTCAGTCTTTCCGGCATCGTCATGCAATATCCGGGCACGCGCGCGCTCGACGATGTAAGCGTCGCCTTCCGCTTCGACGAGGTCCACGGCCTTATCGGCGAAAACGGGGCGGGCAAGACCACGCTTGTCAGCATTCTGGCCGGCAGCAAACAGCCGACTGCCGGCAAGGTCACGATAGACGGCAAGGAGACCGTGCTGCACAGTGCCGGCGACGCGCTACGCAAAGGCATTGCCCATGTATCGCAGGAGGGCTGTCTGGTTCCCGGGCTTAGCGCAGCGCAGAATATCCTGCTTGGAGACGAGCCGAGAAATGCACTCGGCATCATCAACAAGCGTGAACTCGGCCGTCGCGCCGCAGCTCTCCTCGACAAATGGTTTCCTGAAGTTTCCATCGACCTCGACCTGACCATCGACAGCTTGCCCATGGCCGACCAGAAGGTCATCGAGATCGTGCGCGCATTGCGCGGCGATATACGGCTGCTCATCCTCGACGAGCCGACGGCAACCTTGCCGGCGCGCGAGAAGGAGAACCTCTGGCGCATCATCAGGACATTGCCCGCCCGCGGGGTCGGTATCGTGTTGATCAGCCACTTCCTGTCGGAGATAAAGGCGCTGAGCGACCGGGTCACGGTGCTGCGCGACGGCCGCCATATCTCCACCCTTGCCGCAGCCGAGGCGACCGAAGCGCAGCTCGTCGATCTCATGCTGCAACGCTCCGGCAAGACGGGCGCATCGGGCGCCGCAGAGCGGTTGGCCCGCACGATCGGCGACACGGTACTCGAACTCGAAGAGTGGAAGGTGGGCGCAATCGAAGTCGATCGCTTCGCGATACGGTCCGGCGAGATCATCGGCCTGATCGGACTTACCGGTGCCGGCCATTTCGGTTTCGCCAGATCGATCTATACCGGGGAGGGCATGGTCCGCGGCACGACCAGGTTCAAAGGCCAGTCACTGAAGAGTATCAGCGCCCGCGGCATGCAGAAGCGCGGCGTCGCCTTCATTCCCGATCAGCGCATGGAAAACTCGCTCGTCGCCGATTGGGATGTGCGCGAGAACCTCGCCATGGTGCATCCGAAGCACGGGACCTCCGGGTCCACGGGCGTGCTCTCACCGCGCAAGGAAGTGCGCGGGGCCAACGAGATCATGTCGCTCCTCAACATCAAGGCGCATTCCTCGGCGCAGATGATCAAGGATCTCAGCGGAGGCAACAAGCAGAAGGTCTCGATCGGCAAGTGGCTCTACGGTGCCGACGAGCGCTACAGCCTGATGATCTTCATCGAGCCCACCGAGGGCGTGGACATCGGCGCCAAGCGCGAAATCCACGGTCACCTGAAGCGGCTGGCGGCGCAGGGGGCGGCCATCATCGTCACTTCGTCGGATCTCATGGAGATCGCCGATATCTCCGACCGGGTCATTCCCTTTGTCGGCGGACGGGCCCATCCCATCATCGAGCGAGCCGATTTTTCCGAAGTCAGATTCATCTCTGCCATGGCAGGAGTAATTCAATGAATGCAACGTTACAAACCCTGGCAGGTGCCAAAGACGTGACCGCGAGCCGAAGCCGCAAGGACTGGCTCCTCAGGTACAGCACGCTCTTCGCGCTCATTGTTTTGTTCCTCGGCTTCGCAATCGCCGTCGACAGATTCCTCACGGCTTCCAACCTGCTCAACATCGTCCAGCAAATTTCGATGCTGACGATCGTCGGCGCCGGATTGACCTTCGGCTTTGCCGCCCGTGAAATGGATTTGTCGGTCGGTTATATGGTCGGTCTTTCCGGTATCCTCGTGCCGCTGCTGCTGATTTCGGGGACACCGCTGCCGCTGGCGCTTCTTGCCGGCGTCGGCGCCGGCTTCGTGGTCGGCGCAGTCAATTCCGCATTGGTCACGCTTGTCGGCGTGCCCTCGCTGATCGCGACACTGGCGACCGGTTCGATCCTTTACGGCATCAACTTTCTCACGACCGGCGGTCGCGCCATCTATGGCGGCCTGCCGGATGCCTATCTCTGGCTGGGGCAGGGGCGGTTGCTCGGCATCCCGGTGCTGGCCTATGCCATGGTGCTTTTCGTGTTGCTCGCATGGTTCCTGATGGAGCGCACGGTCTTCGGCCGCTACATCTACGCAGCCGGTGGCAATCTCAAAGCGGCGGAGCTCTCGGGCGTCAACGGCCGCTTCTACCGGGCCGCTGCGCTCGTCGTCTGCAGCCTCTTTGCCGCTGTGGCCGGCGCATTGCTGGCCGCGCGCCTCGGCTCCGGTCAGCCGAATGCCGGCGAGCGCTACCTGCTCGACGGCCTGGCGACTGTGTTCATCGGCATGACGATGATCCGTCCGGGTACGGCAACCGTCACCGGCACGTTCTTCGGGGCACTCTTCATCGGCGTCATCAACAACGGGCTCAACCTTGTCGGCATGGATACGTACATCCAGAGCATCGTCAAGGGTCTGATCATCCTGGTCGCCGTGGCGATCGTCTCGCGGACGACGAAGCTCAAGCTTCTCTGACCGGCATCCAAAATCATGAACAATACCCAAGGAGGGACGCGTGGACGCTCCTGTGAATACCAATCTGCTTGAGCTCTATCGGACGATGCGGCGCATCCGCACCTTCGAGGAACGGGTCGGCGAACTCTTCATCCGAGGACAATCCGCAGGTTCAATGCTCCATCTTTCGATAGGGGAGGAGTCTAGCGCTGCGGGTGTCTGCGCCGCAATGAAACCGCAGGACACGTTCACAACCCATCATCGCGGCCACGGCATCTTCCTTGCGCGCGGCGCCGACCCTAAACGGATGATGGCCGAAATAGGCGGCAAGGAAACCGGTTACTGCCGTGGCAAGGGCGGTTCGATGCACATCGCGGACATGGCACTTGGTCATCTTGGTGCCAACGCCATCGTCGGCGGCGGCATACCGGCCGTGATCGGTGCCGGTCTGTCGAGCAGGCATCTCAAGCAGGATTCGGTCTCGATCGCCTTCTTCGGTGACGGGGCCATGCAGCAGGGAATCCTGTACGAGAGCATGAACATGGCATCGCTTTGGAGCCTGCCGGTGCTCTTCGTCTGCATCAACAATCAGTACGGAATGGGCACGCGCATCGACCAGGCGACCCGCAACACAGCATTCGATCAGCGAGCCAAGGCCTTCGGGCTGAACGGCGCGGTTGTCGACGGCCTCGACGTCGAGGAAGTTCAAGCGGCGGCGCGCTGGCTCGTGGACGAAGCGCGCGCCGGAAAGCCCGGTTTCCTGTCCGTGGAGGTCTACCGCTTCTTCGGTCACGCGCGCATGGACAAAAGCCCCTATCGCGAGGAGGCGGAGGAACTGGAAGGCCGCAAGAAGGATCCGGTGCTTTTCGCGCGCAACAAGCTGGTCAGCACGGGTATCGAGAAGGAGCCGACGCTCGACGAACTGGACAAAGCAATCGCTGCGGAAATGGATGCAACGATCGACTTCGCCGTTGAATCCAAAGCCCCGCCGCTCGGTTCGATGTTCAAGGATGTCTACGCCCTTGGCGAGCCCGAGCCCGAATCCGTCAGCACCCGTATCGACCGTGTTCTTGCCAGGGATGACGCATGATGATTTCGATGACGTATAGAGACGCGCTCCGCAAGGCGCTGGACGATGCGATGACGGAAGACAGTTCCATCGTCGTGATCGGCGAGGAAGTGGGCCGCTATGGCGGCGCGTACGGGGTAACCAAGGATCTCATCAAGATACATGGGCCGGATCGCTTGATCGACACGCCGATCTCCGAGCCCGCCATCGTCGGCGCCGCCGTCGGCGCGGCGATGACGGGCCTGCGCCCGGTCGCGGAGCTGATGTATATCGACTTTCTGGGCATGACCATGGATCAGCTCGCCAATCAGGCGGCTAAGATCCGGTACATGTTCGGTGGCCAGATCGGCGTACCCATGGTGCTCAGAACCCAGGGCGGTACCGGTCGCTCCGCCGGCGCACAGCACTCGCAGAGCCTCGAAGCCTGGGTGATGCACACGCCCGGTCTTCGGCTCGCCATGCCGGCAACGGTCGCCGACGCCTATCATCTGCTGCGCCAGAGCCTGACCAAGCCCGATCCGGTGGTCTTCATCGAGCATAAGGCTCTCTATACCCGCAAGGAAGAAGTCGATCTCGACGCGGATTCGTTGCCTTGGGGTAAGGCGGCCGTTCGCCGCAAGGGTGACGATCTCGTCATTGTCACCTATTCCCGACAGGTGTTCTACGCATTGGAAGCGGCTGACGCACTCGCCAGGAAAGGGATCGAAGCGACAGTCATCGATCTTCGGACGCTGAACCCGCTGGATTTCGATACGGTGCGCGAACATGTCGAGCGCGTAGGCAAGGCGATGGTGGTGAGCGAAGGCGTGATGACCTCCGGCGTTGCTGCCGAGCTTGCCGCCCGCATCTCCGAGGAGTGTTTCGATTTTCTGGAACAGCCCGTCGTGCGCGTGGCCGGCGAAGATATCCCGATCTCCGTCTCGCAGGAACTCGAGTCCGGCAGCGTGCCTTCCGCAAGAACGATTGCCGATGTTGCGGCGAGAATGACGGCATGAGCGAACGCATCCTCAAAATGCCCCGCCTCGGCGAGACGATGGAAGAGGGCAAGATTGTCGGCTGGCTGATCAAGCCGGGGGACAGCTTCAGCCGCGGAGACCCGATCATCGAGATCGAGACCGACAAGACAATCGCCGAATTCCCGGCGCTTGGCGACGGCAGGCTCAAGGAGGTCCTTGTTGAAATCGGGGACATGATCGAGGTCGGCAAGGCGCTTGCGCGCATCGATATCGGCTCAGGTCCCGACTGGACCGCCGAGGACGGTTCCGATGCGGAACTGGAGACCGAAGCCGCAACGGCATCCGAAGTGCCGGCCGGATCGACCGCGAATACCGCGAAAGAGCCGCGCGTGGATGGTATCTCGCGCCCGGCTGACCGCGTTCGCGCGACCCCCCTCGCACGCAGGATTGCGCGCCGCCACGGACTCGACATAGGCTTCATAAGCGGCACCGGCCGGCGCGGCCGCATCGAGAAGGATGACGTACTGGTCGCCGTTGCCGGTAAATCCGTTCCATCCGCGATGCCGGTTGCTGCGGACGTCAGCTATGCGTCGCTTCGGCGCGGTCGCATGGCTTATCTGGACAGTGGCAAGGCTGCCGGCGACGCCGTGCTGCTCCTTCATGGCTTTTCGGGTGACCGGACGACCTGGGCCGTAGTCCTTGCGGGCCTCAAGCGAGCGGGCAAGCGCGTCATCGCGCCGGATCTTCCCGGCCATGGGTTGACGGCTATCGAAGCTACGTCGCCTTCCGATTTGTCCGCCGATCTTGTCGAATTCCTTGACGCGCTCGATGTCGCCGAGGTGGACATCGTCGCGCATTCGCTTGGGGCGGTCGCTGCCCTTGGGCTTGCAGGTTCTGAACCGCGCCGCGTCAGGTCGCTGTCGCTGATTGCTCCTGCCGGCATCGGTTCCGAAATCGATACCGGCTTCGTTCATGGCATGGCTGGCGCCCGGGCGAGCGGCGAAGTGGCCCATCTCCTGCGCCGGTTGTCCGTCAACGGCATCGAGCTTTCGGAAGCTGCACTGGAAGCGATCGCCGCTGACCTCGCCAGAGGCAGGCTTACCGCGCTTGCCGATTCCGTGGCAGGACCCTCCGGTCAGAGGGTGGACAGCCTTATGGCTCTTCAGAAACTCGTTGCTTCGACGCCCGTCCGGGTGCTCTTCGGCCTCGAAGACAGGATCATTCCGTGGCGGCATGTCCTGGCCTTGCCGCCGCGGGTCGCGATCCATCTCCTGTCCCGGTCCGGCCATATGCCGCAATGGGACCAGCCGAAGGACGTCCTTGAAATCCTGCTTTCCAAGGGAGAAGTGCCGTGAGCGAAGTATCGGAGAAACTGAAGGAGGCGCAGCGCCGGATCGGTGCGCTGGCAAAAGCAAGCCCTGAACTCTTCGGCGGCTTTGCACGGGTGAGCAAGGTTGCGGCTGCGTCCGGCAGTTTCACCTCGGCGCAAAAGGAGCTGATGGCGGTGGCAATCGCAGTGTCGAAAGGGTGCGAGGAGTGCATTCTCTACCATGTGGATGCCGCACTCAGGCACGGTGCCAAGGAGGCTGAACTGGTCGAGGCCCTGGAGATCGCCGTGGAGATGGGCGGTGGTCCGGCCGTGATGTATGGCGCAAAGGCTCTGGAGATCATGCGGGCGCTTCAGTGATGGATGTGGCTGCCCCGTAAGGGTGCGTGGGAGGAGAATGAAATGGCCTATTTCCTGACCGCAGACGGCGGCACCGAGAGCCTTCGGGCGCGCCTCTACGATCTCACCGGCAATTGCCTCGGCAGCGCTGCCGTCCCTTACGAGACGAAGTTTTCGGCTGGCGCGCGCGCCGAACAGAATCCCGAGGACTGGTGGAGCGCTTTCGTCGAAGCATCGCACCGGACAATTTCGGAGGCAGGCGTTGATCTGGCCGCAATCGAGGCGATCACGCTTGCGACGACGAGCTGCACCGTGGTCGCGCTCGACCGGGACGGCAGGGCGCTCAGGCCGGCGATCATCTGGATGGATGTGCGCGCCAGCGACGAGGCGGATGCGGTGCTCGCAACGGGCGACGGGGCCCTCATCTCCAACGGCGGCGGTCGTGGGCCGGTTTCGGCTGAATGGATGATCCCGAAGGCATTGTGGATCGCGCGCAACGAGCCCGAGACATTCGAGAAAGCGCATACGATCTGCGAGTATCAGGATTTCATGACTCTGAGGCTGACCGGGGAGCGGGCGGCAAGCCTCAACAATGTGACGCTGCGCTGGCACTATCAGACGGATCGCGGCGGCTGGGCCAAGACGCTCGTCGGCAAGCTCGGCCTTTCGGCGTTGCTCGACAAATGGCCCCAGCGCGTCGTCGCGCCCGGTGGCGTCGTCGGAACCCTCTCGCCGGCCGCCGCACAGGAGCTCGGTCTCTCCACCAAGGTCAAACTGGTCCAGGGCGGAGCGGATGCCCTGATCGGCATGATCGGGCTGGGGGTCGCCAGGCCCGGGCAGCTCGCGTTGATTACCGGCTCCTCACATCTGCAGTTCGGCGTCACGGAAACGGCCATTCATGCACCCGGTGTGTGGGGCACTTATCGTGATTGCGTTTATCCGGACCGCTACATCGTCGAAGGCGGACAGACCTCCACCGGTTCGATTATCGCCTGGCTCGGCAGGCTGATGAACGGGACGATGGACCTCGACGAACTGAACCGCAAGGCGGCCGAGCTCGAGCCCGGTTGCGACGGGCTCCTGGTACAGGACCATTTCCAGGGAAACCGCACCCCCTATACCGATGCGTTCTCGCGCGGCGCGATCGTCGGGCTCACCCTTGCCCACGAGCCGCATCATATTTTCCGCGGCATCATGGAAGGCATCGGCTTCGGCACGCGTGCGATCCTCGACGCCATGGCCGACGCCGGCTATCGCGGCACCGAGATAACGGTCGGCGGCGGCGCCGGCGCATCCGATCTATGGCTTCAGATCCATGCCGACACTGCGGGTCTCCCGGTCTGCGTGCCGGCATCGCGCGATGCGCCCTCCGTAGGTGCCGCCGTGCTTGCGGCGCACGGAGCCGGTTATTTCTCCAGTATCGACGAGGGCATTTCGGCGATGGTGCGGCCCGGCAAGCGCATCGAGCCGCGCCCGCGCGAAGCAGCACTCTACGACGACATCTATCAGCAGTACCGCGCGCTCTATCCTGCGCTGAAGTCGGTGCGGGAGCAGGGGGGCAATGCCCGATGAGTGACGCTGACTTCAGGCTGGACGGCCGGCGTGCCGTCGTAACGGGCGCTGCTCGGGGCATTGGACGGGCGATCGCCGAACGGCTGGCTTTGGCCGGCGCGCATGTCGTCATTGCCGATCGCGACGAAGCAGAGGGCAAGATGGCTGTGGCGGCCATCGAGGCGGCCGGAGGTAAAGGCGCTTTCGTGTCGCTGGACGTGACCGACCCGGTAGCCGTCGCTCAGGCCGTCGACAGCATCTATCAGGTGCATGGCGCCGTCGACGTTCTGGTCAACAATGCCGGAATCGTTCGCAACGCGCCCGCCGCGGAGATGAGTCTCGACGACTGGAAATCGGTGATCGACATCGATCTCGGCGGCGTCTTCCATTGCGCCCAGACTTTCGGCAAGCGCATGGTGGCGGCCGGCCGCGGTTCGATGGTCAACATCTCTTCCATCTGCGGCGAGGTGACCGTCTATCCGCAGCCCCAGGTTTCCTACAATGCCGCCAAGGCGGGCGTGAACCTGCTGACGAAATCGCTTGCGGTCGAATGGGCGAAGAGCGGTGTGCGCGTCAATGCGGTCGCTCCAGGCTATGTCGCTACCGAACTGACGCTGCGGGGCCGCAGCAATCCCGAATGGTTCGACACCTGGATGCGGATGACGCCCATGGGACGCCTAGGTGAGCCGTACGAGATCGCCAATGCCGTGCTTTTTCTTGCCACCGACGCGTCAAGCTACATCACCGGTACGGTGTTGACGATCGACGGCGGCTACACCGCTCTTTAAGACTGGAGGATCCAATGACTGCTTCCAACCGTACCGCGCTCGTAACAGGCGCAAGCCGCGGTATCGGCCGCGCCATTGCCATCGGCCTCGCGCAGCGCGGCTATGAAGTCGTCATCAACGATATCGAGCGGCAGAAGGATGCGCTCGCCGGTGTGGCGAAAGAGATTGAGACGCTGGGCCGGCGCGTGCTGACGGTCTGCGCCGATGTCAGCAGCAAAGCCGATGTGACGGCGATGGCGAAAGCCGTCGGTGACGCCTTCGGCCATCTCGATGCCGTGGTCAACAATGCCGGAATATTGATTGCGGGAGATGTCGAAGGCCTCAAGGAGGAATACTGGGACAGTGTCATGGACGTGAATGCCAAGGGAACTTTCCTGGTCGTCCAGGCCGTTCTGCCTATGATGAAGGCGCGCAGATATGGGCGCATTGTCAACATCGCCTCGATCGGAGGCAAGCATGGCGCACCGGAACAGGCCCACTATTCCGCATCCAAGGCTGCGGTGATGGGCTTCACGCGCGTACTGGCCCAGGAAGTGGGCGCTGACGGGATCACCGCCAACTGCGTGTGCCCCGGGATCATTCTCACCGATATGGGGCGGGTCAATCTCGACGATCCCGCGGTCAGGAAGAATTGGCAGGACAAAACCGCCATGCGTCGCATCGGCGATCCCGAGGATGTTGTCGGTGCGGTGGCCTTCTTTGCTTCGGACGATGCGGCTTTCGTGACCGGCCAGACGCTGAATGTCGACGGCGGCATCGTGCTAAGCTGACGACTATCCCACGACGGCCGGGTTCGCGCAGCATGCCATGAAGCCGTCGGTGATGACGTCCTTCGGAAGGTTGCGGCCGATGAAGACGAGGCGCGAGACGCGCTCTTCGCCCTCCTTCCAGGGGCGCTGGTGGTCGCCTTCCACCAGCATGTGGACGCCTTGGACGACATAGCGGTCGGTGTCGCCGGCAAAGGCGATGATGCCCTTCATCCGCAGCATGTCCGTGCCGAAGGCCCGGGCGGTCGTCTGGAGCCAGCGGAAGAATTTTTCCGGGTCTACGGGTCGGCGTTCGACCAGTGAAAAACTGGCGACATGGTCGTCATGCTCGTGATCGTGGTCCGCTTCGAGAAAGTCGGGCTCGACCTCGAGAATGCGGTCGAGATCGAAGGCATTGCGATCGAGCAGGCTGGCGATCTCGAGATTGCAGCGCTGCGTCTTGAGGATGCCGGCGGTCGGATTGATGCGGCGGATGCGATCCTCCACGGCCTGCAGGCCTTCGGGCGATACGAGATCGGTCTTGTTGAGGATGATCGTGTCGGCGAAGGCCAATTGCTCCTGCGCTTCATGTGCGCGGTCGATCTCGCCGAGAAGGTGCTGGGCATCGACAACGGTAATGATGGAGTCGAGCCGTGTCTTGGAGCGGACATTCTCGTCGACGAAGAAAGTCTGGGCGACCGGCGCGGGGTCGGCGAGGCCCGTCGTCTCTATCAGGATGCCGTCGAACCGCTCGCGCCTGCGCATCAGCGCTTCGATGATGCGGATCAGGTCTCCGCGCACCGTGCAGCAGATGCAGCCATTGTTCATTTCGAACACCTCCTCGTCGGCATCGACGATGAGGTCGTTATCGATGCCGACCTCGCCGAACTCGTTGACGATGACCGCGAATTTCTTGCCATGCGGCTCGGAGAGGATGCGGTTGAGAAGCGTGGTCTTTCCTGCTCCGAGATAGCCGGTAAGGACGGTGACGGGGGTAGGGGCAAGCTGATCGGGCATTGGCGAGAACCTCACTGTCGCATGGACGGCCGGGGGCTATGTTCCGGCTTCATGGATACGTTATTACATTTCACTTTATAAACGTAATAACGTAACATAGGCGGGGTTTGTCAAGTCCGATCCAGGCGCTGAAACGCTGAGATTCTCTTTCTTTCCTCGCCCGCAGCCGAATTCGTCACCTGTATCGCGCTGCCGGTGGAAGGCGGCGTCGATTAGCGGCGGGATGGAGCGTTTCACTGTTCGATGAAACGGTGAACTGAACGTGCTCCAACGGCCTCTGCCTTGCTTCAGTTCTTCGTGAAAACGTAGTCCGTTTCCTGCCGGAGCGTTTCGCCCGGTCTCAGCACCGCATTCGGGAAACCTTTGTGGTTCACCGCATCGGGCCATATCTGCGTTTCGAGGCAGAAGCCGGCGAAGGGGCCGTAACGGCGGCTTTCGAGGCCGGGGACCGGTACGTCGAGCTTTTCTCCGGTATAGAGCTGCACGCCGGGCTCCGTCGTCAGCACTTCCAGCGACACACCGGAATTGATGCTGCGTACGAGCGCCACGGAGCGCTTCTGCACGCGCTCCGGCGAGAGGCAGAAATTGTGGTCGTAGGCGATTCCGCCGCCGTCCAGCTGCCTTCCAAGCGAGGTCATTTCGCGCAGATCGAAGGCGGTGCCGGCGACGGGGCGGATCTCGCCCGTCGGAATCTGCCGCTCGTCGGTGGGCAGGTAGTGGTCTGCCGCAATCATGATGTCGTGGCCGAATGCGTCCGAGCCGCCGTCGAGGTTGAAATAGCTGTGCTGGCAGACATTGGCGAGGGTCGGCGCGTCGGTCTCAGTTTCGTAGACGACGTTGAGCGTGCCGCCCGGTTTCAGCGTATAGGTGCAGGTGATCGTGCAATTGCCCGGGTAGCCGGCACGGCCGTCCGGATCGGTGATCTCGAGCGTTACGCTGTCTTCGACCTGCCTGCGGATCGACCAGTTGCGCTTGCCGATATTGTCGCTGCCGCCGTGGAGATGCGTGGCGCCGTTCTCGTTGAGCTCGAGTTGATAGGCCTTGCCTTCGAGCGCGAAGCGGCCACCGCCGATACGGTTGGCGTTGCGGCCGGGCGTGGCGCCGAAATAGGAGGAATGGGCCGGATAGCTTTCGAAATCCTCGAAGCCGAGCACGAGCGGGGCTGCATGTCCTTCGAGCCGCAAATCCTGTATGACCGAGCCCCAGGTGATCACCGACGCCGTCAGCCCGCCGCCCTTAAGCGTCAGGCGCTGTACGGGCTCGCCGGAGGGCAGGTGGCCGAAGATTTCCGTGTCTGTTCCCATGCATCTCCCCATTTCCGCGAGTCGGCGTCAACCTGCTGCATTTCCGCCCAGGCGGCAACCGGAAAGTCATACTTTTTGCTTCAACGCTCTCCGGTTCCGATCTTCGCCAGCTCGTAGGGCGTCGTCTGGTAGATCTCGTTGATCCAGTTGCCGAAGAAGAGATGTGCATGGCTGCGCCAGCGGTTCTGCGGCGGAAGTGCGGAGTCATTGTGGGGGAAATAGTCGTGCGGCAGCTTGATCGGCACGCCGGCATCGACGTCGCGGAAATATTCCTCCGACAGGGACGTCGAATCATATTCGACGTGATTGAACATGTAGAGCCGGTTGCCTTTCTTCTCGTGTACGAGGCAGACGCCCACTTCCTTGGATTCCATCAGGATTTCGAGATCCGGCACCCGGTCGATATCGGCGCGGCGCACCTCGGTCCAGCGCGAAACGGGAACGGCGAAATCGTCGGAAAAGCCGTTCAGATAGACCGAAGAGGGCTGCAAGTTCTGATGGCGGTAGACGCCGAAGGCCTTTTCCTTCAACGGATATTTCGGAACCCCGTGGAAATGGTAGATCGCAGCCATCCCGCCCCAGCAGACGTTCAGCGTCGAATGGACGTTGGTCGTCGTCCAGTCGAAGATGCGCTGCAACTCCTTCCAGTAGGTGACCTCTTCGTATTCGAGCGTCTCGATCGGCGCGCCGGTGATGATGAAGCCGTCGAACTTGCGGGCCTCCACCTCCTCGAAGGTCTCGTAGAAGGCGAGCAGATGCTCTTCGGGCGTATTCTTCGGCCGGTGGCCATTGACGCGGACCAGCGTCAATTCGACCTGAAGCGGCGTGGCGCCGATCAGCCGCGCCATCTGGATCTCGGTCTTGATCTTGTTGGGCATGAGGTTCAAAAGCCCGATCTGCAGCGGCCGGATGTCCTGGCGGATCGCCTCGGTCTCGGTCATCAGCCGCACACCCTCGTGAACGAGAGTTTCGAAGGCGGGCAGCGTATCGGGTATCTTGATGGGCATGGGCGTCCACTCGATCGAATACAAAAAAACCGGCGGCGAAACGATCGCGACCGGTCCTCGGAAATCCATTGTTCCCTCGGCCCTTTAGCGACTTCTTTAACGTGGCTGCAAGCCGGCCGGCCAAATCACCACGGATCATTTGATAGCGCGAGGAGGACCGCGCGGTCAATGAAAAAGGATTCGACGGCGTCTAGGCGGCCCCTCATCCCGCTGCCGCGACCTTCTCCCCGCAAGCGGGGCGAAGGGATGGGCGGCACTCTTCCAGTCCCCGCGCCCCGCTTGCGGGAGATTGGGTCATGGTGAGGGGGCAGCCCTTGTCCGTCGTTCTGCCTTATCCCCGAAACGCCGTGACCTCGATCTCGATCAGCATTTCCGGGCGGATGAGGTCGCAGACGATCATCGTTGCGGCCGGGCGGATCTCGCCGAAGGTCTCGCCGAAGATCGGGAAGACGCGGTCGGCAAAGCTCGCATCGGTGACGTAGTAGTGGTTGCGCACGACGTCCGACAGCGAGAAGCCGGCTTCCTTCAGGGCGCCTTCGATCGTCTTCAGGCAGTTGCGCGCCTGCTCCTCCACCGTTTCCGGCATGGTCATGGTCGCATAGTCGTAGCCGGTCGTGCCGGAGACGAAGCACCAGTCGCCTTTCGCGACGGCACGCGAATAGCCTGCCGTCTTTTCGAAAGGCGAGCCGGACGAGATGAGCTTGCGGGTCATCCGGCAGCTCAGGCCCAGGGGCGGGAAGCGGCGGTCGCCTTCTCGTAATTGTCGATGGAACCGCCCTTTTCGAGCGTGAGGCCGATATCGTCGAGGCCGTTCAGCAGGCAGTGGCGCTTGAAGGCATCGACCTCGAACTTGATCGAGCCGCCGTCCGGACCGGTGATCTCCTGCGCTTCGAGATCGACCGTGAGAATGGCATTGGAGCCGCGGCTGGCGTCATCCATCAGCTTGTCGAGGTCTTCCTGGCTGACGACGATGGGCAGGATGCCGTTCTTGAAACAGTTGTTGTAGAAGATGTCGGCGAACGAGGTCGAAATGACGCAGCGGATGCCGAAATCGAGAAGCGCCCAGGGCGCATGCTCGCGCGAGGAGCCGCAGCCGAAATTGTCGCCTGCGACGAGAATCTTGGCGTTCTGGTAGGCAGGCTTGTTGAGGACGAAGTCCGGATTGGGGGTGCCGTCCTCGTTGTAGCGCGCCTCGGCGAAAAGCCCCGTGCCGAGGCCGGTGCGCTTGATCGTCTTCAGGTAATCCTTCGGAATGATCATGTCCGTGTCGATGTTGACGACGGGCAGGGGAGCGGCAACGCCGGTGAGCTTGACGAACTTGTCCATGACTTGGCCTTCGATTTCAGCGGAAATGTTCGAGAAGCGTTTAGATCAGTTTTGCGCCGAAATGAAGGGGAATCTGCTTTCATGGAGCGGGAGGCGGGCGGAAAACCGCTTCACAACTTGCCTCATCCCGCTTCCGGCAATCCCATTCTAAAGATCGATGATCGTCCCGCGCCCGTCGTTCCATACCCGCATCTCGCGCGGAGTGCTTCCCGGATTGGCGCGTGCGCGCGCACGCGCCTGCACGGGCCGTCCGTTGAGCTTGGCGGCGATCGCGCTGCCGACGGCAATGATGGCGGCGATCCCGGCGAGCGCCAAGGCCAGCGAGGCGGTGAACACGAAGGCCACGAGCGTGATGGTGATGGCGGCGGCCGTGAAGAGAACAGAGCGGATGCTTTGCATGATTGTCACCTTTCTGTTCGGCATGTGGGTGCTGGCCACGCCGCTTGCAAGAGGGTCCGCTCGTCTCGGCTTGCGCAAAGGTTGAAAGGCAGGCACAACGAACGGCATGACAGGGAACGGCATGAGAGCGATCGACCATCATCCCGTGCGGCTGCGCCGCTCGGTGCTTTCGGTTCCGGCCGACAATCAGCGCGCACTCGCCAAGGTCCGTGAACTGGCGGCGGACGCCGTGATCTTCGACCTCGAGGATTCCGTCTCGCCGGACCGCAAGGCTGCGGCGCGCGATGCGCTCGTCCGGCATCTTGCCGGCAACCGGCCGCAGGGCGAAACGGTCATCCGCGTCAATGCGGCGGGCTCAGGCTTCGGCGAGGCCGATCTCGCAGCGGCTCTTGCCGCGCGGCCCGATGCCATCCTCCTGCCCAAGGTCGAAAGCCCCGCCGATATTCAAGGCGCGCTCGACTGGCTTTCGGAAAGGGACGCGCCGGATGAGCTGAGGCTCTGGGCGATGATCGAGACGCCGCGCGGGGTCGTGAACGGGCCGGCGATCGCCGAGACCGGCCGCACCTCCGGCGGACGGCTGGACTGCTTCGTCGTCGGGCTGAACGATCTTCGCAAGGAGACGGGCGTGCCCGCCCTTCCGGGCCGGACCTATCTCGTTCCGTGGCTGATGCAGATCCTTCTTGCCGCGCGCGGCAGCGGGCTCGACGCCATCGACGCGGTCTTCAACGATTTCCGCGATCCGGAAGGGTTCGAGGCGGAGTGCCGGCAGGGACGCGACATGGGCTTTGACGGCAAGATGCTGATCCACCCGGCGCAGATCGATGCGGCCAATCGACATTTCGCCGCGGACGAGGCTGCGGTCGAGGAGGCGCGCGCGATCATCGAGGCCTTTGCCTTGCCGGACAATGCCGGAAAGGGTGTCATCAACCTTCATGGGCGGATGGTCGAGCGCCTCCATCTCGAGCAGGCGATGAAGATCGCCGCCAAGGCGGACATCATCGAAAAACGAAAGGCAAAATCTTGAAGCTCTATCGCTTTCTCACCGGCCCCGACGATGCCTCCTTCTGCCACAAGGTGACGGCGGCATTGAACCAGGGGTGGACGCTGCACGGTCCGCCGACCTACGCCTTCAATGCCGACACCCAGCACATGCAGTGCGGCCAGGCGGTGGTGAAGGAAGTGGAGGGCAAGGATTATCATCCCGACATGAAGCTGTCGGAGCAGTAGGGATCGTTTCGGGTCGGACTTGCCCCCGCGCGCAGGGATGAGGAAATCAGGCAGGCGCGGCGGGTATCCGAATCTCAACAGGCCTCAGCCGCCCACGTGTTCCACGCTTTCCTCGATCCGCTCCATGTCGTCGTCCGACAGGCCGAAATGGTGGCCGATCTCGTGGATCAGCACATGGGTGATGATATCGCCGAGCGTTTCCTCGTTTTCGGCCCAGTAGTCGATGATCGGGCGGCGGTAGAGGGTGATGCGGTTCGGGAACTCCCCGGTTTCCATGGTGAAGCGTTCACCGAGGCCGCGGCCTTCGAACAGGCCCAGCAGGTCGAACGGCGTTTCGAGCGCCATGTCTTCGAAGACATCGTCGCTTGGAAAGTCGGCGATTTCGATCGTGAGATCCGTCGTCAGCTTGCGGAATTCCTCAGGCAGGTGGCTGTAGGCTTCAAACGCGAGCTGTTCGAATACGGTAAGCGACGGTGCGTGGCGTTCCCGCCAATCATCGGTTTGGTCAATGCGGGCCATGGGCACTCCTTGTTGCCCCTCATATAGCGATTTTGCCTTTGTTTTTCGAGTGATGAATTCTATCCCGAGAAGAAAGAGGAATATATTCTCAACATTGGTTGTTGACTCTTGAGGGCAGCTCTGGAATCCATAAGAACATAACATGAACATGCAGATGGAGCTGACCGTCATGGCCGGAAACGCCGTGCAACGGCAAACCGTTCTTTCCCTTCGCGAGACCATTGCGCGGATTGAAGATCGCGGGGTGCCGGGATGCGTCCGGTCGGCCAAGACGGCCGACCCTGCCGGCTTTCGCCGCGGCAAGGAGGAGGCCACGCGCCGCAAGATCCTGCCGCTCGGCGTCCCGCAATTCGATGAGGTCCTCCAGGGCGGGTTGCCGCTCGAGGGCATGATGGAAATCCGCAATGCCGAAACCCGGGATGCGGGCGCGGCCGCCGGCTTCGTGGCGGCGCTTGCGGTGCTCTATCAACGGCAGAAGAAGGAGAATGGCCGTCTGGCCCCGGTCCTTTGGATCAGCCAGACGCTTGCTGCCTGTGAGGCGGGTCAGCCTTATGCGCCGGGCCTCAAGGCCTATGGACTCGATGCCGAGCGCTTCCTCTTCGTTTCGGCGCGCACGGTGAAGGATGCGCTGTGGATCGCAGAGACGGCGCTTTCGGTACCGGTCTTCGCCGTGGTCGTTCTGGAAATCCGCGGCAACCCTGCCTGTCTCGCCCTGAGCGAGAGCCGGCGTCTGCATGTGAGGGCCCGGGCGGGCGGCGTGCCTCTTCTCGTCTTGCGTCAGGCGGGCGAGGAGGAGGCGAGCAGCGCCTTCTTCCGGCTCCAGGTCAAGCCGGCACCGGCCGGCGAACGTCCTCTTCCCGATGGTTCGGTGCTTTGCGGCAGCATCGGCCATCCCGCCTTTCACCTCCTTGTCGAAAAAAGCAGGCGCCAAGCCTCCGACGACATCTTTCTCGAATGGAACGCCCATGACCGCCGCTTCTACTCACTCGATGAGCGCCGGAGCGCCGCTCTTCAGACAAACGATGAGCCAACGGATCCTGTCGATCCACTTTCCGCATCTGCCGACCGACCGCGTCGCGCGCAGCCGATGGGGCGCCTCCTGGCTTTCGCGCGGGCGTCCTGACCATCCGCCCGTCGTCTTCGCCGCCAAGATCGACAATGCCATGCGGCTCGTTGCGCTCGATACTTTTGCAGAGCGTATCGGCCTGAAGCGCGGCCAGGGGGCGGCGGAGGCCCGCGCCATGTGTCCCTCGCTCGACGTGATCGCCGCCGATCCGGCCGCCGACCAGGCCTTCCTGGAGGCGCTTGCCGACTGGTGCGACCGCTATACGCCGCTCGTGGCACTCGACGGCACGGATGGCCTGTTCCTCGACATCACCGGCTGCGCCCATCTTCATGGCGGCGAAAAGGCGCTCGTCAGCGATGTCCTGTCGCGTCTTTTCTCTCTCGGCGTCGAGGCGCGGGCGACCGTCTCCTCCGCAGCCGGGCTTTCCTGGGCTGTCACCCGTTACGGCGATGCCGACGTCATTGCGCCCGGGGATGGAGACCCGGTGCTGGCACCCTTGCCGGTCGCCGCGCTGCGATTGCCGGCGGACACCGCGGCCGCACTCGAACGGGTCGGGCTGAAACAGATCGGCGACCTTCTCGAAGCGCCGCGGGCGCCGCTCGCCCGCCGCTTCGGCTCCTCCCTTCTCCTCAGGCTCGATCAGGCGAGGGGCTTCGAGGACGAGCCGCTTTCGCCCCGGCTGCCCGTGCCGAGCTTCTCCGCCGAACGCCGGCTCGCCGAGCCGCTGCAGGACGAGGAACACATTCTCGAACTGACCCGTCACCTCGCCAGGGATGTCCGCTCCTCGCTGGAGCGACATGGCGAAGGCGGGCGGCTCTTCGAGCTCCTCCTGTTCCGCGTCGACGGCCGGGTATTCCGCGTTCGAGCCCATGCGGCCGTGCCCTTGAACGATGCCGTCCGCATCGCCGCCCTCTTTCGCGAGCGGCTGCAGGCGGTTCATGACGATCTCGATGCCGGATATGGTTTCGAAATCGTCCGGCTCTCGGTCCTCAGAAGCGAAAGGCTCGATCCGGCGCAGCAGGATTTTTCCGGCGCCCCCGACGAAAGCCAGCCGCTCGCGGCCTTCGTCGACAAGGTCTCCGCCCGTTTCGGGCCCGGTTGCCTGATGCAGGCGACCCTTGCCGAAAGCCATCTGCCGGAACGGGCGGGCGGATTTGCCGCCGTGACGGACGTGGCCGCGGTCCTGAGGACGCCTGCCCTTGAAGAGAAGGCTTTCCCCGAGAACCGTCCGCTTCGGATTTTCGCGCATCCCGAACCGGTGGAGGCGACGGCGGAAGTGCCCGAGGGTGCGCCGCGCAGCTTCAACTGGCGCAAGACCCGCTACCGCGTCGCCCGTGCCGAAGGGCCGGAGCGCATCGCCGCCGAATGGTGGATCGACGGGGAGGATCATCCGACGCGGGATTATTTCCGGATAGAGGATCAGGAGGGCCGCCGCTTCTGGCTGTTTCGCGAAGGTCTCTACGGAAGGGAGACCGCCTCGCCCCGCTGGTTCATGCACGGAGTTTTCGCATGAGCGCGGATGCTGTCTTCTGCGAGCTCGGTGCGCGCACGAATTTCTCCTTTCTCGAAGGGGCGGCGCCGGCCGAGGAGATGGTCGTATTCGCCAAGAAGGCGGGGCTTGCCGGTCTCGGCATTGCCGACCGCAACAGCGTCGCCGGCGTCGTCAGGGCTCATGCCAAGGCGAAGGTGGAGGGCTATCCCTTCCAGCCGGGCGCCCGCCTGGTTTTTGCCGACGGCACGCCGGACATTCTCGCTTATCCGAAGAACAGGCGGGGCTGGGGGCATCTCTGCCGCCTGCTCAGCGCCGGTAACCTGCGCTCGAAGAAGGGCGACTGCACGCTCCATCTCGCCGACCTGCTCGAATGGCAGGAGGAGCTTCTTCTGATCGTCATGCAAGGCGAAGGGCGGCCGGAACCGGAGAGCCTGGAAGTGCTGCTCGGGACATTGAAGGAGCATGCGGGCAACCGGCTCTATCTCGGACTGGCGCCGCATTATGACGGTTTCGACCGGCATGATTTTGCCGTTCTGGCCGCAATTGCCCGAAAGGCCGGCATCGGGTTGCTCGCCACCAATGACGCGCTCTATCACGACCCGCATTACAGGCCGCTCGCGGATGTCGTCACCTCCATCCGGGAGCATGTGCCGATCGCCGGCGCCGGTTTCCTTCTGCAGAAGAATGCCGAAAGGCATCTGAAGGGCCCAAGGGAAATGGCCAGGCTTTTCAGCGACTATCCCGAGGCGATCGCCAATACCCGGAAATTTTTCCGCGAGCTCGCCTTCAGCCTCGACGAGCTCAGCCACCAATATCCGGATGAAAACGCCGATGGCGAGACGCCCGCCGAAAGCTTGCGGCGGCTCGTCGCGGAAGGTGCGGCGGAGCGCTATCCCGAAGGCGTGCCGGAAAAGGTGATGCGCCAGATCGACTATGAGCTCGAGCTCATCCACGACAAGAAATACGAGCCTTATTTCCTGACCGTCCACAAGCTCGTGAAATTTGCCCGCAGCGTGAATATTCTCTGTCAGGGGCGGGGATCGGCGGCCAATTCCTCGGTCTGCTTCTGCCTCGGCATCACCGACGTCGATCCGCAGAAATTCACCCTGCTGTTCGACCGATTCCTGTCGAAGGATCGCGACGAGCCGCCCGATATCGATGTCGACTTCGAGCACGAGCGGCGCGAAGAGGTGATCCAGTATATCTACAGGACTTACGGCAAGGAGCATGCGGGCCTGACCGCCGCGGTGATCAGCTATCGCTCGCGCTCCGCCGGGCGCGAGGTCGCCAAGGCCTTCGGCCTTTCGGAAGACGTTCAATCGGCTCTCGTCAGTTCGATCTGGGGCTGGGGCACTTCGCCTTTCACCGAGGAGCAGGCGAAAGGGGCGGGGCTCGACGCGGCGGACCCTCTCACCAGGCGCGTGCTTGCCTATGCCAGTCTGCTCATGAATTTTCCGCGCCACCTCTCGCAGCATGTGGGCGGCTTCGTGATTACCCGCGACAGGCTCGACGAGGTCGTGCCGATCATGAACACGGCCATGCCCGACCGCTACATGATCGAATGGGACAAGGACGATCTCGACGAGCTGAAGATACTGAAGGTCGACGTGCTGGCGCTCGGCATGCTGACCTGCCTTGCCAAGGGTTTCAAGCTTCTGGAAGCGCATTACGGCGAGCCGATAACGCTGGCCGAAATCTACCAGGATCATCGGGACGCGGTTTACGACATGATCTGCCGCGCCGATACGGTCGGCGTCTTCCAGATCGAAAGCCGGGCGCAGATGAGCATGCTGCCGCGCCTGCAGCCGCGCGAAATGTACGATCTGGTGATCGAGGTAGCGATCGTTCGCCCCGGTCCCATCCAGGGCAATATGGTGCATCCCTATCTGAAGCGGCGCGAAGCCCAGCGGGAAAGAGGGGAGCCTATTAACTATCCGAGCCCGGAGTTGAAGGCGGTCCTGGAAAGGACGCTGGGCGTGCCGCTGTTCCAGGAGCAGGCGATGCAGATCGCGATCACAGCGGCCGGTTTTTCGCCCAGCGAGGCCGACCGCCTGCGCCGCGCCATGGCCACCTTCAAGCGGACCGGTACGATCCACACCTTCGAGCGGAAGATGGTGGAGGGCATGGTCGCGAATGGCTACGAGAGGGAATTCGCCGAGCGCTGCTTCAACCAGATCAAGGGATTCGGCGAATACGGCTTCCCCGAAAGCCATGCTGCCTCCTTCGCCTCTCTCGTCTATGCCTCGGCCTGGCTCAAGACCTATTATCCGGACATCTTCTGCGCCGCGCTCCTGAACGCACAGCCGATGGGTTTCTATGCGCCGGCGCAACTGGTGCGCGATGCCCGTGAACACGGGGTCAGAATGCTGCCGGTCGATATCAATCATTCGGATTGGGATGCCCTGCTCGAAGGCGAGGGCGCCTTCGACAAGAATGCTGTCCACCCGCGCCACGCCAGCATGCGGGAGGTGATCAAAACCCGGAAGGCCGTGCGGCTGGGCTTCCGGCTGGTCAAGGGCCTGAAGCAGACGGATATGAAGGCGCTCGTCGCGCGCCGGGGGGAGGGATACCGCTCCGTTCATGACCTGTGGCTTCGATCAGGGCTCTCCCGCTCCGTTCTGGAGCGTCTTGCGGATGCCGATGCCTTCCGGTCGATAGGCCTCGACCGGCGGGCGGCCCTCTGGGCGGTAAAGGCGCTCGACGAGCAGTCGGCGGTGGAGCGATTGCCGCTTTTCGAGGGGGCGGGTTCCGACGATCTGCAGATCGAGCCCAAGGTCGCTCTTCCCGATATGCCGGCAGGCGAACAGGTCATTCATGACTATCGCACCCTGACGCTCTCCCTGAAGGCGCACCCCGTTTCCTTCATGCGGGAGGATTTTTCGCGAATGGGTATCCTGCGCAGCCGGGATCTGGCGGCAACCGCAACTGGAAGATGGGTGACGGTGGCAGGCCTTGTACTGGTCAGGCAGCGGCCGGGCTCTGCCAATGGCGTCATCTTCATGACGATCGAGGACGAAACAGGGATCGCCAATATCATCGTCTGGGAAAAGACGTTCCAGAAATACCGGCGGCAGGTCATGGGATCGCGGCTTGTGAAAGTCCGCGGCCGCTTACAGAACCAGAGCGGCGTCATTCACGTGGTCGCCGATCATCTGGAGGATATAACGCCGATGCTTGGCCTGCTGCGCCGGGAGGCGCGGCGTTTCGGCGTCAACGACCGCGCGGACGGGGCCTTGCGGCCGAGCGCGGACGCCCGCGAAAAGAAAAAACTCCGGCAATTGCGCCTGGGCCTGCCCGCTCGCGCAGCGCCGGAGGGCGAGGCGGCCGCCCAGGTAGCGGAGGTCATGCCGAAGGGGCGCAATTTTCATTGAGCCCCAGTCGTTACGCGCATCGAAGTCGCCTTGCGCTTGAGGCCTCCAGGGCGCCCCCTGTGTAAAAATGTCGCAGGCACCGCTGCCGGAATTACAAGTCATGGAGGAAAAATCCTCTCCTTAGAATCGCCTAATGTAATGAAAATGCGATGATTTCCGTCAAGTTTAGAATCGCTCTAATGCATTCCTCAACCATATGGAGAAGAGTTTTTAGTTGACGGCAAATGTCCTCTTTTGCTTTATCGCAAAATCAGAGCGTTGCGTATGATGGACACGACGAAATGCTGGTTTGCAGTTGCAATTTCATCACCGAGAAAGAGATCGAGGACACGATCGTCGGCCTCCTCGACGAGGACTGTTGGCAGTTGATCGTGCCGGCGAAAGTCTATCATGCGATGGAAAAACGCGGCCGTTGCTGCGGCTGTTTTCCCAATGTCGTCGACATCATCATCCGCACCACCGAGCAATATCACGCCCGCCGCGACTCGACGGACGCCGATATATTTGATTTCATGACCCGCCTCAGACAATTCCATGAAGAAAACCGGAGGGCGGATCTTGAAAGGCGACGCAAAGGTCATCGAGCAGCTTAACGAAGCGCTCTATCTCGAACTCGGTGCCGTAAACCAGTACTGGCTGCATTACCGCCTTCTCGAAGATTGGGGCTATACGCTGCTCGCCAAGAAGGAGCGCGCCGAGTCGATCGAGGAGATGCACCACGCCGACAAGCTCGTCTCCCGCATCATCTTCCTCGAAGGCCACCCGAATCTGCAGACGGTCGCGCCGCTGCGCATCGGTCAGAACGTCAAGGAGGTCCTGGAAGCCGACCTAGCCGGCGAGTACGACGCGCGCACGGCGTATAAGAATTCCCGCGACATCTGTCACGCGGCCGGCGATTACGTCTCGATGAAGCTCTTCGAGGAACTGCTCGCCGACGAGGAGGGCCACATAGACTTCCTCGAAACACAGCTCGATCTGCTCCGGAAGATCGGTGAGGAAAAATACGGCCAGCTCAACGCCGCTTCGGCCGACGAAGCCGAATAAGTTCCAACCTTCTCAAGGGGCGGCGAATTGAATCAGCCCCTCATCCGGCTGCCGCCACCTTCTCCCCGCCTGCGGGGAGAAGGGACACGCCGCTCTGCCTTGCCCCGCATTCGACGGCGGAAGAGGCCTGGCGTTTGCCGCTTGTCCCCTTCGCCCCGCTTGCGGGGAGAAGGTGGCCGGCAGGCCGGATGAGGGCGACATGCCGGTCTTTTCTCTCATCGCACCAAATGCGAAAACGCAGCGACGACCTCTTCATAGGCCTTGCGCTTGAAGGGCACGATCAAGCCCGGAAGTTCGTGCATGGGCTTCCATTCCCAGGCGTCGAATTCCGGCTCGTGGCCGCCGGGCGGCGGGTTGATGGCGATCTCGCCTTCGTCTCCCTCGAAGCGGAATGCGTACCAGCGTTGCCTCTGGCCGCGGTACTTGCCCTTGAGGCCGATCCCGATCAGGTGCGACGGCAGGTCGTAATTGATCCAGTCCGGCGCCTCTGCGAGGAGCGAGACCGAGCGGATGCCGGTCTCCTCGTAGAGTTCGCGATAGGCGGCCTCGAGCGGGTCCTCGCCCTCGTCGATGCCGCCTTGCGGCATCTGCCAGAGCTGCGGCGAACCGTCATATTCGGAATTGCCGACGGCGAGCCGGTGCCCGGCCCAGACAAGTCCCTGCCGGTTGAGAACCATGACGCCGACACATGGCCGATAGGGCAGATCCTCAGCCGTCATGACGCGCCCCTTATCCTTCCCCATATCGTCCTTCCTTGCATGTTGCCGCGAGCCGTATGACCCGGTGGTCTACTGCGCTTAAATCAGTTTTGTTTCGGATCTTTGACGAGTGCGGCGACGCCGATCACCTCGATGCCCCGTCCACCGGCTTCCTCTATCCATTCGGCAATGGCCGCCACGCTTTCATCGAAGGCGGAAGCGACCCCGATCGCGGTGCCGTTCCTCCGCGCGATCCGCTCCAGCTCGTCCAGCCTGCGCAGGACGGCATTGCGGCTGAGTTCGCCATCGAGCACGAGATCGGCAAAACCGTGCGGCACGTCGAAGGCCCCGGCGAGCGTTCCCGAGAGCGATTGCGCCGACGTCCCGTCGTCCAGGAACAGAAGGCCCCGCTTGCCGAGATCGCGCATGACCGGCTCGAGAGCATCCGCATTGGAGAGAAAACGGCCCCCGAGATAGTTCATGACGCCGGTGTAGTTGGTGATCTGTCCCATGCTGCGATGCAGTTCCGCAAGGTTCTTCCCGGCATCGGAAGAAACGCGCAGCGCGTGCGGGCCTGGATCGTTGGTGGCGTAATCGAATGGTTCCATCGGCACCTGCAGCAGGATCTCGTGGCCGTCACGCCTCGCCTCCTGCATCCAGCGCTGGAGGCTGTTTCCGGCCGCAGCGAAGGCGAGCGTCACCTCCGGCGGCAGATCGCGGATGGCGCGCTGCGTGCCCGTCTGGCTGAGGCCGAGGCCGCCGACGACGATGGCGATCCGGGTTCCGCGCGCGCCGGACCAGGGGCGCGCATACTGCTCCATCGGCCTCAGCCCGTCCGGGCCGATGACCGGCAGGCGGCCTTCGGGGCGGTCTTCCAGAAGGCTTTCATTCGGAAGGGCTGCCATGCGGGGGTCCTGCCCGCGCGTCGGCTCGACATCGATCAGTGCGGGGCCGCCGGTTTCGCGCGAACGCGGCGTGTATTTCCTAACCGTCGCGCCATCATCGGTCAGAACTTCCTCGACATGTGCGCCGGAGAGAGCACCGCTCCGGTGGAGCGCCCCGGGCCCGTTGCTTTGGCCCTCGGAGGGTGGCGCTGGTTCGGTGGCGAGGGTCGCTTCGGTCGCTGCGGGCATTGCAGGCGAACGGGTCTGGTGACCGGGAGAAAGGGCGCTCCATGCCGAGATCCCGATGACCGCAAGGGCTCCCAGACTGAGGCCGCAATAGCGCAGGAGGCGACCGAGATCGCGCTTGCGTGCCGGTCTCTCCTTCCGGTTCTGGCCCAGGGGGGCATTGAGGTCAGTTGCCAAACGGGGCCTCGGTCGAGCTGCGATCCTGGCGCGAATCGCCGCTGGCCATGACGATGGACTTGAAGGAGGCCAGAATCATCGCACATGCGGCTGCATGCCGATGGATAATATAAAGGCGCCGGGTTGAACAGCCCGGCGCCTCCTTGATTCATGTTGCCCGGAACTCTGCGGGTGAGGGGGCTATTCCTTCAGCTGCGCCTGTTCCGGATTGGCCGGGAAGGACGGATCCGTCTTCTTGCCGCGCAACAGGTCGAACGCATAGTTCAGCTGAATGTCGTCCTTGGTTTCCGGCGGCACGTAGGCGACCGAGCCGGAGCCCTCTTCGGTCTCCTCCTGGCCCGGAATGTGGCCGCGCAGATCGGATTCGCCCTGCGCTTCCACCTTGCCCAGAAGCTCGGGCGGCAGCGGCTGCTCCACCTTGATGTCGGGCGTGATGCCGGTGCCCTGGATCGACTTGCCGGACGGCGTGTAATAGAGCGCCGTCGTCAGACGCAGCGCGCCGGCGTCGCCGAGCGGGATGATCGTCTGCACCGAACCCTTGCCGAAGGAGCGCGTGCCGAGAACGGTGGCGCGCTTCAGGTCCTGGAGAGCGCCGGCCACGATTTCCGACGCGGATGCTGAACCGCCGTTGACGAGCACGACGACGGGCTTGCCGCCGGCCAGATCGCCCGGGGTCGCATTGAAGCGGCGGGTTTCATCCGGATTGCGGCCGCGGGTCGAAACGACCTCGCCACGCTCCAGGAATGCGTCCGAGACATTGATCGCCTGGTCGAGCAGGCCGCCCGGATTGAGGCGCAGGTCGAGAACATAGCCCTTGAGCTTGTCCGCGGGAACTTCCGCCTGGATCTTCTCGATGCCCTTCTTCAGGTCCTCGAAGGTCTTCTCCGTAAACGAGATGACCCTGAGATAGCCGACATCTCCTTCGACACGGACCTTCACCGCGCGTACTGCGATCACGTCGCGTACGATCGTCAGCTCGATCGGCTTTTCGGCTCCCTTGCGCAGGATCGTCAGCTTGATCGGCGTGCCGACGGCACCGCGCATCTTGTCGACCGCTTCCTCGAGCTTGAGGCCGCGGACGTCCTGACCGTCGATCTTCGAGATGAAATCGCCTGCGAGCACACCGGCGCGCGCGGCGGGCGTGTCGTCGATCGGACTGGTCACCTTGACGAGATCTTCCTCCATAGTGACCTCGATGCCGAGGCCGCCGAACTCGCCGCGCGTCTGGGTGCGCATATCTTCGGCGTCGGTCGAATTCATGTAGCTCGAATGCGGGTCGAGAGACGTGAGCATGCCGTTGATCGCGTTCTCGATCAGCTTGTCGTCCTGCGGCGGCGTCACGTATTGCGCGCGCACGCGCTCGAAGACGTCGCCGAAGATCGCCAGTTCGCGGTATGTCGACGAATTTGCTGCCACGGCCGGCATGGTTGCCGAGTAGACGACGCCCATCGCCGTCGCGCCCATCAGCGCCCCGACCAGGACAAGTGAAGCTCTACGTATCATTTCGCGCCCTTCCAACCTCTGCTGCGGTCCACCACGGTCGGGAATCAACCGGCTTCCCGTCTTTTCTGAATTCAATGTAAAGCGTTGGCCTGTCGGTTTCCAGCGCCAAGGCCGCCGCACTCGCCACTCTTTTTGCACCCATCGCCGCCACCGGCTCCCCGGCCACGACGAATTGCCCCGGCCGGACGCTGACGTTCTCCATGCCGGCAAGCACGATATGATACCCGTCGCCGGCATTGAGAATGATCATCTGCCCGTAGCTGCGGAAACTCCCGGCATAGACGATCCACCCGTCCGCCGGCGTGGTCACCAGCGCGCCTGCATTGGTCTCGAGCATGATCCCCTGCAGCGAATGCCCTGTTCCGTCCGCGTCGCCAAAACGGCGCACAAGCGAACCCGCAACGGGATAAGCCAGCCGCTCCCGCAGCTCGGAAAAGACATATGCCGGCGCAATGCGGTTTTTGTCGGGCACCGCACTCCTGGCGAGCTCCCGCGCAGCCTCGCGTTCGGCCTCGCTCATGCGGCGGCGTTCCTCCTCCTCGGCGCGGGCCGCGGCGGCCGCTTCGCGCACGGAGGAGATCTCGTTTTCGAGCGATGAGATCAGGCCCTCGAGGTTCTCCGCCTGCAGGGCGAGTTCCTCGGCCTTGCGCTGTTCGGCCGCCAAATCGGCCGCATTGCGTTGCCTCAGCTTCTCCTTTTCTGCAACGAGCATCGACATGCGCCGCTCTTCCTCGAGCCGGGCGGTCATTGCCGCGGTCAGTTCCTCGCGTTCCCTGGCGATGCCGCTGCGGATATCCGCAAGCGCCTTCAGGTCGGCGACGAGGCTGTCGGTCTGCTCGCGTATTTCGGGAACGACGGCGCCGAGCAGAATGGCGCTGCGGACGGAGCCGAGCGCATCCTCCGGGGTCACGAGGATTGCCGGCGGCGGATTGCGGCCCATGCGCTGGAGGGCGGCGAGCACTTCGGCCAAAAGGCCGCGGCGGGCGCGCAGCGAGCGCCGCACCACATCCTCCTTGACGCGCAGATCGCCGAGCGTTCTTTCGCCGTCTGAAATCCGGCGTTCGAGTTCCTGCCGCTTGGCTGCCGAATCCACGAGGGCGTCACGCAGGGTCTCGTTGCTCTTGTCGATCTCGGCAATCGTCTTTTCGAGTGCCTCGGAGCGATCCCGCGAGAGCGTGATCGTCTTCGACAGCGCCTCGAGCTCGCTCGCGGTACTGTCGCGCCGGACCGCCAGATCGGCAGCCGGATCCGGCGGCGTCGCCTTGGCGGCCCCCGCATCGGCCGGCGCGGCGGCGGGCGCGTCCTGAGCCGCAGTCGGGCCGATCACCGACAGGAAGAGCGCCGCAACCGCAGCGCCGCGGCGGATCCGCCGCGCGCCGGATAGCAAACCGGCTCTGTTCGTTGGAGGTTTCATCCAGTCTCGTAAGTCCAAAAGTTAGAAGACCCTAATCCGATTTGGCTGGGCACACCAATACATATTCTCGTTATTGGCGGGGAGGGGCCGTCTCCGACCCGTGGTCTACGCCCGATGATAAGGATGTCCCGAAAGGATCGTTACGGCGCGATAAAGCTGTTCGGCGATGAGGATGCGCACGAGCTGGTGCGGCCAGGTCATCTTGCCGAGGTTGAGCACGGCGTCGGCGCGGGCGTGGAGTGCGGGATCGAGTCCGTCGGCACCGCCGATCGCTATCATCAGATCGCGCTTGCCGCTGTCTCTTAAGGTTCCGAGCAGGCGCGCGAAGGCTTCCGAGTCGAGCGCCTTGCCGCGCTCATCGAGCAGCACGAGAACGCTGCCGTCGGCGAGCGCTTTTTTAAGCTGGCCGGCTTCCTCGCGTTTGCGCGTCTCCGCATTGGCGGCGCGGCTTTCGGCGGTCTCCACGACGCGGGCCAATTCGAGGCCGACGGCCGGGCCGGCCTTGGCGAACCGGTCGAGATAGCGGCCCGCGAGATCCTTTTCCGGCCCCGCCTTGAGGCGGCCGACTGCGAAAAGTCCGATACGCATGACCCGATCCGTCCCCGCCGGCGCCGATCGGAAATTATCGACCGGCAAAATTCTTGCCGCCATCCGCCTTATCGGCGATGGCAACCGCATGTCACCTTCGGCACCGGCCGCCGCTCCGTCCTGAGTCGATGGTCAGGATCGGGCGACGTGTCTCAGTGCAGGGTACCGTCTTCGATCTCGGGAGCCGCCCACATCTTTTCGATGTTGTAGAACGCCCGGATCTCCGGCCGGAAGATGTGAACGATCACATCGCCGGTGTCGATCAGTACCCAGTCGCCACCCTCAAGACCTTCGACGCGAGCCCTGCCGAGGCCGTCGTCCTTCAGGTCCGTGATCAAGTGGTCGGCAATGGCCATCACATGCCTGTTCGATCGCCCGGAGACGACGACCATGAAGTCTCCCAGCGCCGATTTTCCGGCAATGTCGATGGTAACGATATTTTCTGCCTTCGAGTCCTCTAGGCTTTCGAGGACCAGTTGAAGCGCACGGACAGCGGCTTCGTCGCTCGATTCCGTGCTGCGCGGGAATGCGGATGCCGCAAATCCCTTGGCGTGTGCTGTTGTCAGGGTTTTTCCTTTCCAAATGAACAGAACAGGCACGTTCGATTCGAAATATTTCTTCGAACCGTATCTAAATGTAGGCATCAAACCTATACGGTTTCAAGACACGAGATCCGAATTACGGGAAATCACCCGGATTTGGCCGAACGAAGCGCCGTCGAGCTCAAGCCCGAACGGGGGCCGTGAATGAAGGTCCAGGCGGGCGCGCGGCGGAAAGCGAGGGTTCCCGCATCATCCTCGTCGACGCGGGCGCTGCTGAAAGCCCTCGCCATCGGCGAGGACAGATAGGCAAGGGTCGATCCCGGCCGGTCGACGACGGCGATCGGGAAAGTGGCGACGATCTTGCGCCAGTCCTGCCAGCGGTGAAAGTTCTTGAGATTGTCGGCGCCCATGACCCAGACGAAACGGACATCGCGGTTGCGGGCGCGGATCACTTCCAGCGTGCGGGCCGTGTAGCTCTGACCGAGCGCCTGCTCGAAAGCGGTCACCTTGATGCGCGGGTTGCGGGCGATCTTCTCGCTCATGGCGATACGTTCGGCAAGCGGCGCGAGATGGTTGCGGTCCTTGAGCGGATTGCCGGGCGTCACCATCCACCAGAGCTGGTCGAGCCCGAGCCGGCGCAATGCGGTCTCGGCGACGAGCGCATGCCCGTCATGCGGCGGATTGAAGGACCCGCCGAACAGGCCGACGGCCATGCCGGACTCGACATGCGGCATGCTGAGGTAGCGCGCATTCACTTCGCTCGGTGTCGTCAGGGCCGCACCTGTCCGGTGCCGCGCACACGATACTTGAACGAGGTGAGCTGCTCCACGCCGACGGGCCCGCGGGCGTGCATCTTGCCGGTGGCGATGCCGATCTCGCCGCCCATGCCGAACTCGCCGCCGTCGGCGAATTGCGTCGAGGCATTGTGCAGCAGGATCGCCGAGTCGATCTCTGAGAAGAATCGCTCGACCACCGCAGGGTCCTCGGCGATCACGGCTTCGGTATGGGCGGACGACCAGGTGTTGATGTGCTCGATCGCGCCGGAAATGCCGTCGACCAATCTCGCCGAAATGATCGCGTCGAGATATTCGGTCGCCCAATCCTCGTCGGTCGCAGCTTTCAGGCCGGGCATTACACTTGCGAGGTCATCGGAGGCGCGCACCTCGCAGCCGGCATCGACGAGCGCCTCAAGGAGGGGCTTTGCGAATTTCTCGGCGGCGTTGCGGTCTATCAGCAGCGTCTCGGCGGCGCCGCAGATGCCGGTCCGGCGCATCTTCGCATTGACGACGATCTTCTTCGCCATGTCGCGATCGGCCGACGCATCGACATAGATGTGACAGAGACCTTCGAGATGGGCGAAGACCGGCACCCGCGCCTCGTTCTGGACGCGCGCGACCAGGCTCTTTCCGCCGCGCGGGACGATCACGTCGATCGCGCCGTTCAAGCCGGTGAGCATGGCGCCGACGGCAGCACGGTCGGCGACCGGCACCATCTGGATCGCATCTTCCGGCAGGCCCGCGGCCTTCAATCCCTCGGTCAGGCAGGCATGGATCGCCCGCGACGAGTGAAAGCTGTCGGAGCCGCCGCGCAGGATCACCGCATTACCGGCTTTGAGGCAGAGCGCGCCGGCGTCCGCCGTGACGTTCGGACGGCTTTCATAGATGACGCCGATGACGCCCAGGGGCGTGCGCACCCGTTCGATGTGGAGCCCGTTCGGGCGGTCCCATTCGGAGATCACCTCGCCGACGGGGTCCCTGAGTTCGGCGATCGCGCGGATGCCGTCCGCCATGTCGCGGATGCGGCTTTCCGTCAGCGTCAGCCGGTCGATGAAGGCGCTGGCGACGCCGCTTTCGCGCGCGTTTTCGAGGTCGAGCGCATTGGCGGCAAGGATTTCCGCGGTCCGTGCGACGATGACGCCTGCCATGGCGACGAGTGCCGCATGCTTGCGCTCGGCGCTTGCGGTCGCGAGCGGCCAGGCGGCCGCTTTGGCGCGGCGTCCGATCTCCAGCATCATCGCGTTGACGTCCTTGTCCTGTTCGACCGTCTCAAGCATGGAGCTTGCCCTTTCCCTCGTCGCTTTCCTCTACAAGGCGCGCGCCCGATGGAGCCGTCATGACCAGATCGTCGCGATGCACCATGGCGGTGCGGCCGGCATAGCCGAGGATGGCGGCGATCTCGGCCGACTTCTTGCCGGCGATCTGGCGCGCCTCGTCGGCATCGTAGCCGGCAAGACCGCGGGCGATCTCGCGGCCGGAAGCGCCGATTATCGCAATCGTATCGCCGCGGCTGAAGCTTCCCGTCACCTGCCGGACGCCGGCCGGCAGCAGGCTCTTGCCGGAACGCAGCGCCGTTTCCGCTCCGGCATCGATCGAGAGCGAACCGGCCGGCAGGAGCTGTCCGGCGATCCAGGTCTTGCGGGCGGTCACCGGAGAGCCTGATGGCGCGAACCAGGACGAGCGCGCGCCCGCCTCGATCGCGGCCAGCGGATGATCCGGCTTGCCGGAGGCGATGATCATCGCGCAGCCGGCAGTGGTGGCGATCTTGCCGGCGTCGATCTTGGTGCGCATGCCGCCGCGCGAAAGCTCGGAGGCAGCGCCGCCCGCCATTGCCTCGATTTCGGGCGTGATTTCGGCGACCGTTTCGAGGAAACGGGCGTTGGGATCGAGATGCGGCGGCGCGGTATAGAGCCCGTCGATATCCGAGAGCAGGACCAGGAGATCGGCGCCGACCATGGTCGCGACCCTCGCTGCCAGCCGGTCGTTGTCGCCATAGCGGATTTCTGTGGTCGCGACCGTGTCGTTCTCGTTGATGATCGGCACCGAGCCGAGCTTCAGAAGCTGGCCGATCGTCGCGCGGGCATTGAGGTAGCGCCGGCGCTCCTCGGTGTCGCCCAGCGTCAGGAGAATCTGGCCGGCGACGATCGCGTGGGTCGAGAGGCTCTCCGACCAGGCACGCGCCAGCACGATCTGGCCGACGGCGGCGGCCGCCTGGCTCTCTTCGAGCTTCAGCGCACCCGCCGGCAGGTCGAGCACCGTGCGTCCAAGCGCGATCGCTCCAGAGGAGACGACGAGCACTTCCACGCCCTTGGCCCTGAGGGCCGCAATGTCGGCGCAGAGCGCGTCGAGCCAGCTCTTCTTCAGCCCCGTCCTGCGGTCGACGAGGAGTGCCGAGCCGATCTTGATGACGACCCGGCGGTATTTCTCGAGCGCTTTGCGGGCCTTGGTCATGCTTAAGCTTCCTCTTCGCCCGCCTTGGCCGCGGCGATGACGCTGCGCAATGCTCTCAGCGCCTCCGTCATACCCTTGTTGGTCACGGCGGAGATGAGGAGCGGCGGCGTGCCGCAGGCTTTTCCGAGCGCCTTGGCCTTCGCCTTCAATTCCTCCTCGTCCAGCACGTCGATCTGCGACAGAGCTACGATCTGGGGCTTCTCCTCGAGCCCGCCGCCATAGGCCTCGAGCTCGTGCTTCACGGTCTTGTAGGCCTTGGCGACATCCTCTTCCTGCGCGGAGACGAGATGCAGCAGCACCCGGGTGCGCTCGACATGGCCGAGAAAGCGGTCGCCGATGCCCACGCCCTCATGCGCCCCTTCGATCAGCCCCGGAATGTCGGCGATGATGAATTCCTTTTCATCGATGGTCGCAACGCCGAGATTGGGATGCAGCGTCGTGAAGGGATAATTGGCGATCTTCGGCCGAGCCCGGGTGCAGGCGGCGAGAAAGGTCGACTTGCCGGCATTCGGCAGGCCGACGAGACCGGCATCGGCAATCAGCTTCAGCCGCAGCCAGATCGTCTTCTCCTCGCCCTCGAGGCCCGGATTGGCCCAGCTCGGCGCCTGGTTGGTGGAGGACTTGAAATGCGCGTTGCCGAAGCCGCCATTGCCGCCGGCGGCGAGCCGGTAGCGCTGCCCTTCCGCCACCATGTCGACGATCAGCGTCTCGTTGTCTTCCTCGAAGATCTGGGTGCCGACCGGCACCTTCAGCGTCACGTCGCCGCCCTTTGCGCCGGTGCGGTTGCGGCCCATGCCGTGCGTGCCGGTCTTGGCCTTGAAATGCTGCTGATAGCGGAAGTCGATGAGCGTATTGAGGCCGTTGACGGCTTCCACCCAGACATCGCCGCCGCGGCCGCCGTCGCCGCCGTCGGGGCCGCCGAACTCGATGAACTTCTCGCGGCGGAAGGAAACGGCGCCCGCGCCGCCGTCCCCTGACCGGATATAGACTTTCGTTTCGTCGAGGAATTTCATCGGTTCGCCATTTCTACGTGATCGCTTCAAGTTGAGGACGGAATGCGGGGCAGCCCGCGCACGTTCCCGATCCCGCTCTGCTTTTGCGCCATCGATATAGGCGCTTCCGGCAGAGGTCAAAGATTATCGACATGAAGAACCCCGCCAGGAGCGGTACTGGCGGGGTCCCGTATCCGTTCAGTCCGGGCGGCGCAGGTCCTCGGCCGCAAGCCGGGTTTCGATATGCGCGACCATCGCATTGCGGGCGAGCGCATAGATCTGGCTGCAGCCGGTGATCCGGAAGCCGAGCTTTTCCTGCACCTTGAGCGAGGCCGGATTGTCGGCGAAGACGCCCGAATGCAGCACCGTTTCCGGCATGCGGCGGAAGAAGCGTTCGACCGCGGCATGGACCGCCTCGCTCGCCAGCCCCTTGCCCCAGTAGAACCGGTTCAGCCAGTAGCCGACATGCCATTGGCCGTGCCGGAGCTCGATGCCGATGCAGCCGATATGGACGTCGTCGCCCGGGGTAGTGATGGCGAGCGTCCAGTCCGGCAGCATATCGGCCGTCTGGCGGTTGAGCCAGTCGAGCGCATCCTGGTGGTGGTAGGGCGCTGGAACGCGCGAAAGCATCCGCGCCACCTGGAAGTCGCCGAGCGACTCGGCGATGGCCGCCGCATCGGAAAGCCGGTGCGGCCGCAGCCGCAGCCGTTCCGTTTCGATGACCGGAGCCGGGCCGGGGCCGGGGCGGGCGACCGTCCGGGCGCGCTCCGTGACCAGGGCGTTCATCGGACACCTCCCCAGCTTCTTAGGGAGACCCAGGTCTTGCGGTCGAGCCTGTACCATTCGACCGGGACCATGCCGCCGAGCGCCAGGCTGCCGACCATGCCGGAACCCTGGAACTGGAAGCCGCACTTCTGGATGACCCGGCGCGACGCGATGTTCATGACCCGGCAGCGCGCATCGATCTGGTCGATGTCGCGGGTGCGGAAGGCCATGTCGGTCAGGGTCTGTGCCGCCTCGGTCGCATAGCCCTGGTTCCAGTAGGGCTCGCCCAGCCAATAGCCGAGCTCGACGGTCCTTTCGTCGGCGTGCGGCTCGACACCGCAGCAGCCGAGGAATGCGCCATTGTCCGCTTTCGTGATCGCGTAGACGCACTTGCCAATCGTGCCGGCTTTTGCGCGTCGCACGAAATCGGCCGCATCCGCCGTCGTATAGGGGTGCGGCATGCGCGAGACCATGGTGGCGATGTTGGCATTGTTGGCAAGATGGGCAAGGGCGTCGATATCGTCTTCATGGGGCGCGCGCAAAACGAGCCTGGGCGATAACAATATCGGGCAATCGGTCCTTGACCGCTGAGGCCTCAGCCTTTGTTCGGGAGACCGGGATTGGTCTTCCCTGACGAGCTCGGTTTGCATGGTTCTTCCTCCAGACATGCGAAAAGGGGAGTTGGGTATCGCCCCATCTCCCCTTTGAAGTCTGGCTTTTGAACCTTGCGGTGCGTCAGCCGGGTCGATGAGACGCCGGCTGTTTTAGAGCGCTACCGGCTTATTCCGCTGCTTCGGCTTTCGGCATTACAGACACGTAGACTCGGCCGTTGGCCTTCTTGCGGAAGTCCACGTTGCCCGTCGTAAGCGCAAAAATCGTATGGTCCTTGCCGAGGCCTACATTGGCGCCGGCATGCCACTTCGTGCCGCGCTGGCGCACGATGATGTTGCCTGGAATGACGGCTTCGCCGCCGAACTTCTTCACGCCAAGGCGCTTGGACTCGGAATCGCGACCGTTACGCGACGAACCGCCAGCTTTCTTGTGTGCCATTGGTGTTCTCCTTTAAACCTTCGATCCCGGAACTCAGTTTGCAGCTTCAGCGGCGGCTTCGGTCTTCTTCGAAGCCTTCTTCGCCTTGCCGCCGGCGGCAGCGATGTCCAGGATACGGACGATCGTCTGATGCTGGCGATGGCCGCGCGAGCGCTTGGAGTTCTGGCGGCGGCGCTTCTTGAAGGCGATGACCTTCTTGGCGCGGCCCTGGTCCACAACTTCGGCGCTGACGACGGCACCTTCGACAAACGGAACGCCGATGGTGGCATCGGCGCCGACGCCGACCATCAGGATCTCGGTGAATTCGATCTTGTCGCCAGCAACGCCTTCCAGCTTTTCGATGGTAATGACGTCATTGGCCGCCACGCGGTACTGCTTACCGCCGGTCTTGATGACTGCGAACATATTTTGTCCTTTCATGTTCGGTCCGGCTCTTTGCCCGAAGACAAGGCCGTCTTTTTGTCAGTCGCTAACGTGGAGCGAAGCGCCTCGGAAATCCTCGACCTTCGCCAGTGAACGGGCACAACACTTACCCGGCGCGGCGGAGGCTAAGCCCACACCACCTCATGGCGCGGATTACGGGAACGGCCCTTGCTTGTCAAGGCGAAAGCCACCATATCGCAGATATTCTTATCGGAAGCCCTTGCCAGCGGCAGAAACTGCCGCTATGAACCGGCCGCGCTTGAACAGCGCCGACCGGCCCCGCGGAGAGGTGGCAGAGTGGTTGAATGCACCGCACTCGAAATGCGGCATGGGTGCAAGCCCATCGGGGGTTCGAATCCCCCCCTCTCCGCCATAAATTCTCTGGTTACAAGTGCTTTGCTTCCCAAGAGAGCGGCCTGGACGTCCGATTGTCTTTCACTCACTTAGTTACACTCCGGCACGCCCGAGCTTATGAGGCGGGATGAGCTTGCACACCGGTTTTACTTCCATCGTCGGCTTCGACTCGGCCTGGACTGACAACCCGAAAGCTCCCGGAGCGATCTGCGTCATTCGTCTGGATGGAGACGGCGCTCATTTGTATCTCGCACCCCGGCTTGCCTCGTTTGCGGAGGCTCTGGATGTCATCGAGCGCGAGCGCAAGGAGGCCCAGAAGTGCCTTGTGGCACTGGATCAGCCAACGATCGTCCCGAACCTCACCGGCTCGCGTCCCGTCGACAGGGTAGCCGGATCGCTGATCTCCTGGATTGGAGGCGGCGTTCAGCCTGCAAGCCGGTCGAAGAAGGGTATGTTCGATGACGGCGCACCGATCTGGCGGTTCAAGCAGGCCTTGGGAGCGACGGAAGAGCCGGAACTCGCACGAGCAGCATCCAGCGGCCTCTTCCTGATAGAGGTTTTTCCGGCTCTGGCACTGGCTGCTATCGAGGGAACCTTCTGTTCGAGGCTTGCAGCCCCGAAGTACAATCCTGCCAACCGGCAGCGCTTCAAGATCAGCGACTGGCAGGCAGTCGCAGAAGCGGTCAGGCGGTTCGGCATGCTGAACTCGCTGCGGCACCTGGACGAATGGTGCTTGATAGCGGCAAACTCCGAGGCGCCGAGGAAGGCGGACCAGGACAAGGTCGACGCATTGATCTGCGGCCTGATCGGGCTGCATTGGCTTGCCGCTCCGCGTGACCAATCGGTGATGCTCGGTGACCTGGAGAGTGGCTATATGATAGCGCCGGCGACGCGCGGCGTGCATGAGAGGTTGCGCGCAGCGGCGCGACAGCGGGATGTGGCGATTGCGTGAGAAGAGGCCACAGACACAGGCCCGTCACTTCCATTGCTGGAAAATCGGTCCTAAAGGCAGGGAGGCGGATCTCAACTCGGTCCTATAAGGTTTAGCCTATGAGGACACAGGTCGAAGCATCCTTATGCATCCCCTCCCGCATCACTCCCCCGCATTCCTCCTAAGCCACGCCTCCAATCCCGCGATTACCGACAGCCTCAAACTGGCATTGCGCGTCAGCGCCCGGGCAAGCGGGCGGCCGTCGGGCGGGAAGCCCATTTCGGCCATGACGTCGGCAGGTTTCAGCCCGCGCCGGGCCATTATCGTTCTGATCTCGGCGATCGCTGAGGGAAGCAGGTAGCGGCCGCTGGCGATCGGGGTTTCGGCGGGCTGCGGGCCGGCATCGGGCGGGGCGGCGGCGGGCGCGGGCAGCGTGCCTTTGGATTTGAGCCAGGCGAGGAAGCTTTCGCGTTCGGCATCGCTTGCCTTCGCCCAGGAGTTCTTGAGCTTCTCCAGCCGGCTGCGCTCCGGCTTCAGGCCGGCGAGGACCAGCGCCCGGCGCAGCGACGGGATCTTGCCGGTGGCAAGCGCGGCGTGGATTTCCGGAAATTCGGCCTTGAGGCGGTGCAGGTCGGGGGCGTCGTCGCCTTTGGTTTTCTTCGCCATCTTGGCTCCGCTTGTGACTCTCCCGGGCGGTCTAGAGCATTTCAACGTTTCATAGAAACACTGAAATGCTCTAACGGATCCAACGCAGTTTCGGACGGAAAACCGTTACACACTTTCCTGGAAGTGCTCCAGCGCGCCGGGGACGAGCGAAATATCCGGTGTCCGCTGCCCTTCGTTTGAAAGCCGGTCTCGCTCCAGTTCTGCACAAGTCAGCCTTTCTAACGTCGCCGGACAGCCGTAATGAATGCGGCGAAGGAAGGACGATTCGATGTCTGACGATTTTGAGCGCTACAGCGACCCGCAGGATGCGACCGTGGCCCTGTACCTCATGAACAATGACGGTGGCGAGCTGACCGAGGTGCTGGTCGCTGCGCTCGAAGACGCGTTCCGGATTCTCAAAGAGGAATGGTCGAGCCGGTCGATGCATTGAGGTATTGCCGGTAAAGCCTGTCCCTCGAACGGCCATCCCGCGCGAGGGAACGCGAAGCTGTTCACCCGTTCTTCAGCAGATCCTCCATTGCGGCCGCAGCACCAAGCAGCATCGCGTCCGCGCCGTGCTGGCCCATCAGCATCAGCCCCGCCGGCCGGCTCGTGCCTGCCATCGGCAGGCTTATTGCGGTCAGGTCGAACTGGTTGGCGACCTGAGTGTTGCGCAGCAGCACGTCCTCCACGCGGCGGTATTCGGCCCTGTCCTCTTCGACCGAGGCGATGCTGACGGCGGGGATGGGTGTGGTCGGCAGCAGCGTGAGATCGAAGGGTGCCAGCCGCTCGTCCATGGCGCGCATGAGCTCTTGCCGCTTCCGCAGCAGGTCCTCGATCGCTGCGTCGTGGACCGTGAGGCGGCGGCGCAATGTGGATTTTACGCGGATGTCGACCGGCGCATTGTCGTCCAGGAGCCAGTCCGCGTGCACACGGCTTGCCTCGAGGCCCGCAAGCGAGCCGATCGCGGTTGCCTCGGCGAAGCGGGCGAGGAGATCGTCGATCCCGCATGCGGCGAGTTTCGCACCCGCGCGGGAGAAGGCTTGCAGGCTTCTTTCGAAAGCCGCCGCAATTTCCGGCGCAAGCCCTTCGAGAAGAGCGCCTTCGGGAATGCCGAGCTTCAGGCCGGCGAGCGGCATGGGCTCGAGCGGTCTCGGCGTCTCGCCGGCCATGACCGCGTCGGCGGCCGCGCAATCGGCGACCGTGCGCGCAAGCGGGCCGATCGAATCGAGGCTGGGGGACAGGGGAAAGGCGCCTTCCAGAGATATGCGGCGGGCGGTGGGCTTGAAGCCGACGAGGCCCTGCAGGGCGGCCGGAATGCGCACCGAGCCGCCGCTGTCGGAGCCGATGGCGATCTCGCTCGTGCCCTCCGCCGCCGAGACGGCGGCGCCCGAGGAGGAACCGCCGGGAATGAGGCTCGGGTCGATAGCGTTGCCGGGCACCGGGTAATGCGGATTGAGGCCGACGGCGGTAAAGGCGAATTCCGTCATGTGAGACTTGCCGATGATGACGGCGCCGGCCGCGCGAAGGCGCCGGACGATCGCCGCGTCCGCTGTTGCCGGAGGCGCCGCGCGGCGGATGATGGAGCCCGCAAGCGTCGGCTCGCCCGCGATGTCGAAGAGGTCCTTGATGGAGACGATCCGCCCGTCGAGGGGCCCGAGGCTCTTGCCCTCGCGCCGCCTCCCGTCGGCAGCGTCCGCTTCCGCGCGGGCTGTCTCGGGATAGAGCTTCACAAAAACGCGTTCATCGTTCCGCCGCCCGTCGAGGCGGGCGAGAACGGTTTCGAGGCGGTCGCGGGCGGGCGTATCTGACGGGGGCAAGGAAGGACCTCGTGAATTGCGGGCCAAGTCCGGAAGGAAGTCCTTGGAAGCGCTCCAATATTTAAAGGATCGCACGATTGATGTACAATAGGGGGCGATAGGGACAAGCAATCGGGAAGACGCCGATGCGAATTCTACGATCCTCCGCAATCCTCGACTCCTCCGCGATCCATGAGGTCAGATACGATGTACCGCGCCGGACGTTGAGCGTCTGGTTCCTCGGCAACCGCAGGCCCTATCATTACCTCGACGTTCCGGAAGAGGTTTACGAGGAACTGCTGCATGCGGATTCCGCCGGCAACTATTTCAATCGGCACATACGCCATCACTACGGGTTCCTGCATTAGGGATTGCCCCTTATCCGCCTGCAGGCAGCCCCTTCACAGAACTGTCGCCAAACCGTCCGAATAGTTTCATCCGCCTGTAAAGCCGCTGACATCTGGCTCGCCAATGGTCCGCTCGCGAGAACCGACGATTCGCGAAACGGAACCGGAGGCAGGGATTGGCCGCTCTTCGAAACACCCTCACCAGGCGTTCTTTCCTCTTCTCCGCCGGCGCCGCCGGTCTTGTCGCTTCTTCCGGTCTCGCCACGCCGTTCTACGCGCGCGGCTACGGACGGCCGGAATTCGCCCATGGGGTACAGTCCGGCGACGTCGATACGGGCTCGGGGATGATCTGGACGCGGGTCGATCGGCCGGCGCGCGTTTCCGTCGAGTATTCGACCACGGAAAGCTTTTCGAATGCCGTCAGGCTTGCCGATATCGATGCGACGCCGCTGACCGACTGCGCCGTCAAGTGCCGGCTCGACAGTCTGCTGCCGGACCAGGACATCTTCTATCGCTTCATCGCGACCGATCTCTACGACGCCAATCGCGTCTCCGAACCGGTCGTCGGGCGCTTCCGGACGGCTCCCTTGCGCCGCCGCTCCGTGCGCTTCGTCTGGTCCGGCGACACGGCGGGGCAGGGCTGGGGCATCGACGAGGTCGGCATGAAGACCTATTCGACCATGCGGCTGCACGAGCCGGATTTCTTCATCCATTCCGGCGACACGATCTATGCCGACAATCCTATCCCCGACGAGATCAAGCTGCGCGACGGCGGCATGTGGAAGAACCGGATCGTCACGCCCGAGAAGCGAGACGTCGCGCGGACGCTCGAGGAATATCGCGGCCAGTGGAAATACAACCTGCTCGACGAGCATGTGCGGAGGCTCCATGCCGAATGTCCCACCTTCTATCAGTGGGACGACCACGAGGTCCTGAACAACTGGTCGGCCTCGACCGATCTCAGCGACGACCCGCGCTATCCGGAGAAGGATGTCGCCGTCTATGCCGCCCGCGCGGCCCGCGCGTTTCACGAGATGACGGCGATCCGCACGCTGCCGACGGAGCCCGGCCGCATTTTCCGCAAGATCGCCTATGGTCCGCTGCTCGACGTCTTCTTCGTGGATCTGCGCTCCTATCGCGGCCCCAACCAGGAAGAGGGGGGTGGCGGCCTCTTCGGCTGGCGGCAGGCGGACTGGCTGAAGCGCGAGCTTGCGGCGTCCAGCGCCACCTGGAAGGTGATCGCCTGCGACATGCCGGTCGGCCTCATCGTCTGGGACGACTATTCGGCAAGGCGCGGATCGGATGCCATCGCCGACGGCGACCATGGCGCGCCGAAGGGGCGCGAGAGCGAATTTGCGGATCTCCTGCGCTTCGTCCGCGACAATGCGATCGAGAACCTCGTCTGGCTGACGGCGGACGTGCATTACACGGCGGCGCATCACTACGATCCCTCGCGGGCCGCCTTCAAGGACTTCTCGCCGTTCTGGGAGTTCGTCTCCGGGCCGCTTCATTCCGGCACCTACGGGCCGAAGGAGCTCGACATGACCTTCGGCCCCGAGGTTCGCTTCATGAAGGCGTCCGGCGGAGGAATCGACAGCAACCTGCCGCCGTCGGCGGACCTTCAATTCTTCGGCATCGTCGATATCAGCGGCCAGACGCGGCAGATGACGGTGCGGCTGATGGACCGGCAGGATCAGGAACTCTGGCGGGTAACCCTCGATCCGGCGGTTTCCGCTTGAGCCGGCGGCGCCTCACGCAGGTCAGCCCTGCGCGCCGGCCCCCTTTCGCTTCCGGGAAAAAACCTGTATGAGCGCGGCAACTGAAAAGCGGTACCTGCCTCGTCGCGCGTGCCCACGAACTTTCCGAGACAAAAAATGAGCATTCGTAACATCGCGATCATCGCGCACGTCGACCATGGGAAAACCACGCTCGTCGACGAACTTCTGAAGCAGTCGGGCTCCTTCCGCGAAAACCAGCGCGTCGCCGAGCGCATGATGGATTCCAACGAACTGGAAAAGGAACGCGGCATCACCATCCTCGCCAAGGCGACTTCGGTCGAGTGGAAGGGTACGCGCATCAATATCGTCGACACCCCCGGCCACGCCGATTTCGGCGGTGAAGTCGAGCGTATTCTGTCGATGGTGGACGGCGCCATCGTTCTGGTCGACGCCGCCGAAGGCCCGATGCCGCAGACGAAATTCGTCGTCGGCAAGGCGCTCAAGGTCGGTCTTCGGCCGATCGTGGCGATCAACAAGATCGACCGACCCGATGCCCGTCACGAGGAAGTCATCAACGAGGTATTCGATCTCTTCGCGGCGCTCGATGCGACCGATGAGCAGCTCGACTTCCCGATTCTCTACGGTTCCGGCCGTAACGGCTGGATGAACGTCGCGCCGGAAGGTCCGCAGGATCAGGGCCTGGCACCGCTCCTCGATCTCGTTCTCGATCACGTTCCGGAGCCGAGCGTCGGCGAAGGCCCGTTCCGGATGATCGGCACCATTCTCGAAGCCAATCCCTTCCTCGGCCGCATCATCACCGGGCGCATTCATTCCGGTTCGATCAAGCCGAACCAGGCGGTCAATGTCCTCGGGCAGGACGGCAAGGTGCTCGAGTCCGGGCGCATCTCCAAGATTCTTGCATTCCGCGGCATCGAGCGTCAGCCGATCGAGGAAGCCCATGCGGGCGACATCGTGGCGATCGCCGGCCTCTCCAAGGGCACCGTCGCCGACACGTTCTGTGATCCGGCCATCAACGAGCCGCTGAAGGCGCAGCCGATCGATCCGCCGACCGTCACCATGTCCTTCCTCGTCAACGATTCTCCGCTCGCCGGCACCGAAGGCGACAAGGTCACTTCGCGCGTCATCCGCGACCGTCTGTTCAAGGAAGCCGAGGGCAACGTCGCATTGAAGATCGAGGAATCCTCCGAGAAGGATTCGTTCTACGTGTCCGGCCGCGGCGAACTGCAGCTCGCGGTTCTGATCGAAACGATGCGCCGCGAAGGCTTCGAGCTCGCCGTCTCGCGTCCGCGCGTGGTCATGCACAAGGATGAGAACGGACAGCTCCTGGAGCCGATCGAAGAGGTCGTCATCGACGTCGACGAGGAGCATTCGGGCGTCGTCGTCCAGAAAATGTCCGAACGCAAGGCCGAAATGGCCGAGCTTCGTCCCTCCGGCGGCAACCGCGTCCGGCTGGTGTTCTTCGCGCCCACCCGCGGTCTCATCGGCTATCAGTCGGAGCTTCTGACCGATACGCGCGGCACGGCGATCATGAACCGCCTGTTCCACGACTACCAGCCCTATAAGGGTGAGATCGGCGGCCGCGTGAACGGTGTTCTGCTCTCGAACGACGCCGGCGAATCCGTGGCCTATGCGATGTTCAACCTCGAAGATCGTGGCCCGATGATCATCGACGCCGGCGAAAAGGTCTATGCGGGCATGATCATCGGCATTCACACGCGCGACAACGATCTGGAAGTCAACGTCCTCAAGGGCAAGAAGCTCACCAACATGCGCGCGTCCGGCAAGGACGAGGCGGTAAAGCTGACGCCGCCGATCCGCATGACGCTCGACCGGGCGCTGTCATGGATCCAGGACGACGAACTGGTCGAGGTCACGCCGAAGTCGATCCGGCTTCGCAAGATGTATCTCGATCCGAACGAGCGCAAGCGCTTCGAGAAGTCGCGGACGGCCGGCGCTGCTTAAGGGGCTAAAAGCGAGCCCCTCATCCCGCTGCCGCGACCTTCTCCCCGCATGCGGGGAGAAGGGGTATGCCGCGCCGCCTCCGTCCGCTCTCCCCGCGAGCGGGCTAGTCCTCGGGTTAAAGCCGAGGAGAGGGGCAAGTCCAACCTTCTGATTTCGTCGATCTACAAACCCCCGGAGCGATCCGGGGTTTTTGCTGTGTGTGCCTTTCGCGGGCGGCTTGCGGATAAAGTTAAAAAGGCGTTAACCTTGGGGCAGGTGCCGTTAAAGTTGCCTGTGGGTTAACGCCGCGCGACAGCCCGGCGGGATTCCTGTCCGCCGCGTCGTGTGATTAGAGTCGCAAGTCATGAAGACTGTTTCGATCGAGGTTCGGCCTGGGGAGCCGCATGAGGCGGCGGCAATCGCCGACGTGCATCGCGTTTCCTGGTTGCAGGCCTATGGCGGCATCATTCCGCACCGCCCCCTTGTCCGAATGGTCAATCGCCGCGACGAGACCTGGTGGCGCAAGGCCACGCGCGGACCGGCGACCCTTCTCGTCGTCGACGTCGCCGGCACGATAGCCGGCTACGCGACGCTGGGCCTGAGCCGGGCGCGGGCGCTGCCGCAGGAAGGCGAAATCTACGAGATATATCTGAGGCCCGAATATCAGGGCATCGGCCTCGGGCGTGTCCTCTTTGGGGAAGCAAAGAGCCTTCTGAAATCGCTCGGCTGCGAAGGGCTCGTCGTCTGGTGCCTGGAAGACAGTGCGAATGCCTATAATTTCTTCCATTCGGCGGGCGGTCGCGACATTGCCGAAGGCATGGAGGATTTCGGCGAGAAGCACCTGAAGAAGGTCGGCTTCGTCTGGAGTTGAGGAGTGCCGCAAGGCGCTGTCATCGGTCCGGGCGTCTCGCAGAGCCTCATTTAGGCAGGAAGTGCATGGGTTCGCCCGCCTTCTCGCCGCGATTTCCGTGATAGGATGCCTGGTCCGTGCCGCAGCGGAAGCTTGCGGCTCTTTCGTCGGCTATCCTGCGCGCCAGCGTGTTCGCATCGGCATTGGCGAGCGCGTCGACATAGCCGATGACGCAGCCGTCGCCGTCCTCCTTCTGCGCGACCTTCGAGATCACCAGAACCTGTCCCTCGAACGCCTTGGTGCTCCTGTCCGTCTGCGGATCCGGGTTCTCGATAATCCAGCGCAGGATGGCGGCGACCGGCTTCCCGTTGGCGTCGAGGCGCCATTCGACGGTCGTTTCGGCATGGTTGAAGGTACCGAAACTCTCGAAGCCGTTCTCCAGATAGCTTTGCCTGGCATGGCCGAAGAAGAAGCTCTGGCGCATATCGCTCTCGATGAAATGGACGGGATAGTCGCCTATGCCGGGACAAAGCATCTGCGACGAGGCGCCTTCCCACTCGCGCAGGAGCCGGCACTTGTCGCGGCTGGCGTCTGTGTAGGCGCTGTCATTGGCAAGTGCAGGCGCCGAGATCAGGGCGGCGGAAAGAAAATAGCGAAGTTTCGGGCGCATTGTCTCTCCTGCGAAGATAAATATCAGCCCTGCCCCTTTTTGGCCGCGCGGCGTGCCTACAGCAAATCCGCCCGCCCGGAACCAAAGTCATGTTGCATCGCGGCATGTTTCCCTTTATCCGACGGGACGACTTTTCAAACGACCCCTGGAGGTGCTCATGCGGATCGACGCGATTTCCATCGGAAAGAATCCACCGGAAGATGTCAATGTAATCGTGGAAGTCCCGGTCGGCGGGCATCCGATCAAATACGAAATGGACAAGGAGGCCGGCACGCTGGTGGTCGATCGCTTCCTCTACACGCCGATGACCTATCCGGGCAATTACGGCTTCGTGCCGCACACGCTTTCCGACGACGGCGATCCGATCGACGTGCTGATCTGCAATACCCGTCCGCTGGTTCCGGGCTGCGTCATCAATGTCCGCCCGATCGGCGTGATGATGATGGAAGACAATTCCGGTCAGGACGAAAAGATCATCGCGGTCCCCTCCGCCCATCTGACCAAGCGCTACGACAAGGTGCACGATTACACCGACCTGCCGGAAATCACCCTCAAGCAGATCGAGCACTTCTTCGAGCACTACAAGGATCTGGAGCCCGGCAAGTGGGTGAAGATCTTCGGCTGGAAGGATGCCAGCATGGCCAAGCAGCTGATCCGGGAAGCGGTCGAGCGCGCCAAGACGAAGAAATAATCGTTTCGCTGTTTTACTGAGACATGAAAACCTCCGGCTCGGCCTCGATCCGGAGGTTTTTTGCGCTTTAGTCTAGATCACGATGATTTTAGGTGGAGTCGGCCTGCACGGGCGAAACCGCACACACTTTTCCTTATCCCGCTCTAACGCAGCAGCGCAGGAGCGATGGTGGTGTTCAGGAAGAGCTGGATGAAATAGAGGATCACCAGCACGACGAGCGGCGAAAGGTCGACGCCGCCCATGTCGGGCAGCACGCGGCGGATCGGCCGGTAGAGCGGCTCGGTCAACTGATAGAGCGAGCGGCCGATCATGTTGATCGCCTGATTGTTCACGTTGATCACGTTGAACGCATAGAGCCAGGAGAAGATGGCCGAGGCGATGATCAGGAACCACGCAATGTTGATGATGAAATTCAAAGTGCCGATGACAGCAAGCATGCCGGTCTCCAATTCGTTGTTGACAGACATGTAGACATTAGGAACTAAACGAGCAAGTACGCCGGCCTGCCTCGCGTGATCATGTTTAATGGCACGGAGCGCGCCTTTCTTCCCTTCCCTGCAGTGCTCCGCGGTTTTTCCGATGCGCAAGGATCGCTGCAGGATTTCAATTTCTGCACGCTCCCGCTGCTCGGTCGGCGACGTATCAGGAGCCTGCAGCAGGAGCATTCCAGCATGTCGGCCGTCCATGCCGCGCACCGTTTCGCCGCCTTCAGGCATGTCGGATACCGGCGTTATTTCTTCTCCCGCCTGCTCGCCTATTTCGCCGTCCAGATCATGTCCGTGGCCGTCGGCTGGCAGATCTACGATCTGACGCGCGATCCTTTCTCGCTCGGTCTCATCGGCCTCTTCCAATTCCTGCCATCCCTCGTTCTCATCCTCGTGACGGGCAGCGTGGCGGACCGCTACAATCGCCGGGCGATCATGGGCATCTGCATGCTGGTCAGCACGCTCTGCGGCGCAGCACTTCTCCTTTTGACGGTGACGGGACTATTTTCACCCTGGCCGGTTTACGCGATCCTTGTCGTGTTCGGCATAGAGCGGGCTTTCCTGGGGCCCGCTTCACAGTCGCTGGCGCCCAATCTGGTGCCTGCGGAAGATCTGCCCAATGCGATCGCGTGGAATTCGACCTCGTGGCAGACGGCGATGATCGTCGGCCCGGTGGCTGGCGGGCTTCTGTACGGATTCGGCCCGACCGTGCCCTATGCGGTCAGCCTCGGCTTCTTCGCTGCCGGCGCCCTGATGGTCTTCGCCGTGCCGAAGCCCGCAAGGCGCTCGCCGCCGTCGGCCGCAAACTGGCAGACGATCACCGCAGGGTTCCGCTACATCAAGGCCGAGAAGATCGTGCTGGGGGCGATCTCGCTCGATCTCTTCGCCGTGCTGCTCGGCGGCGCCGTCGCGCTCATGCCGGTCTTCGCGCGGGACGTCCTGACGCTCGGGCCGTGGGGCCTCGGCCTCCTGCGGGCCGCGCCCGGTGTCGGCGCGGTCGGAATGGCGGTGTGGCTGGCCGCCCACCCGATCCGCAATCGAGCCGGTCTCTACATGTTCGTCGGCGTTGCCCTCTTCGGCCTGGCAACGGTCGTTTTTGGCCTGTCGGCGACGCCATGGATATCGATCGCCGCGCTCGTCGTAATGGGCGCTTCCGACATGATCTCGGTCTATGTGCGCGAGATCCTCATCACGCTCTGGACCCCGGATGAGCTGCGCGGCCGCGTAAACGCCGTCAATATGGTTTTCGTCGGCGCCTCAAACGAACTCGGAGAGTTCCGCGCCGGCATGATGGCCTCCGGCTTCGGCACGGTCTTCGCGGTCGTCTTCGGCGGCGCAGGCACGCTTCTCGTGTCGCTCCTCTGGGCACTCGGCTTTCCGCAATTGCGCCGGATCGACACGCTGGATGTGCCGGAGAAGCAGCGGAGGGGGTGAGCATCTGAACTGGAGGCCGCCCCTCATCCCGCTGCCGCGACCTTCTCCCCGCAGGCGGGGAGAAGGGACAAGACGCGCCCGCTCGCCCCGAATCGCGGGATGTTGAAGAAGGAAGCGGAAAACTCGTCCCCTCGCCCCGCTTGCGGGGAGAGGGTTAGGGTGAGGGGCATTCGCAACTCACGACTGCAAGCTCTTCCGGAATTCCTCCCCGCTTTCACCATTCATGAAAATCAGCTCCAGGAAATTCTCCATCCATGTCCGCAAAGGATGGTCGTGCAGCATGCGGCCCTCCAGATGCGCTTTGCCCAATTGGGCACCGGGGAGCTCGAAGCGATGGGCGCCGTGCACCACCCAGCGATGCATCATCGCCCGCGTCAGCTCGCCGTGGAACTGGATGCCCCAGGCGTTCTCGCCGTAACGGAAGGCCTGGTTCGGGTAGGTGTCGCCGGTTGCCAGCAATTCGGCGCCATTCGGCAGGTCGAAGCCTTCGCGGTGGAAGTGATAGACCATCGCCGGCCAGTCCATCAGCGCCTTGCCGGCCTGCGTGGCTCTCAAGGGATACCAGCCGATCTCGGTCATGCCTTCGTGATGGGCTTCGACCCTGCCGCCGAGATTGCGGGCCAGCATCTGCGCCCCGAGACAGATTCCGAGATAGGGCTTGTTTTCCAGAAGCGGCACGGACAGCCAGTCGATTTCGCGCCGGACGAACTCCTCCTCGTCATTGGCACTCATCGGTCCGCCGAAGATGATCGTCCCCGAATGTGCTTCCAGCGTCGGCGGCAGCTCGTCGCCGAGCGCGGGGCGGCGGATGTCGAGCGAAAAGCCCTTCCGCTCGAGAATGTGGCCGACGCGGCCGGCGCTCGAGCGCTCCTGATGGAGCACGATGAGGATGGGTCTCTTGGCGTCTCTCTTGGTGTCTGGGGCCTCTGGCGGCATCGTCAACTTTCCTGTTGCGCCTCGTTCTCCTCCACCATGTCGATCTTGGCCGCTGCTTCTTGGCGTTTCAAGACCCGGTCACGCCCGGAAACGCCGAGGAGGTCGGCAATCCGCCAGATCACGTGGTCTTCCATCTCGCTGCGCGCACCGTCGGCGTAAACGATTTCCCACAGCATGCCGACGAGCTCGATGCGTTGCTCCTCGGGCAGGTGCCGCTTTATGTCCGACGTGAACTGGTAGAAGTCGATCGCTTCGCTTTCAGCGCTCTCGCCGGCCGCGACCAGGGCATTGAGAGCGGCATCGTCGAGCTTGTAATGCTCCTTGATGAGCTTGCGCATCTTGCGGCGCTCGGAGCTGCGGACCGCGCCGTCCGCTTCCATGACCTGGAAGCAGAGGCCGATCACCGCAATGCGCGGGTCCCCCGCTTCAATCCGCGCCGAGCCGGTCATTCCTTCCAGAAATGCGCGAAAACGTTCAAACATGCACTATCGCCTGCAGCCTATGGAGATGTCTGGGTTCAGAAAAGACGGAAGTTGGTGGTGGTCCGTTCCGCCGCCGCCGGCTCGCGCACGCCCGGATCGTCCGGGGGGCGGCCGAAAAAGGGATCCGGTGCCTCCTCGGCATCCTTGCCCGTTGCGGGCGATGCGGCCGGTTCCTTCCGGTCGGGAACGCTGATCGCCTTCTCCGGCCCGGCCCGTTCTCGCTCGGCCCGTTCTCGCTCGGTTTGATCGCGCTCGGCTGTCGGGGCAGCCTCGGCCGTCCGTCCAGGAGCCGGTTCCTCGACCGGGCGGGGCACGGTCGCGACTGGCGGGAGGCTGCGAATTGCCTGGTCGGGGTTCAGATGCCCGTCCTCCGTTGCCGCCGCGATCTGCGACGGCGGAGCCTTCCACTCGAAGGCGTCGAGGCGGCCGCTGACCGGGGAGACCGGCAGCCAGACCGGTGAGGTGACGCCGTCGGCGGTCCAGGCCGGATCGCGCGGGCTCTTCAGCGCCTGTGCCATCCAGTGACGGATGCGGCCCTCGTCGCCGGTGTCTGCCTCCTCGATGTCCGCGAGCAGCAGAAAAATGCTCTCCCTCGGCTCGAGGCGGGCGGCGGCCTCTGCCTTTGTGCGCGCAAGAGCAAGTTCGCGCGCGTCGAGCGCCGCCTCGGCGACGGTCGCCAGTGCGACGGCATTGTTGCTGCGGAGCGATTCAAGCTTCTTCGCCCGCTTCAGCCGGTCGAGGGCGGAGTCCCCGCCGCGCGCCCGCACATAGAGACGCGCGATATCGGGATGCGGATCCAATTTCCACATCCTCTCGAGGATCGAAGCACCCTTGCGCAGATTTTCCTCGCGAAAGAGCGCCTTGGCGGCAACGAGTGCCGCCGGCACGAGGCGATCGTCGAGCTTCAGCGCCGCCTGCGCGTCGTCCCGGGCGGATTTCGGGTCTGCATCCAAACTTTCCATTGCCCGTGCGGTCAGAAGAACGGCCTTTTTCCGGTCCGCTTCGTTCTTTTCGAGCACATGGGCGGCGCGGCTCTGGTCGAGCAGGCGGATTGCCTCGTCCCACTGGCGCGCCTGGCTGCGATGGTCGAGCGTTGCCAGGGTCGCCCACGGCAAGTGCGGCGCTTTCTCGGAGGCGCGCTCGGCATATTGGCGCGCAGCCTCGTTGGCGCCGAGCCGCTTGGCTTCGAGATACAGCCCGCGCAGGCCGAGTTCGCGCGTCTCCGGGTCGTCCGCCATCGCCTCGAATTTTTTGCGTGCGTCGTCGTATTTGCCTTCGATCAGCGCCGTCTGCGCTTCGAGCAGATGGATGAGCGGCTCCTGATCCGAGCTGATGAGGTTTCGCGTGCGCGCGGCCATCTTGCGGGCGAGATTGGCGTCGCCGGCGCCGGCCGCGATCAGGCCGGTCGACAATGCCTGATAGCCGCGGTCGCGCTTGCGGGAGCGAAAGTAACGCGTGACGGTGTGCGGCGACAACCAGATCGTGCGAAGCAGCCAGACGACGATCAGAACGGCAGCGAAGAGCGAGATCAGGATCGAGGCGGCGCGCATCAGGCTCATCTCGATGAGTTGGCCCTGCCAGATCAGCGACAATTCCCCCGGACGATCCGCGAGCCAGGCAAAGCCGAGAGCCAGGCAAAGGACGAGCAGTACGAAGAACAGTATCCGGATCATATAGTCTTCTTCCCCCGCTAACCTTGCTTGCCCGTGCGCGTCATCGTGCCGGCTACGGCGGCATCGATCACCGTTTCGACGCCAAGCCGCCGGTCGAGCTTTTCCTTGAACCCCTGGCCGGCGGATTTCGCGGTTTCGGGAAGGCTGTCCCATTCGAGCGATGCGCCCTTGAGATCGCCGTTATCGAGCTTGTCTTCGATGCGGGCGATCACCGCTTCCGGTGTGTCGCCTTCGACGCTGCCGACCGGCCGCACGCGGATGCCCGACATTGCGCTGGAGACGAGGCGATCGAAAATGCCCTGATTGGGGTCTGGCCGGTGCAGCGCGTCCAGCATCGCGTCCGCCGCCGGCCGGAAACTTTCCTTCAATTCCGTCCGCGTGGGGACACCTGTCGCGGCGACATCGGCCAGTTCCTTGACGGCCGGATCCTGGGGGGCGATGCTGCGCAAGGCGTCGAGTTCGGCGAGGAACGGCCCGCCGCGATCGATCGCCGTCTTCAGCGCGGTGACGGCAACGGCTTTCGCCATCTCGATATCGTTCGCAGGCTCGTTGAGCTTCTGCTCCGCCTGGTCGATACGGCCGGCAAGTTCCGCCCTGGCGGCGTCCGCCGCCTGGCGAGCCTCGGCAAGCTCGGTCTTCAGGGCGGCCATTTCATTCGTCAGGTTGGCGACCTCGGCTTCGAGCGCCTTGACCTCGGGAGCGCCCGCCGCAGCCGCGCCGGGCTCTCGGGCCGCCTGTTCCAGGGCCGCAAGGCGGTTTTCCAAAGGGGCGACGTCCACTGGCGCCGCCGGGGCCCGTGCCTGAAGCTCCGCCTTGATCGCTTCGATCTCGCTCGCAAGGTTCTGCTCGGTGCCCGGCTGCTCCGGTCCGGGCGCCGGAACGTAGCCGGCATATTGCAGCACGCCGGCACCGGCGAGCGCTATGAGACCGCCGAGGATGCCGGCAGCAAGCGCACCTGCGCCTGTGGCCTGTCTCCTCTTTGCCTCGGGCAGTTCGCCGTTGGTCGCGTGCGGAAGCTCCGCGTCGAAGGCGGCCGCAGCCGCGTCGGCGCGTGCCTCCTCCGTCTCTGTTTCCTCTTGCGGAGTTTCCTCTTGCGGATCGCCCGCCGGCAAAGGAGGTTCGCCGATGCCGGCTTCGTTGCTTTCGACTTCGCCGGTTCTTACTTCGCCGGCTTCAGCCGCCTCGCTCGTCGAAATATCCGCCGGCTTGCTCTTCGCCGCATCCGGGCCGGCCGCTGCCTCGGCCGCCGCAGGTTCGGTCTTCTCCGCCTCGAGATCGATCGTCAGCGGTTCTTTCCCGGGTTTCGAGCGGCGCGGCGGCTTTTCCGATGCCATGGTCACCTCTTTACCGTTTCATTGCCTGTCGGTGTAGGCCTGAGCGGATCTGCAGCAGGAACGCTCTGCACTTTCCTCATCCGATCTAAACGCAAACCTAGTCAGCGAGGATGACGAGGGAAAGCCCCAGACCGTGCTTTTTGACGGAAATGCCCCAGATGACCCGAGCAATGTGCAGAAGGCAGGCGGAAAACCGGCGCCGACTTTGCTGATTTGGCCTCAAAGAAGCCGCAAGAGATTTTCCTCGTCGGGCACCGCCGCGACCCCGCAGGGTAGACCGTCCGGCAGGGTCTCTCTTATCGGCCAGCTCAGGCAGAGAAAGCGCGAGGCGAGGTCCGCGGGTTCAAGCCCGCTCTCCCGCAATGCTGCGTCCAGGCGCCGCGCGCTCTCGCGGGAATAGAGCATGACCGCATCGAAGGGGCCCGCGCGGAGGAGTCCGGGCAGCGTCTCCGCAGGATAGTGGACCGGCGCCATCCGATAGCATTCGGCGGTCCTGTGCTCGATCCGCCGTTGGTGCAATGCCCGTTCGAAACCGTCGGTTCGCGGTGAACCGGCGAGATAGACCAGCGTTTCCCCGGGGGGGAGAAGGGCAGCCACCGTCTCGGCGAGTCCCTCGCCGGTTCCCGGTCCGATGCGGATATCGGTAAATCCGAGATCGCCCGCAGCGCGCGCCGTCGCTTCGCCGACTGCAAAGAGCGGTGTTGCAAGGTGTGGCTCAAGCGCCGGTCCGAGCGCGCCGAGGACGCGGACCGCCTCCCCACTGCTGACGGCGATCGCCTGGTGGGGCTCACTCAATGCTGCCCGGGCCGCGCCGGCGAGATGCTGCGCCTGCATAAGCGGCAGGATGACCGCTTCGTGACCCATGGCGCTGAGCCTTGCCGCCGTCCTTTCGGCGGCCGGGCGTGGCCGGGTCACGAGCACGCGCATCGGATCAGCTCCAGCTCGAGAAGAAACCCGGTCCGGCCTTGGTGCGGATACGCTCGCCGGCCTCCTGCCCAAGCCTTTCCGCGTCTGCCGCTCTGCCGTCGATTTCGATCTGGTGGGAGGTGGTGCCGTCGGGCGTCAGGATCATGCCGGCAAAGCGGATATGTGTCCCGTCCGATTGCGCGTAGCCGGCGATCGGCGTGCGGCATGAGCCGTCGAGCGTCGCCAGGAAGCCGCGCTCGCAGGAAACCGCCTCGTGTGTGCGCGGATCGTCGATTGCCGCAAGCAGCGTGTTGATACGGTCGTCGCCGATGCGGGCCTCGACGCAGATCGCGCCCTGGGCCGGCGCCGGCGGAAATTCTTCCGGATCAAGCAGCTCCGTCGGCACTTGCTCCATGCCGAGGCGCTTCAGGCCGGCATAGGCCAGAAGCGTGCCGTCGACCTGACCTTCGGCAAGCTTGCGCAGGCGTGTCTCGACCTGTCCGCGATAGGTGATCACGTCGATATCGGGCCGCAGCCGCCGGATTAGCGCCTGACGGCGCAGCGAAGACGAGCCGACGGTGGCGCCTTGCGGGAGATCGACGAGCCTTTTAGCCGAGCGGCCGACAAAGGCGTCGCGGATGTCCTCGCGCGGCAGGAAAGCGGAAAGGAACAGCCCGTCGGGCAGCTTCGTCGGCATGTCCTTGGACGAATGCACGGCGAAGTCGAGGTCTCCCGACAGAAGCTGCTGCTCGAGCTCTTCGGTGAACAGGCCCTTGCCGCCGATCTCCGCAAGCGACCGGTCGGTGATCCGGTCGCCCTTCGTGGAAAGGATGACGATCTCGAACATTTCCGGTGGCAGACCTTGTGCGGCGGCGAGCCGATCGCGCGTTTCATGCGTCTGGGCCATCGCCAGCGGGCTGCCGCGCGTGCCGATGCGGAAAGGTTTCGTTTGCATCCTTCGCCATCCGTTGTTACTGCATGCTTCCTTAAATCGGAACCGGTTTTAGGACAAAACCATGCAGCAGTTCAAAGCGTTACAGCGTCCCTTGTGCGTCTGAAGGCGCACGGCGCTGTTTGAGGTTCGTGTAGCCACCTTTCACTGCGACCGCAATCTTTGAGTATAGCACGTGACGTCCCCGCCTTTGCGCATCCTCGGCATTGAGACAAGCTGCGACGAAACCGCCGCTTCGGTCGTGCTGCGTGACGAAGAGGGCCGCGGCCGGATTCTCGGCGACGTGGTGCTGAGCCAGCTGGAAGAGCATAGTGCCTATGGCGGCGTCGTTCCCGAGATCGCGGCGCGCGCCCATGTCGAGGCGCTCGACGCGCTGATCGAGGAAGCGCTCCTGCGCGCCGGGGTGACGCTCCGGGACATCGACGCGGTCGCTGCGACAAGTGGTCCCGGCCTGATCGGCGGGCTCATCGTCGGGCTGATGACCGGCAAGGCGATCGCGCGGGCGACCGGCAAGCCGCTCTATGCGGTCAATCATCTCGAAGGCCACGCGCTGACGGCGCGGCTGACCGACGGCCTTTCATTTCCCTATCTGATGCTGCTCGTCTCGGGCGGCCATACACAGCTGATCCTCGTCAAGGGCGTCGGCGAATACGAACGCTGGGGCACGACGATCGACGATGCGCTCGGCGAGGCCTTCGACAAGACCGCAAAGCTGCTCGGTCTTCCCTATCCGGGCGGGCCGGCCGTCGAGCGGGCGGCGCAAGCCGGTAATGCGGAGCGCTTCGATTTTCCCCGGCCGCTCGTCGGCGACGCCAGGCTCGACTTTTCGTTTTCGGGCCTCAAGACCGCCGTCCGCCAGGCCGCACAGTCGCTGGAGCCGGTGACGGATCAGGATATCGCCGACGTCTGTGCCTCTTTTCAGCGCGCCATTTCCCGCACGCTCAGGGATCGGGTCGGGCGCGGCTTGAAGCGGTTCAGGGCGGACTTCGCCTCCGTCGACCAACCGGCTCTCGTCGTGGCCGGCGGGGTTGCCGCGAACCAGACATTGCGCCGGACACTGCAATCGCTTTGCGACGAGCACGGCTTCCGCTTCATCGCGCCGCCGCTCCAGCTTTGCACCGACAACGCGGCGATGATTGCGTGGGCCGGTGCGGAGCGCCTCGCGGCGGGCCTGCCGGCGGACGGGCTCGATGCAGCTCCGCGTTCGCGCTGGCCGCTCGATTCCGAAGCCAAGGCATTGATCGGCTCCGGCAGACGCGGCGCCAAGGCATGATGGACAGAAGATGAGCGGCAAATCGAAGAGCGCGCCAAAAATCGTGGTCGTCGGGGCGGGCGCCTTCGGAACGGCGCTTTCGGCCGTCGCGGCAGCGAAGGACAAGGCGAATGTCACTCTGCTTGCCCGTCGGGAAGAAGCGGCCGCGGAGTGTCGCCGTACCGGGCGGAATGACGCGGTTCTCCCGGGAATTCCGCTTCCCCCGCGCCTTGTCTATTCTTCGCAGGCGGATGCGCTCGAAGACGCCGACATCGTGCTTTTCGCGATGCCTTCGCAAGCGCATCGGGACGCGGCGCGTAGCTACGGTCCCGCGATCGGCGCCAGTGCCGTCGTCGTCACCTGCGCCAAGGGCATGGAGCAATCGACCGGCCAACTCCTCACCGACGTTCTCGAAGAGGAGTTGCCGGGCCGCCGTATCGGGGTGCTTTCCGGCCCGGGCTTCGCCGCCGATATCGCTAGCGGCCTGCCGACTGCCATGGTGATCGCCGCCCCCGATACGGCGATCGCGACGGAGCTTGCGGAGGTGCTTTCCGGGCGGACGTTCCGGCTCTATCCCTCGGCGGATCGCACCGGCGTTCAGCTTGGCGGTGCGCTCAAGAACGTGCTGGCGATCGCCTGCGGCATCGTCGAAGGCGCCGGTCTCGGCGACTCGGCGCGCGCTGCGCTGATCTCGCGCGGGCTTGCGGAAATGTCGCGCTTCATCGTCGCAAGAGGCGGCGAGGCGGACACTGTGCGCGGCCTTTCGGGATTGGGTGACCTCGTGCTGACCGCGACGAGCCACCAGTCGCGCAACCTGCGCTTCGGCATAGCGCTCGGCAAGGACGGCCGGGCCGCGGCCGGAAGCAGCGAGCTGGTCGAGGGCGCCTTTGCCGCATCCGTCGCCGCCCGCGTGGCGGGCGCACTCGGCATCGAGATGCCGGTCACCGAGGCCGTCGCAGCCATCGTCGACGGAAAGCTGGATGTCCGCTCGGCCCTCGAACAACTGATGTCCAGACCGATCACCCACGAATGATGTCTTCAGGAGGATCCATGCTCTTCGCACTGCTCTGCACGGACAAGCCCGGCGCGCTGCAACTCAGGCTCGACACGCGGCCTGACCATGTCGCCTATCTCAACGACCTCAATGCCCGGGGCATCCTGAAGATCGCGGGGCCTTTCCTCGGCGCCGACGGCAAGCCGACGGGGAGCCTCGTGATCGTCAAGGCCGATACGCTCGAAGAGGCCAGGGCGCTCGCCGAGGCCGATCCCTATGCGAAGGCGGGTCTCTTCGCCAATGTCGAGATCAAGGCCTACAACTGGGTCTTCAACAATCCGGAGGCTTGAGGGGCGATGGCGTTCTGGCTCTACAAATCCGAACCGGCGAAATGGTCCTGGCAGATGCAGAAGGATGCGGGCGAGAAGGGCACCGAATGGACCGGCGTGCGCAACTACCTGGCGCGCAACAACATGCGGGCGATGAAGATCGGCGACAAGGGCTTCTTCTACCACTCCAACGAGGGGCTCGAGATCGTCGGCATCACCGAGGTCTGCGCGTTGTCGCATCCGGATTCGACGGCCGAGGGCGACGCCCGCTGGGACTGCGTCGACATCCGCGCCGTCATGGACATTCCACGGCCGGTTTCACTCAAGGAAATCAAGGAAAATCCGAAGCTCGCCAAGATGTCGCTCGTTACGTCCATGCGCCTTTCGGTGCAGCCGGTGACGGATGACGAGTGGATCGAGGTCTGCCGCATGGGCGGGCTGGACAATCCGCCCCGATAGCGCCCCTGAATATCGTGAAGACCGATCCCGAAAGCTTCATCCGCGCCAACACCGACATTCTCGCGCCGCCGCACGTGCCGGAAATCCGCCTGCATCTTGCGGGAGAGGCGCATGAATTGTGGCTGAAGACCGAGGAAGAGCTGGAACGGATCGGGCTGCCGCCGCCCTTCTGGGCCTTCGCCTGGGCGGGCGGGCAGGGGCTTGCCCGCTATCTCCTCGATCATCCCGAGACGGTGCGCGGCCGCCGCGTCATCGATTTCGCCTCCGGTTCCGGCCTCGTCGCCATCGCGGCGAAGTTGGCCGGCGCCGATGAGGTCGTCGCCGCCGACATCGATCCTTGGTCCGAAACGGCCGCGCGGCTGAATGCCGGGCTCAACGGCGTATCGTTCGCCTTCACCGGCGACGATATCGTCGGCTCGGAACGGGCGGCCGACGTCTACCTCGCCGGAGACGTCTTCTACGACAAGAGCTTCGCCGATCTGCTTCTGCCCTGGTTCGAAGCGCTCGAACGCGCCGGTGCCGTCGTTCTCGTCGGCGATCCGGGCCGGGCCTATTGTCCACGCGGGCGGATGACTGACCTTGCGACCTACGAGGTACCGGCGACTCGGGCGCTCGAAGACAGCGAGGTGAAGCGCACGACCGTCTGGCGGTTCGGCACCCTCACGGGGTGACCGCGATTTGCAGGGAAGCCCCTCCCCAACCCCTCCCACAACTACGGCATGCACATATCTCTTGCGCGCCGGTGCGGCGGATACTGCCCATGAAAGGGATCCCTCGGGAACCCAACCGCCTCAACCCCGCTCGGTCGGGGTTGCCCCCTCAACCGGCTGCCGCCACCTTCTCCCCGCAGGCGGGGAGAAGGGATATGCCGCGCCCGCTCGCTCCCTCGGGCGGGCGGTGAATGCGGGGTTCAGTTGGCGCCGCTTGTCCCTTCTCCCCGCCTGCGGGGAGAAGGTGCCGGCAGGCGGATGAGGGGCGGGTGACCGCTAATGCCAATGTTAGCGCATACGGGTTTGATCCCAAGGACCCATCCCCAAGCCTCGCCACTGCTGGAAATACAGATGCCGCCACTCCGGAGTAAGTCCGCGAAGGGCTGGACAACAAGAGATATGTGCATGCCGTAGGTCCCCACAAGGGGGAGCGGCTTAATCTGCCGCGCCCATTGCTCATATTTCATCGGTTTCGCAGGTGTGAACGCCGGGATGGCACTGGCGCCGCAACAGGCTCTAAGCCCCTCCACCCCCCCCTTTGTGGCCCTTTGTGGGGAGGGGTTGGGGAGGGGTAAGGACGGCCCGCAGCGCAGCCGCAAATCCTACGGCCGGACGACGCAGACGCCGTGCTCCCACGAACATGCGCTGGCGTTTACCTGCGGCGAGACGATGATGATCTTCGCGCGCTTCGAAGACGGATTGGCTGCGACGGTTTCCCCGGCGAGATAGGCGTAGCCGCCGTCCCCGCTGAAATAGATGCCGTTCCCTTCCTCGCGGAACGCCGAAAGGCCGCCGGCATAGGTACCGATATCCGGAATGGGTGTCGGGAAGTCGTAACTCCCATAACTGTCGTAACCGCCGGATGCGTATCCGCCGCCATTGATGACGATCACGGGACCACGATCCCGCCCGCGGCGGGCGTTACGATGCCAGGGATATCTCGGCCATGGATATCTTGGCCGCACATGACGGGTGCGGGTCTGAACATCGGGCAGGCCCCTGGAATCGGCGGATGAGAAACCGCCGATGGTCGTTATTGACCGGTGGCCCTTGCGCCAGGAGTGATGGGGCGTGCGATGCTTGATCCGGACATGGCGGGTTCGGGTCTCCACATTGCGGAAACCGTCGCTTTCGGCGGCCCGTGCCGGTAAACCGGCGGGCATCGCAAGTGCGAAGGCCACGACTAGAACTTTGGTCGTGCGGATCATTCGCGAGAGGTCCATTCTCGCTGCCTCCGGATCATCGTTAACAAACAGTTAAAGTGCATCCTGCGGCAACCGGCGGGAAATGTCACGGATTCGGTTGGGTTTTTTTCCCTGTACGGTTAAAAGACCCGATGTCTCTCGAAGGCTGGAAAATGCCGTTTTCCGTCAAATCGATTAAATTGATTTTGCACTGCAAACACACTTGTCGGGAAGCCTTATGGTGATTAAAGGTCCGGGTGACTGAATTGCGCACAATCGGGTGCGATACCGGACCAAACCAGTCCAGTTTTGGACGAAAATCCGGTCATCCCGCGAGGTTCCGATGACGAATGTCACAAGAAGCCGGCCGCTCTCGCCGCATCTTCAAATCTACAAGCCGATCCCCACCATGATCATGTCGATCATGCACCGCATCACCGGCGGCGCGCTCTATTTCGGCACCGTCCTGGTGGCCTGGTGGCTGATCGCCGCTGCTTCCGGCACTGCCTATTACGACTGGGTGAACTGGCTGTTCGGCACGTTCATCGGCAAGGTCGTCCTCTTCGGCTATACCTGGGCCCTTGTACATCACCTGCTGGGCGGCATACGCCACCTCGCCTGGGATCTCGGCTACGGCTATGAGAAGCACTTCGCGACGAGGATGGCGAAGGCCATGATCGTCGCATCGGCGACGCTGACGCTCGTCATCTGGGTCGTCGGCTACCTCGCTCGTTAAGGACTTCGACATGAATATGCGCACACCTCTCGGCAAGGTCCGGGGTCTCGGTTCGGCAAAGGAAGGCACGGATCACTTCTGGCGGCAGCGCCTCACGGCCGTCGCCAGCATTCCTCTCACGATCTTCTTCGTCGTCTTTCTCGCCCATTATGCGGGCGCACCGCATGCGGAACTGATCGCGGCCCTTTCGAACCCGTTCGTGGCGGTGACCATGGGTCTGATGGTCGTCGCCGGCCTCGTTCACATGAAGATCGGCATGCAGGTCATCATCGAGGACTACGTCCATGGGGAGGGCCCCAAGATAGCGCTTCTCATGCTCAACACATTCTTCACGATCGCGGTCGGCGGGCTCTGTCTTTTCGCCGTCCTGAAGATCGCATTTGCAGGGTAATTTCGTCATGGCATCGATCAGTTCACCCGCTGCAAACGGCAAGGCATATCAATATGTCGACCATTCCTTCGACGTCGTCGTCGTCGGCGCCGGCGGGGCGGGCCTGCGCGCGACCCTCGGCATGGCCGAGCAGGGCCTGAGGACGGCCTGCATCACCAAGGTCTTCCCGACGCGTTCGCATACGGTCGCGGCACAGGGCGGCATCGCCGCTTCGCTGCAGAACATGACGCCCGACTCCTGGCAGTGGCATCTTTACGACACCGTCAAGGGCTCCGACTGGCTCGGCGATGTCGACGCCATGCAGTACCTCGCCATGGAGGCGCCGAAGGCGGTCTACGAACTCGAGCACTATGGCGTTCCCTTCTCGCGCAACGAGGAAGGCAAGATCTATCAGCGCCCCTTCGGCGGCCACATGCAGAACTACGGCGAAGGACCGCCGGTGCAGCGCACCTGCGCTGCCGCCGACCGTACCGGCCACGCGATCCTGCATACGCTTTACGGTCAGTCGCTCCGGAACAATGCCGAATTCTTCATCGAATATTTCGCCATCGACCTGATCATGTCGGATGACGGCCGCTGCACCGGCGTGGTCGCCTGGAACCTCGACGACGGCACGATCCACCGCTTCGCCGCCAAGATGGTGGTGCTGGCGACCGGCGGCTACGGCCGCGCCTATTTCTCCGCGACCTCGGCGCATACCTGCACCGGCGACGGCGGCGGCATGATCGCCCGCGCCGGCCTGCCGCTGCAGGACATGGAATTCGTGCAGTTCCATCCGACCGGCATCTACGGCGCGGGCTGCCTGATCACCGAAGGCGCCCGCGGCGAGGGCGGCTATCTGGTCAATTCCGAGGGCGAGCGCTTCATGGAGCGCTACGCGCCTTCTGCCAAGGACCTTGCCTCGCGCGACGTCGTTTCCCGCTGCATGACGATGGAAATCCGCGAGGGCCGGGGCGTCGGCAAGAACAAGGACCATATTTTCCTGCATCTCGACCATCTCGATCCCGCGGTGCTGCATGAGCGCCTCCCGGGAATTTCGGAATCGGCGAAAATCTTCGCCGGGGTCGACGTCACGCGCGAACCGATCCCGGTGCTGCCGACGGTTCACTACAATATGGGCGGCGTGCCGACCAATTATTGGGGCGAAGTGCTGAACGCGGACAGCCAGAACCCGGAACGCATCGCGCCCGGACTGATGGCGGTCGGCGAGGCCGGCTGCGCCTCGGTGCACGGCGCCAACCGGCTCGGCTCGAACTCGCTGATCGACCTCGTCGTCTTCGGCCGGGCGGCGGCAATCCGCGCCGGTCAGATCATCGACCGCAACGAGGCGGTGCCGGAGGTCAACACGGCCGCCTGCGACCGCATCATGGAGCGTTTCGACCGGCTGCGGCACGCCAACGGCGCCACGCCGACCGCCGTGCTGCGCGACAAGATGCAGCGCGCCATGCAGGAAGACGCGGCCGTGTTCCGTACGCAGGAGTCGCTGGAATCCGGCTGCCGGCGCCTCTCGGCGATCTGGAAGGAACTGCCGGACGTCAGGGTCACCGACCGCTCGATGATCTGGAACTCGGATCTCGTCGAGACGCTGGAGCTCGAAAATCTGATGGCCAACGCCATCACCACGGTCTACGGCGCCGAGGCGCGCAAGGAAAGCCGCGGCGCGCATGCGCGCGAGGACTACAAGGACGGCCCGCTCGGCGGCCGCGACGACGTCAACTGGCGCAAGCACACGCTTGCCTGGGTCAACGACGCGGGCGACGTCCGGCTCGATTTTCGTCCCGTGCACACCGAGCTGATCGCCGAAGGCATCGATCCCTACAAGATCGAGCCCAAGGCCCGCGTCTACTGATCTCGAGGACTAAGGCACATGGTTGAACTCGCTCTCCCCAAGAACTCGCAGATCACCGAAGGCAAGGTGTGGCCGAAACCGGTCGGCGCGGCGAACCTGCGCGAATACCGGGTCTATCGCTGGAATCCGGACGACGGCAAAAACCCGCGGATCGATACCTATTACATCGATATCGACGATTGCGGCCCGATGGTTCTGGACGGTCTGCTCTACATCAAGAACAATATCGATCCGACGCTGACGCTGCGTCGCTCCTGCCGCGAAGGCATTTGCGGCTCCTGTGCGATGAATATCGACGGCACCAATACGCTCGCCTGCACCAAGGGCATGGATGAGGTGAAGGGCGCCGTGAAGGTGTATCCGCTGCCGCATATGCCCGTCGTCAAGGACCTCGTGCCTGACCTCACCAATTTCTATGCCCAGCACCGTTCGATCGAGCCCTGGCTGAAGACGGTGTCGCCGACACCGGCCAAGGAATGGCGGCAGAGCCACGAAGACCGCCTCAAGCTCGACGGGCTCTATGAGTGCATTCTCTGCGCCTGCTGCTCGACCTCCTGTCCCAGCTACTGGTGGAACGGCGACCGCTATCTCGGCCCTGCCGTCCTCCTGCAGGCCTATCGCTGGCTCATCGACTCCAGGGACGAGGCGACCGGCGAGCGTCTCGACAATCTCGAAGATCCGTTCCGGCTCTATCGCTGCCACACGATCATGAACTGCGCCCAGGCCTGTCCGAAGGGGTTGAACCCCGCCAAGGCGATCGGCGAGATCAAGAAGATGCTGGTCGAGCGGCGGTTCTGACCATCCGCCCTGCAGGTGTTTTCAGCAGCATTTCAACGGCGGGCCTCGGCTCGCCGTTTTGCTTTCACGTCCGTCACATCGACGTGTTGCTAAGTGATTTGAAACGCGCGGCGAGGCAGTTAGGTAATAGCCGAGGATGGAGGTCCGCCGATGCTTCGCCTGCTGTTCGGTTTTCTCGTCACGTGTTTCCTGCTGCTGCCGGCGCGGGCGGCGGAACCGCAATATGCTATCTTTGCCGGCGGCTGCTTCTGGTGCGTCGAGAGCGACTTCGACGCCGTGCCCGGCGTTCTCGAAACGATCTCCGGCTATGCCGGCGGCAAGAGCGCGAACCCCACCTACGAAGATTATGCGAAGGGTGGACACCGCGAGGTGGTGCGCGTGAAGTTCGACCCGGACCGGGTCTCCTATGCGGAGCTCGTCGGCGTCCTGTTCCGTACGACGGACCCGACGGATGGCGATGGCCAGTTCTGCGACCGGGGCTTTGCCTATACGACCGCCATCCATGCGCTGAACGAGCGGCAGGCGATGGACGCGAAGGCGGAAAAGATCAAGGCCGAGGCGGAGCTCGGCCGACCGATCGTAACGCCCGTCGAAGGCGCAGCGAAATTCTGGCCGGCGGAAGAATACCATCAGGACTTCGGCAAGCGGAACCCCATCCGCTACTGGTACTACCGCAACGGCTGCGGCAGGAACCGGACGGTCGAGAAGCTCTGGGGCGATCGCGCCTATGCGGGCGTCGACCACTGATCCGATTGCCCCTCATCCGCCTGCCGGCACCTTCTCCCCGTTTCACGGGGAGAAGGGACATGGGGCATCCGTTCATTACGCCGCGATCACCGAGGAGTGAGGGGAGCGTGCCACTTGTCCCTTCGCCCCGCCCGCGGGGAGAAGGTGCCGGCAGGCGGATGAGGGGCAGCGCCGGATGCCAGACAGAAACGGCGGAACTCAACCGATCCACCGTCTCCCTCAGCGCGCAGCCCAATTCGCGCCGCGGCGGAAGATCGTGCGCATCTCGGGCACCTCGAACTCTTTCGCCACATGGCCGAGCGAGGAGTAGAAGACCCGGCCTTTCCCATGTTTGCGCTTCCAGACCACCGGCATCACCACGCCTTCGATCCAGGAGGCATGCTCGCCGGAGAAGGTGGTCGTTGCCAGCACCTCGTTGGACGGGTCGACATGCATGTAATATTGCTCCGAGGTATAGGGAAAATCGGAGATGCCCTCCATCAGCGGGTCGTCGGGGCGCGTGACGTTCACGCGATAGTCGATCACGTTGCCGGGATGGGCCACCCACTGGCCGCCGATGATGAACTGGTATTCGACGCTCTCGCGGAAGGCATCGCCCGCGCCGCCGTGATAGCCGGCGATACCGACGCCGCCCTCGACGGCCGCGGCGAGATTCTTCACCTCTTCCTTCTCGATCTTCGACATCGTCATGATCGGAACGATCAGCGACAGGTCGTGGATCGACGGATCGGCGAAGGCTTCGGTCGTGTGTTCCAGATAGACCTTGAACCCGTCCTCCTGCAGTATGTCGCGGATGATATGGGCGCATTCCTGCGGCTCGTGGCCGCTCCAGCCGCCCCAGACGATCAGTGCCTCGCGCATGTCGAACTCCTCCTAATGCGATTTATGCGTTAGCGGCCGATGCGGCCGTCGACGAGCGATTCCGACAGAGGTGCCGGCCGCTCGGTTTTCGTGCTGATGCTGACGGTGGTGCCGGTGTCGGCCGCCTTGTGGAACGCTTCCATGACCTCCAGCACGTGCAAGGCGAGATCTCCGTTTGCCCGGTGCGGCCGGCCCGAGCGGATGGCGTGTGCCATGTCGGCCACCCCGATCGAGCGGTAATTGCCGTCGGCATAGGGCTCGCTCGTCGCAGTCTGCTCGAAGGCGCCGCCCTTTTTCAGCAGTTCGATCTGGCCGCCGAAATGGTTCGGATCCGGGACGATCAGCGTGCCCTCGGTTCCATAGAGCTCGAGCGGCACATGCCTGTGGCCCGCGACATCGAAGCTCATGCCGATCTGCACGACGGCTCCATTCTCGAAGGCCATGATGCCGGCGACATGGGTCGGCACGCGGACGGGGATGCGTTCGCCGTTGCGCGCTTCACTGGTGATGGTCCGCTCCTTCCGGGCCGCCGTGGCAAAGCCGGCAACCTTGGAGACCGGGCCAAGGAGGTTGACGAGGTCTGTGATGTAGTAGGGACCCATGTCGAGCATCGGCCCGCCGCCGACGTCGTAATAGAAGTCCGGATTTGGATGCCAGCGCTCGTGGCCGGGGCACATGAAGGTGGCGGTGCCGCCGACGGGCGTGCCGAGCACGCCGGAATCGACGATTGCGCGCGCCGTCTGATGCGAGCCGCCGAGGAAGGTGTCGGGGGCGGCGCCGATCCGCAGGCCCTTCTCGCGAGCCATCGCCACCAGCTTGCGCCCGTCTGCGAAATCGGTGGCGAGCGGCTTTTCGGAATAGGTGTGCTTGCCTGCCTCGAGCGCCTGCATGGCGACTGTCACGTGCGCCTTCGGCACGGTCAGGTTGACGATGAGTTCGATCGAAGGGTCCGCGAGGAGATCGGCGACGTTGCGGGCCTCGACCTTGAACTCCGCAGCGCGCTCTTCGGCGAGACCGCGGTTCAGATCAGCGATCCCGCGGATGTCCAGGATCGGAAAGGCTGCCATCGCCTTCAGATAGGCCGACGAGATGTTGCCGCAGCCGATGATGCCAATACCGAGTTTTTCCATCAGTCTCCTCCCGAAATGGATAGATAAGTTCGGCGCGGCGCATCAAAGCGCCGGCGCCGGTCCGGTCGTCCCCCAGGGGGACTCGTAGAGTTCGCAGAGCGCCACGACGGCCGCTCCCTGCGCCCAGGTCTCGTCGGCCGATTCGTCGAAGACGAGTTCGGCGACCGTCGAGATCGAGGGCGGGATCGCGTTCTGAAAGGATCGGCGGATGCTCTCCACGAAGACGGTGCCGAGCGACAGGCTCGAACCGACGATGACGACGCGCGGCGGTCCGAACAGCGTGACGATGTTGGCGACGGCGAGCCCGATCGCTTCTCCGGCCCGCGAGGCGGTCGCGATCAGCGCGTCGTCCTCGGCTGCGATCAGCGTCTGCGCATGCGTCATGCCCCGCCCGAGGCGTACCGCCTCGGCGAACCGCCCGTCCATCGGGTGTTCGCCGAGAATCGCGTTCTCCCCGGCGAGCGTCGAAAGGCGGACGGTGCGGCTCTCGCCGACCCCGAGCACGAGATCGCCCAGATTGTGGCTCAAGCCTCCGGCGCCTCGGAAAAGCTGGCCGCCATGCAGAACGCCGAGCCCGAGGGTCTGCTCCAGCGAGACGAGCACCATGTCGTCGAGGTCGCGGGCGCGCCCGAACCAGTGGTGCGCAAGCGTGATGGCGTGTGCGTCGCTCTCGACGATCGTCGCGACGTTGAGCCTGCTCGTCATCTCGCTTGCGAAATCGACGTCCGTTTCCCGGAAGATCGGGCTCGAGCGGACATGACCGGTGCGGTGTTCGACCACGCCCGGCAGGCCGATGCAGATAGAATCGATGTCGTCGAGCGAAAGGTCGGCGTCGACCACGCAGCGGCGCACGCCGTCCTCGATCAGATCGGCGATGACGGCGATCGGCTGGCGATCGACCCGGATCGGCAAAGTCAGGTCGGAGAGCACCTCGCCGCGGAAGTTGGTGACGGCGAAAACCATACGGTTGGCGGCGATCTTGGCGCCGACGACGCGAGCGGCCTCCGGGTCGAGCTCCAGCATGACGCGCGGCCGACCCCTTGCGGCCGCATTGCGGATATCGCCCTCGTGCCGGGTCAGGATGAGGCCGTCGTCAAGCAGCGACGCGGTGATCGCGGAAACGGTGGTCGTGGACAGTTCGGTGCGCTCGCTGATCTCGACGCGGGAAATAGGGCCGTGCCGGCGGATCGTATCGAGCACGTTGAAGCGATTTATCGCGCGCATCAGTTCGGGATCGGCGGTCTTCATCGGTCTGCAGGATGCTCGCGTGCTCGATTGGCTGGCTGGGCGGGGTCAAATCATTTAGCAGGAATACGAATTAAATAACTGGCAATTAGCGTCCCCTGTCAAGCGGAGCGCCCGAAATATTCGCGGCGGCTGTTGACATTTGTCGGCATCTCCTCTGAATTAATCCGCATCGGGGACAAAATGAAGAGGACGTTTTGCCCCCTTCTGAAGGAAATATGGGAGGAGAAAGATATGATGCTCGAACGTGGGTCGGCGCCTCCGCGCGCAACCAGACTTTCTGCGCTTGCTGCAGTAGCCGGCATGGCGCTTCTCTTCGATGCGAGCCACGCATCCGCCGATACGGTGGTCAAGTGGCTTCATCTGGAGACTGTGCCGGCCTATGTGAAGATGTGGGAGGACATCGCTGCAAAGTACGAATCGGAACATGCGGGCGTCGATATTCAGCTCCAGTTCCTGGAAAACGAGGCATTCAAGGCGAAGCTGCCGACGCTCCTGCAGTCGGACGACGCGCCTCACTTCTTCTATAGCTGGGGCGGCGGCGTGCTGAAACAGCAATCCGAGACCGGCGCGCTCATGGATCTGACGGAGGCGATGCGCGCCGATGGCGGAGCCTGGGAGAAGAGCTACAATCCGGCTGCGCTCAAGGGCTTCACCTTTGACGACAGAATTTATGCGGTTCCCTTCAAAATGGGAACGATCAGCTTCTTCTACAACAAGGAGCTCTTTCAGAAGGGCGGCGTCAAGGCCGAGGATATCAAGACCTGGGACGATTTCCTCACGGCGGTGAAGACGCTGAAGGAGGCCGGTTTCACGCCGATCGCCGGCGGCGGCGGCGACAAGTGGCCGCTGCATTTCTACTGGAGCTATCTGGTCATGCGCAACGGCGGCCAGCAGGTCTTCGAGGATGCCAAGAACAACGAGGGCGAAGGCTTCCTGCAGCCAGCGATCATCAAGGCCGGCGAGCAGCTCGCCGAACTCGGCAAGCTCGAGCCGTTCCAGGGCGGCTATCTCGGAGCGAACTGGCCGCAGACGCTCGGCCTCTTCGGCGACGGCAAGGCGGCGATGATCCTGAGCTTCGAGAATACCGAAGCCACCCAGCGCGCCAATTCCGGCGACGGCAAGGGCCTCGCAGCCGAGAATATCGGCCGCTTTCCCTTCCCCGCCGTCGAGGGCGGGGCGGGTGCCGCCACCGACACGCTGGGCGGTCTCAACGGGTGGGCGGTAACCAAGAATGCTCCGCCCGAAGCGCTCGATTTCCTGCGCTACCTGACCAATGCGGAAAACGAGCGGCTGATGGCGAGCGTCGGCATGATCGTCCCGGCGGCGGCAGGTGCCGAGGATGGCGTCACCAACCCGCTTGTGCGGGCTTCGGCCGACCAACTCGCAGCCTCGACCTGGCACCAGAATTATTTCGACCAGGATCTCGGCCCTTCCGTCGGCCGCGTCGTGAACGATGCTTCCGTCGAGATCGTCTCCGGACAGATGTCCTCGGAAGAGGGCGCCCGGATGATCCAGGACGCCCGCGAACTCGAATGAGTGCGTAAGCGGCGGCGGCGGGGACCCCGCCGCCCGGCCTTCCTTCGACCATTCGGAACGACCTTTGCGAGGACCAGATGACCGACGCGACTGCGACGATGACCGCGGTGCCGGCCACGGCAAGCCGCAAGAATGTGCGCTACAAGAGCCCGACCGTGCGCGGGCGCCTGCCGGTGCTCATCCTCTTCCTGCCGCCGGCCCTGCTGCTGTTCACGGTCTTCGTCATCCTGCCGATGGGAGAGGCGGCCTGGTACAGCCTCTACCGCTGGAACGGCTACGGAACCCCGACGCAGTTCGTGGGCTTGCGCAATTTCGAGGTGCTGTTCAACAATGCGGCCTTCTCGCGGGCGCTGATCAACAACGGCATCATCATTCTCGTTTCGGTGCTCCTGCAGATTCCGCTCGCCCTCTGGCTTGCGATGATGCTCGCGCACAGGATCGCCGGCGTCGTCGCCTTCCGGCTGATCTTCTTTCTGCCCTACGTGCTGGCGGATGTCGCGGCCGGGCTCATCTGGCGCTTCGTCTATGATGGCGACTACGGGCTTGTGGCGGCGATCGCCGGCTTCTTCGGCGTGGCCACCCCTTACGTGCTGGCCGACCGCAGCCTTGCCATCTATGCGGTGCTTGCCGTCATCATCTGGAAATATTTCGGCTTCCACATGATGCTGTTCATCGCCGGCCTGCAGGCGGTCGACAGGAGCGTGCTCGAAGCTGCCGAGATCGACGGGGCGACCGGCTGGCAGAAATTCCGATACGTGACCCTGCCGCTCCTCGGCTCGACCGTCAGGCTGTCGATCTTCTTCGCCGTCATCGGATCGCTGCAACTCTTCGATCTCGTCATGCCGCTCACCGGCGGCGGGCCGTCGAACTCGACGCAGACCATGGTGACCTTCCTCTACACCTACGGCGTCACCCGCATGCAGGTGGGGCTCGGAAGCGCGGTCGGCGTGGTCCTCTTCGTCATCTGCGTCACCCTCGCCTTCGGCTACAAACGGATATTCATGCGCCATGACTGACACGACTTCTTCCGTTCGCATGACCGCAGCCACCCGCCTCTATCTCTATGTGTCGCTGTCGCTGGTGGCGATGCTGGTCTTGCTACCCCTGGTCACCACGGCGCTCGGCGGCTTCAAGTCACTCGGCGACCTGCGCGTCAACCCTTTCGGCCTGCCTTCCGAATGGCTGTGGTCGAACTATCTCGATATCCTTTTCGGCGACCGCTACTGGCGGCAGATGCTGAACTCGCTGTTCATCGCGGCCATAACCGTGGTGCTGACCGTCATCGTTTCGGCCATGGCCGCCTTCACCTTCGCCCATGTCAGGTTCTTCGGCTCGAACCATTTGCTGAACTACTTCCTGATCGGGCTCATGTTCCCGGCGGCAACCGCGATCCTGCCGCTCTTCATCCGCATCCGCGATCTCGGTCTGCTCGATACCTATTGGGGCGTGATCCTGCCTCAGGTGGCGTTCGGCCTCGGCATGAGCATCCTGCTTTTCCGCAATTATTTCCGGAACCTGCCGGAAGAACTCTTCCAGGCCGCCTTCGTCGACGGCTGCGGCTACATCCGCTTCTTCTGGTACATCTCCCTGCCGCTTTCGCGCCCCATCGTCTCGACGGTCGGCATCATCACCTTCGTGCATAGCTGGAACAGCTACATCCTGCCGCTGATCATGCTGAACACGGAGGCGAAATATCCCTGGCCACTCGGCATCATGGTCTATCGCGGCGAGTTCGGCACCGATTGGCAGCTCGTGCTCGCCTTCATCACGCTGACGATCCTGCCGACGGTGATCGTCTTCTTTCTCGCCCAGAAGCACATCATCGCAGGCCTCACGGCCGGCGCGGTGAAATCCTGAGCCCTTCCCTGACGCATCGTTCCAAGGAGAAAGCATATGGCATCGGTCGAACTCAGGGACATCCGCAAGAGCTACGCTGCGCTCGAAGTGGTCCACGGCGTGTCTCTCTCGATCGCGGAGGGCGAATTCATCGCGCTCGTCGGTCCCTCCGGCTGCGGCAAATCCACGTTGCTGCGCATGATCGCCGGATTGGAAGAGATCAGCGACGGCGAGGTGCTGATCGGCGGCAAGGTGGTCAATCCGCTGACGCCGCGCGAGCGCAACATCGCCATGGTCTTCCAGTCCTACGCGCTCTACCCGCACATGTCGGTCGCCGAGAACATGGGCTTCAACCTCAAGCTCTCCGGTCTCTCCCGTCCCGAGATCGACAAAAAGGTGGGCGAGGCGGCGCGCATGCTGGCGCTGACGGAGCTTCTCGATCGCAAGCCGAGTCAGCTTTCCGGCGGCCAGCGCCAGCGCGTCGCCATGGGACGGGCGATCGTCCGCGATCCGGCCGTCTTCCTGTTCGACGAACCGCTCTCCAATCTGGATGCCAAGCTCCGGGTACAGATGCGCACCGAGATCAAGGCCTTGCACCAGAAGGTCGCCACCACCTCGATCTACGTGACTCACGACCAGATCGAGGCGATGACGCTCGCCGACCGCATCGTCGTCTTGAACGGCGGCAGGATCGAGCAGGTGGGCACACCGCTGGAGCTCTACCGCACCCCGGCCAACCTCTTCGTCGCGGGTTTCATCGGTTCGCCGGCCATGAACGTGCTCGACGGAACGGTCGATGCCGATGACGGGGAGCCGGCGGTGCGCCTCGGCGACGGGTCGGCGATCCGCATCGCGCCCGAGCGCAAGGTGCGGCCCGGGCAGGCGGTCCGGATCGGTCTGCGCCCGGAACATTTCGTCGCAGGCGGGGAGGGCAATGCCATTGCCGGCCAGACGCTGCTGGTCGAGCCGACCGGTGCCCAGACGCATGTGCTCTTCGAATTCGCCGGCGAACAGATAACCGCCGTCGTCGACGGCGATCACCCGGCCCGCCACGGATCCCTCTTCAGGGCGGCGATGGACCGCAGCCAGGTCTATGTCTTCGACCGGCAGACGGGCGCGGCACTCTGAGCATCGCGCCCGGCCGCCCGCCGGGGCGGGCCCGTGTCCGTGTGAAGGCACATGCGAGCGAATTCGTCGGGCGTCTCAATCCTGCAACTGCCGGGCGCGAAATGGCTTGCCTTGATTTGAAAGGTGGTTTTGCTGTAATTCGGCCTATATTATCGCGTTGCGTTATGGTTCGCGGACAATATCGGGGGTAAAGATATGCGGGTTTCACATGCGGCGGCCGGGTTGGCGGTTGTACTTGCGCTAACCGGATGCCAGCGGACGTCCTTCGGTGGTTTCGGATCTCAGGATGTTTCTCGCGCTCCCGCTCCCCTGCAGGCGCAGCCCGTACCCTCCGTCTCGGCGGGGCAGCTGCCGCCTCCGGCCGGGGCGTCGCAGTTCCCGGCCGCACCGACGACAGGCACCGCAGCGCCCGGCGCTGCTGCCGGCACGGAAGTGGCCGCAGCCACCAATGCGCTCGACGTGACGAAGGAATCGATGGTCGGCAACTGGCGCGTTTCGAGTGCCGGCAGTTCATGCGACATGTTCCTGACGCTCACCAATCTCGGCAGCGGTTCGCGCGGCGGCACGCGCGGCTGCGCCGGCGAGCTGACGGCCATGGGGTCGTGGGAGGTGGCGGGCAAGCAGGTCGTGCTCAAGGATCGCAGCGGCAATCCGATCGCCCGGCTCTACAAGACGGCCGATGCGCGCTTCGACGGCTCGACCAATGGCGGGCAGCCGGTCAGCCTCAGCCGCTAGGGCGGAGGAGAAGTGTTTGCGGTTTCGCCCGCATCCCGCATCTCAACTTGCAGGAATCGATCACGTTCATGATTTTAGGTCGATCCGACCTAAAATCATCGTGATTAGCGCTGCTTGAGCTAGCTGTGCGTGGGCTTTCCGCCCGCGTTGCCTCATCCGATAACGTTCTCGAACCCCTCTGTTGCGCTCTCCATGTGCAGCGTGTTACGTATCGCGTATGATTCAAAGCTTCGGGAACAAGGAGACTGAAGCAGTGTTCAAGCGGCAGCGAACGCGCCGCTTTGGCGCGTTTCAGAAACCCGCTCTCGTGAAGCTTCTCATGCTTCACGCGGCTACGCGCATCGAGGATTTGCGTGTTCCGCCCGGCAATCGGCTGGAAGCGCTGAAAGGTGATCGGGCGGGGCAGTATTCGATCCGCATTAACCAGCAATGGCGGATTTGCTTCCGCTTCGAGAACGGAGACGCCTACGATGTCGAAATCAGCGACTATCATTGATCCTATCATGCCCGGCGAAATCCTCGCCAGCGAGTTTCTCGAGCCGATGAATATCAGCGCCCGCAAGCTGGCGGGTCATATCGGCGTTCCGGCGAACCGGATCACCGAGATCATCAAGGGACGCCGGAGCATTACCGGCGATACGGCTCTGCGGCTTTCCAAGGCCTTTGGTACGACGCCGGAATTCTGGATCAATCTCCAAAGCCATTATGAACTGGAACGCGCGCGTGATGCCGCAGGTGATCTGAGCATTTCTCCGCTTCACGCCGCATGATGGACCAGAGCCGCAAAACCACGAAACGATAGAAGCGCATCGTGCTCAATCCTGACGACAGCATTCTTCACAAGCTCGAGGCGCTCGTTGCCGCCGGCGAACGGCAGCGTGACCCCGCTCAATTCGCAATCGCAAGAAGGCTCGACAGCCTGACGGCAAATCTCCTGGCAAGCCGCCCCTCGCGCAAGACCAATGCGCTCGGCTGGCTCTTTGCGGCGCGCAAGAAGGACCAGCCGCCGGTCAAGGGCCTCTATATCCACGGCGGCGTCGGGCGCGGCAAGACCATGCTGATGGACATGTTCTTCGATGCGGTGCCGATCCAGCGCAAGCGCCGCGCCCATTTCCACGAATTCATGGCCGATGTGCATGAGCGCATCTACAGGCACCGGCAGAAGCTCAAGAACGGCGAGACGAAGCAGGCCGATCCGATCCCGCCCGTCGCTTCCGATCTCTTCGGCGAAGCGCGGCTTCTGTGTTTCGACGAGTTCACCGTCACCGACATTGCCGATGCGATGATCCTGGCGCGGCTCTTCGGCGAACTGTTCGCCAAGGGCTGCGTGCTTGTCGCGACCTCAAACGTCGAGCCGGACAATCTCTATCGCGACGGCCTCAATCGCGGTCTCTTCCTGCCGTTCATCGATCTCCTGAAGGCGAATGCCGAGATAATCTCGCTCGATACGGAAACGGATTATCGCCTGGGCAAGACCGATGGCGCGCCCGTGTGGCTGTCGCCGCTCGGGCCCGAAACGGAAGCCGCCATGGATCGTGCCTGGTATCGGGAGACGAGCGGAGCGCCGGCCGCCTCGGCCGAGATCGGCCGCAAGGGGCGGACGATCCGCGTGCCGGCGGCGGCCGGCCGGGCCGCGCGGTTCACCTTTGCCGACCTGTGCGCGCAGCCGCTCGGTGCCGCCGACTATCTTGCGATCGTCGCGCAGTACAGCACCATCTTCCTCGACCATGTTCCGCATCTCGGGCCGCACCTGCGCAACGAGACGAAGCGCTTCATCATTCTTGTCGATGCCCTCTACGACCAGGGCGCCCGCCTGTTCGCCTCGGCTGCCGCGGAACCGCAGCATCTGCTGACCGCCAGGAAGGGCACCGAAGGCTTCGAATTCGACCGTACGGTTTCGCGTCTGATCGAGATGCAAAGCCAGGAATATGCCGCGGCTCACCCGCAAAATTCAGCGGCGGAATGACGGTCCGGCGACATCAGTTCTTACGTTTACGTAAGAATTTTACGATCTAACCGATTGAAATTGCTCTGCCAAAAAGTATCGATTGATATTTTTCCCTTTGCCGTTTAAGGGCTTTCGCGAAGGTTTGGCGTTTGCCGCGTTTCAGGCCTTGATCATTTTGGGATCACAAAGGAAGCACTTTCATGGCGCGCAACAAGATCGCACTTATCGGTTCGGGGATGATTGGTGGCACGCTGGCGCATCTCGCCGGCCTGAAGGAACTGGGCGACATCGTCCTCTTCGACATTGCCGACGGCATTCCCCAGGGCAAGGGTCTCGACATCGCGCAGTCCTCCCCGGTCGAGGGCTTCGATGCATCGCTGACCGGTGCGAGCGACTATTCCGCGATCGAGGGCGCCGACGTCTGCATCGTCACCGCCGGCGTGCCGCGCAAGCCCGGCATGAGCCGCGACGATCTGCTCGGCATCAACCTCAAGGTCATGGAACAGGTCGGCGCCGGCATCAAGAAATACGCTCCAAACGCCTTCGTCATCTGCATCACCAACCCGCTCGACGCCATGGTCTGGGCGCTGCAGAAGTTCTCCGGCCTGCCGAAGAACAAGGTCGTCGGCATGGCCGGCGTGCTCGACTCTTCGCGCTTCCGGCTCTTCCTCGCCGAGGAGTTCAACGTCTCTGTCAAGGACATCACCGCTTTCGTGCTCGGCGGCCATGGCGACACCATGGTGCCGCTCGCGCGTTATTCGACGGTTGCCGGCATCCCGCTGCCCGACCTGATCCAGATGGGTTGGACCACCAAGGAAAAGCTCGACCAGATCATTCAGCGCACCCGTGACGGCGGCGCCGAGATCGTCGGCTTGCTCAAGACCGGCTCGGCCTATTATGCGCCGGCCGCCTCGGCGATCGAAATGGCCGAAGCCTATCTCAAGGACAAGAAGCGCGTGCTGCCCTGCGCCGCTCATCTCTCCGGCCAGTATGGCGTCAAGGACATGTATGTCGGCGTGCCCACCGTGATCGGTGCCGGCGGCATCGAGCGCATCATCGAGATCGACCTCAACAAGGGCGAGAAGGAAGCCTTCGACAAGTCGGTTGCGGCCGTCGCCGGCCTTTGCGAAGCCTGCATCAACATCGCACCCAGCCTGAAGTAACCGCCATCCGGCCTATCAGACAGGAAAGAACCCATGAACATCCATGAATACCAGGCCAAGGCTCTGTTGAAGAGCTATGGCGCGCCGGTCGCGGAAGGCGTCGCGATCTTCTCCGCCGACGAGGCCGAGGCGGCCGCGAAGAAGCTGCCGGGGCCGCTTTACGTGGTGAAGAGCCAGATCCACGCCGGCGGCCGCGGCAAGGGCAAGTTCAAGGAACTCGGCCCCGATGCGAAGGGCGGCGTGCGCCTGGCCAAGTCGGTGGACGAGGTCGTCGCCAATGCCAAGGACATGCTCGGCAACACGCTGGTGACCAAGCAGACCGGTCCGGCCGGCAAGCAGGTCAACCGCCTCTATATCGAGGACGGCGCCGATATCGACCGCGAGCTCTATCTCTCGATCCTCGTCGATCGCTCCGTCGGCCAGGTGGCCTTCGTCGTTTCGACCGAGGGCGGCATGGATATCGAAGCGGTCGCCGAACATACGCCGGAGAAGATCGTCACCGTCGCGATCGATCCGGAAAAGGGCGTGACCGCAGAAAATCTGAAGACGCTGGCCGACGCGCTGAAGCTCGAAGGCGAAGCGCGCGCAGATGCCGAGAAGCTCTTCCCGATCCTCTACAAGGCATTCGTCGAAAAGGACATGAGCCTGCTCGAGGTCAATCCGCTGATCGTCATGACGAACGGCCGGATGCGCGTCCTCGACGCCAAGGTCTCCTTCGACGGCAATGCGCTCTTCCGCCATGAGGACGTGGTCGCGCTGCGCGACACGACGGAAGAGGACGACAAGGAAATCGAGGCGTCGAAATACGACCTCGCCTATGTCGCCCTGGACGGCAATATCGGCTGTATGGTCAACGGCGCCGGTCTGGCCATGGCGACGATGGACATCATCAAGCTCTACGGCGCCGAGCCTGCGAACTTCCTCGATGTCGGCGGCGGCGCCTCGAAGGAAAAGGTCACCCAGGCCTTCAAGATCATCACGGCCGATCCGGCGGTGAAGGGCATCCTCGTAAACATCTTCGGCGGCATCATGAAATGCGATGTCATCGCCGAGGGCGTGCTTGCAGCGGTCAAGGAAGTCGGCCTCAAGGTGCCGCTCGTCGTGCGCCTGGAAGGCACCAATGTCGAGCTCGGCAAGAAGATCATCAATGAATCGGGCCTCAACGTGATTTCCGCCGATGATCTGGACGACGCCGCCCAGAAGATCGTTGCAGCCGTGAAGGGAGCCTGAGGTTTCATGTCCATCCTGATCAACAAAGACACCAAGGTTCTCGTTCAGGGCCTGACCGGCAAGACCGGTACCTTCCACACCGAGCAGGCACTCGCCTATAACGGCACCAAGATGGTCGGCGGCATCCACCCGAAGAAGGGCGGCGAGACCTGGACCGGCGCCAAGGGCGAGCAGCTGCCGATCTTCGCTACCGTTGCCGAAGGGCGCGACGCAACCGGCGCCAACGCTTCCGTGATCTATGTCCCGCCGGCCGGTGCCGCCGCGGCGATCATCGAGGCGATCGACGCCGAAATCCCGCTCATCGTCTGCATCACCGAGGGCATTCCCGTCGCCGACATGGTGAAGGTCAAGGCCCGGCTCGAAAAGTCCTCTTCGCGCCTCATCGGCCCGAACTGCCCGGGCGTGCTGACGCCCGACGAATGCAAGATCGGCATCATGCCGGGCAACATCTTCCGCAAGGGCTCGGTCGGCGTGCTTTCGCGCTCCGGCACGCTGACCTACGAGGCGGTGTTCCAGACGACCAATGAAGGCCTCGGCCAGACGACGGCAGTCGGCATCGGCGGCGACCCGGTCAAGGGCACCGAGTTCATCGACGTGCTGGAAATGTTCCTCGCAGACGACGAGACCAAGTCGATCATCATGATCGGCGAGATCGGCGGCTCGGCCGAAGAGGAAGCGGCGCAGTTCCTGAAAGACGAGGCAAAGCGCGGCCGCAAGAAGCCGATGGTCGGCTTCATCGCGGGCCGTACCGCGCCTCCCGGCCGCACCATGGGCCATGCCGGCGCCGTCATCTCCGGCGGCAAGGGCGGTGCGGAAGACAAGATCGCGGCTATGGAATCGGCCGGGATCCGCGTCTCGCCTTCGCCCGCACGCCTCGGCAAGACGCTGGTCGAAGTCCTGAAGGGCTGACGAACGATCCTACGGCGCCCGCGCGTCCTGTCGGACGCATAAAGGTCGCCGTGGCACTTTGCAGCGGGGCGGCAGGCCATGCCGCCCCATTGGAGCCACGAAAGATACGATGATGAGCGTCAAGTCCGGTGCAGATGGCGAATTGCCGGAACCGGGCCGACGCAGCCGGAGCGACGCGCCTGACCGTTGAAAGGCGCCGATCCGGCAGAAGGCAAACATGACCGGGAAAACCCGGCACACCAACTTAAGTCAGGAGGCGGGCCGAAGTCCGCGATAGACCATGACAAGGCAAGAGGCCAACGAGCAATTCCAGCTCACATCCTTTCTGGACGGCGCCAATGCCGCCTATATCGAGCAGCTCCATGCGCGCTACGAAGCGGACCCCTCATCCGTTTCGGCCGAGTGGCAGTCCTTCTTCAAGGCGCTTGCCGACCGGCCCGAAGATGTGGTGAGGGCGGCCAAGGGCGCCTCCTGGAAGAAGCAGAACTGGCCGATTCCCGCCAATGGCGAGCTCGTCTCGGCCCTCGACGGCGACTGGGGCACGGTCGAAAAGGTCATCGAAAAGAAGGTGAAAGCGAAGGCCGAGGAAGCCGCAGCCGTTGCCGGCGTGGCGCTCAGCGAGGCCGAGGTGCATCAGTCGACGCGCGATTCCGTCCGCGCCATCATGATGATCCGCGCCTATCGTATGCGCGGCCACCTGCACGCCAAGCTCGACCCGCTCGGCCTTGCCGATCCGGTCGAGGATTACGACGAACTCTCCCCGAAGACCTACGGCTTCGAAGAGAAGGACTACGACCGCAAGATCTTCATCGACAACGTGCTCGGCCTCGAATATGCGACCGTGCGCGAGATGGTCGAGATCCTCGAGCGGACCTATTGTTCGACGATCGGCGTCGAATTCATGCATATGTCCAACCCGGAAGAGAAGGGCTGGATACAGGAACGCATCGAAGGTCCGGACAAGGGCGTCGAATTCACCCCCGAGGGCAAGAAGGCGATCCTGCAGAAGCTCATCGAGGCGGAAGGCTTCGAGCAGTTCATCGACGTCAAGTACAAGGGCACCAAGCGCTTCGGCGTCGACGGCGGCGAATCGCTGATCCCGGCGCTCGAGCAGATCATCAAGCGCGGCGGCCAGCTCGGCCTCAAGGAGATCGTGCTGGGCATGGCGCATCGCGGCCGCCTCAACGTTCTCTCGCAGGTGATGGCCAAGCCGCACCGCGCCATCTTCCACGAGTTCAAGGGCGGCTCCTACACGCCCGATGACGTGGAAGGCTCCGGCGACGTCAAGTATCACCTGGGCGCTTCCTCGGACCGCGAGTTCGACGGCAACAAGGTCCACCTGTCGCTGACGGCGAACCCGTCGCATCTCGAGATCGTCAATCCGGTCGTCATGGGCAAGGCGCGCGCCAAGCAGGACCAGATGGCGACCGTATTCGAAGGCGACATCATTCCGCTGCGCGAACGCGTCAAGGTCATGCCGTTGATCCTGCACGGCGACGCGGCATTTGCCGGCCAGGGCGTGGTCGCCGAAATTCTCGGCCTCTCCGGCCTGCGCGGGCATCGTGTCGGCGGCACGGTGCACTTCATCATCAACAACCAGATCGGCTTCACCACGAACCCGGCCTTCTCGCGTTCCTCGCCCTATCCGTCGGACGTGGCGAAGATGATCGAGGCGCCGATCTTCCACGTGAACGGTGACGATCCGGAAGCGGTCGTCTATGCGGCCAAGGTCGCGACCGAATTCCGGATGAAGTTCCACAAGCCGGTGGTCATCGACATGTTCTGCTACCGCCGCTTCGGTCACAACGAGGGCGACGAGCCGGCGTTCACGCAGCCGAAGATGTACAAGGCGATCCGTGCGCACAGGACCGTCGTCCAGCTCTATTCGGACCGGCTGATCGCCGAGGGCCTGATCAGCGAAGGCGAAGTCGAGAAGATGAAGGCCGATTGGCGCGCCCATCTCGAACAGGAATTCGAGGCGGGCCAGTCCTACAAGCCGAACAAGGCCGACTGGCTCGACGGCGCCTGGTCGGGCCTGCGCACGGCCGACAACCAGGATGAGCAGCGCCGCGGACGGACCTCGGTGCCGATGAAGCAGTTGAAGGAGGTCGGCCGCAAGCTGTCCGAAATTCCGGCCGGCTTCAGCGCGCACCGCACCATCCAGCGCTTCATGGAAAACCGCGCCAATATGATCCAGACCGGCGAGGGCATCGACTGGGCGATGGCGGAAGCGCTCGCCTTCGGCACGCTCGTTACCGAGGGCACCAAGATCCGCCTGTCCGGTCAGGATTGCGAACGCGGCACCTTCTCGCAGCGCCATTCGGTCCTCTACGATCAGGAGACCGAAGAGCGCTATATCCCGCTCGCCAACCTGTCGCCGACGCAGGCACGCTACGAGGTCATCAATTCGATGCTCTCGGAAGAGGCGGTGCTCGGCTTCGAATACGGCTATTCGCTCGCCCGCCCGAACGCCCTGACGCTCTGGGAAGCCCAGTTCGGCGACTTCGCCAACGGCGCGCAGGTAGTGTTCGACCAGTTCATCTCGTCGGGCGAGCGCAAGTGGCTGCGCATGTCGGGCCTCGTCTGCCTGCTGCCGCACGGCTACGAGGGCCAGGGGCCGGAGCATTCCTCCGCCCGGCTGGAACGCTTCCTGCAGCTTTGCGCGGAAGACAACATGCAGGTCGCCAACGTCACGACCCCGGCGAACTATTTCCACATCCTGCGCCGTCAGGTGAAGCGCGATTTCCGCAAGCCGCTGATCCTGATGACGCCGAAGTCGCTGCTGCGTCACAAGCGGGCGGTCTCCAGCCTGTCGGAAATGGCCGGCGAGAGCTCCTTCCATCGTCTCCTCTGGGACGATGCCGAGGTTATCAAGGACGGTCCGATCAAGCTGCAGAAGGATTCGAAGATCCGTCGCGTCGTCATGTGCTCGGGCAAGGTCTATTACGACCTTCTGGAGGAGCGCGAGAAGCGCGGCATCGACGACATCTACCTGCTGCGCGTCGAACAGCTCTATCCGTTCCCGGCCAAGGCGCTCATCAACGAGCTCAGCCGTTTCCGCAACGCGGAGATGGTCTGGTGCCAGGAAGAGCCGAAGAACATGGGCGCCTGGTCGTTCATCGATCCCTATCTGGAGTGGGTCCTTGCCCATATCGATGCCAAGTACCAGCGGGTGCGCTATACCGGCCGTCCGGCCGCCGCTTCCCCGGCGACGGGCCTGATGTCCAAGCATCTGGCACAGCTTGCCGCCTTCCTCGAGGATGCGCTGGGGGGCTGACGAAGCCCCTCACGGTCTGCCGATCGCTGGAGCACTTCCAGGAAAGTGCGTAGCGGTTTTCCGTCCGGGAGCGCGTAACTCAAAGAGCTAGAAACAGAAATCTGATCAACGGAACAAAACTCATGGCAACAGAAATCCGCGTTCCCACCCTTGGCGAATCCGTCAGCGAAGCGACCGTCGGCACCTGGTTCAAGAAGGTCGGCGACGCGATCAAGGCCGACGAGCCGATCCTCGAGCTCGAGACCGACAAGGTGACGATCGAAGTTCCGGCCCCGGCCGCCGGCACGCTCAGCGAAATCGTCGCGCAGGCGGGCGAAACCGTGGGTCTCGGCGCGCTGCTCGGGCAGATCGCCGAGGGCGCGGGTGCTGCCGCCGCTGCGCCGGCTGCGGCCGAGAAGAAGCCTGAACCTGCTGCCGCCACCGCTGCTGCGGCCGCACAGCCGGCCGCCGCTGCCGCGACGCAGACGTCCACGTCGATGCCGCCGGCCCCGGCCGCCGCCAAGCTCATCGCCGAGAACAATCTTTCCGCCGATCAGATCGACGGCTCGGGCAAGCGCGGCCAGGTGCTGAAGGGTGACGTGCTCGCGGCCGTCGCCAAGGGCATTTCGGCTCCGGCTGCAGCCGAACCGGCCAAGGTCCAGGCCCGCGCGCCGGCGCCGGCGGAAGATGCCGCCCGCGAAGAGCGCGTGAAGATGACCCGCCTGCGCCAGACGATCGCCCGGCGTTTGAAGGACGCGCAGAACACCGCGGCTATGCTCACCACCTATAACGAGGTGGACATGAGCGCCGTCATGAGCCTGCGCTCGAAGTACAAGGACATCTTCGAGAAGAAGCACGGCGTGAAGCTCGGCTTCATGGGCTTCTTCACCAAGGCCGTGACGCATGCGCTGAAGGAGTTGCCGGCTGTCAACGCCGAGGTCGACGGCACCGAGATCATCTACAAGAACTTCTGCCACGTCGGCGTCGCCGTCGGCACCGACAAGGGTCTCGTCGTGCCGGTCGTGCGCGATGCCGACCAGATGTCGATCGCCGAGATCGAGAAGGAAATCGGCCGTCTCGGAAAGGCAGCGCGTGACGGTACGCTGTCCATGGCCGACATGCAGGGCGGCACCTTCACCATCTCCAACGGCGGCGTCTACGGTTCGCTGATGTCCTCGCCGATCCTCAACGCTCCGCAATCGGGCATCCTCGGCATGCACAAGATCCAGGACCGCCCGGTCGCGATCGGCGGTCAGGTCGTCATCCGCCCGATGATGTATCTGGCGCTCTCCTACGATCACCGCATCGTCGACGGCAAGGAAGCGGTGACCTTCCTCGTGCGCGTCAAGGAAAGCCTCGAGGATCCGGAACGCCTGGTGCTGGATCTCTAGATCACGGTGATTTTAGGTCGGGTCGACTCAAAGTCATGAGACGCGGGATGCGGGAGGAAAACCGCACACGCTTTTCCTCATCCCGCTCCAAGGAATGGCGGGGGCCGCGTGCCCCCGTTTCCATCTCCACCGATGCCCGTGCCGGGACGCGCGTCTGACGGGCATCGACAGCCACGGAACCAGAGGTTAGGTTTCGGGGGCACGCTATGCGCGCATCCCGGACAGTTTGGCATCGTAAGCACCGGTCGCAAAACATGATGAGCTATCTGATCGAACTCGCTTCGCTAATGGCGATCTTCACCTTCGCCATCGTTTCGCCCGGCGCCGACCTCGCCATGGTGCTGCGCCAATCGCTGGTGCACGGCCGCCGCTCAGCGGTCATCACCTCCTTCGGCATCGGCGCGTCGCTGATGTTCCACGTGACCTACACCATTCTCGGCCTCGGGCTGATCATCTCGCAGTCGATCTACCTCTTCAACATCGTCAAATGGTGCGGCGTCGCCTACCTGATCTACATCGGCATCAAAGCCCTTCGCGCCGGCCAGACGGAAATCGCGGTCGAAGAAGCGGCCGAGTGCGGCGAAGCCCGCCGGCAGCAGTCGGCGCTGAAGGCCTTCGGGCTCGGCTTTGCCGCCAACGCGCTCAATCCCAAGGCGGTCTTCTTCTTCCTGTCGATCTTTTCGACGGTCGTCAGCGCCCATACGCCGATGACGGTCAAATTCGGCTATGGCTTCGTCATGGCGAGCGCGCTGATCCTTTGGTTCGTCGGGGTCAGCCTGTTCATGACGACGCCGCGGATGCGGGCGGCCTTCACGCGTGCGAGCAAATGGATCGACCGGGCGAGCGGCATGGTCTTCATCGCTCTCGGACTGAAGCTGGCGACGGAAAAGGCCGCGTGATGATCTGCGGCCGCAACGTTCTTTTCGCTTCGCTTATGCTTTCGGCAGCACCCGCGCTTGCGGACGAGTGCACCCAGGCGCAGGCGGTCTATGCCGATCCGGCCGGAACCTATGAGCTGCACTTCGAGCCCGTCGGATCGGAGGCGGCAGTCACCAGCAATCACTTCAAGGTCAGGATCGGGGACACCGGGGTATTGCTCGATGGCGTCGTGATGCAGTCGGGCGAACCACTGCGGGCGAACGGGATCGTCATGAACGATTGCCCGACCGGCGACGTGACCGGCGCGGAACTCGAGGCCTGCACCGTCTGGCAGGGCCCGATCTATGCGGTCGACAAGGCCGGCCAGATCGGACTGCTTCAGCCGGAGGACGCGCCCGCAGCCGATCGGATCCTGCTTCCGGATTTCGGACCGTCGCTGCGCGAATCGAGCGCCTGGGGCGAAGGCAGGGATACCACCGACAGTTCCGATGTCTTCCAGTTCAAGGGGTGTGGATCATGAGCGACGGACCCGTGCTTCTCGTCACCGGGGGCAGCCGCGGCATCGGCGCCGCGGTCGCGCTTGCCGCGGCCAGCGAAGGCTGGAGGGTCGCCGTCAACTATGCGTCCAATCGCGATGCGGCCGAGGACGTGGTCCGCCGCATCGCGGAAGCCGGCGGCACGGCCGTTTCCGTCGAGGGCAACGTGGGCAGGGAAGAGGGCGTGAAGGCGATCTTTGCCGCTGTCGACACCGCCTTCGGCCGTCTCGACGGCCTCGTCAACAATGCCGGGATCATCGGTCCGCCGCAGCGCGTAGACGAGGTTTCGCCCGAGCGGATCGAGCAGTTGTTCCGCGTCAACGTGACGGGCTCCATCCGTTGCGCCGCCGAGGCGGTGCTTCGAATGTCGACGCGCCACGGCGGGCGGGGCGGTTCGATCGTCAATCTCTCCTCCATCGCCGCCGTGCTCGGTGCGCCCGGGCAATATGTCGACTACGCCGCCACGAAGGGCGCGATCGACAGCTTCACGGTCGGACTGGCGCGTGAAGTTGCCACCGAGGGCATACGCGTGAACGCGGTCAGGCCCGGCATCATCGATACGGAAATTCATGCCTCCGGCGGGCTGCCCAACCGCGCCCGCGACCTCGCACCCACGATCCCGATGCAGCGGCCCGGAACGGCCGGTGAGGTTGCCGATGCAATTCTCTATCTCCTGTCCGACAAGGCGACTTACGTGACGGGAACCATTCTCACCGTCAGCGGCGGGCGGTAGCCCTCCCAAGACTGTCCTCCCAAGAAGGATTATCAAATGGCCTATGATCTCATCGTTATCGGAAGCGGCCCCGGCGGCTATGTCTGCGCCATCAAGGCGGCGCAGCTCGGCATGAAGGTTGCCGTGGTCGAGAAGCGCAGCACCTATGGCGGCACATGCCTGAATGTCGGCTGCATCCCCTCCAAGGCGCTGCTGCATGCTTCCGAGATGTTCCATCAGGCTCAGCACGGCCTGGAGGCGCTGGGTGTGGAGGTCGCAAACCCGAAGCTCAACCTTCAGAAGATGATGGCCCACAAGGACGCGACCGTTAAGTCCAACGTCGACGGCGTCTCCTTCCTCTTCAAGAAGAACAAGATCGATGGCTTCCAGGGCACCGGCAAGGTTCTCGGCCAGGGCAAGGTCTCGGTCACGAACGAAAAGGGTGAGGAGCAGGTGCTCGAGGCGAAGAACGTCGTCATCGCCACCGGCTCGGATGTCGCCGGCATCCCGGGCGTGGAGGTCGCGTTCGACGAAAAGACCATCGTCTCCTCGACCGGGGCGCTCGCGCTCGAAAAGGTCCCCGCGAGCATGATCGTCGTCGGCGGCGGCGTCATCGGCCTCGAGCTCGGCTCGGTCTGGGCGCGCCTCGGCGCCAAGGTGACCGTGGTCGAATTCCTCGACACGATTCTCGGCGGCATGGACGGCGAAGTCGCCAAGCAGCTTCAGCGGATGCTGACCAAGCAGGGCATCGACTTCAAGCTCGGCGCCAAGGTGACGGGCGTCGTGAAATCGGGCGACGGTGCCAAGGTCACCTTCGAGCCCGTTAAGGGCGGCGAGGCCACTACGCTCGATGCCGAAGTCGTGCTCATCGCTACCGGTCGCAAGCCCTCGACGGACGGCTTGGGTCTCGCCAAGGCGGGCGTCGTCCTCGATTCGCGTGGCCGCGTGGAGATCGACCGGCATTTTCAGACGAGCATTGCCGGCGTCTACGCGATCGGCGACGTGGTGCGTGGGCCGATGCTGGCGCACAAGGCCGAGGATGAAGGTGTCGCCGTGGCGGAGATCATCGCAGGTCAGGCCGGCCACGTGAACTACGACGTCATTCCGGGCGTTGTCTACACCCAGCCCGAGGTCGCCTCCGTCGGCAAGACCGAGGAAGAGCTGAAGGCTGCGGGCGTCGCCTACAAGATCGGCAAGTTCCCCTTCACCGCCAATGGCCGCGCCCGCGCCATGCTTCAGACGGACGGTTTCGTGAAGATTCTCGCGGACAAGGAGACCGACCGCGTGCTCGGCGGCCACATCATCGGCTTCGGCGCCGGCGAAATGATCCACGAGATCGCGGTGCTGATGGAATTCGGCGGATCGTCGGAGGACCTCGGCCGCACCTGCCACGCCCATCCGACGATGTCGGAGGCGGTAAAGGAAGCGGCGCTTTCCACCTTCTTCAAGCCGATCCACATGTGATTATTGGAGGGCGGCGCTGCCCCTCATCCGCCTGCCGGCTCCTTCTCCCCGCAGGCGGGGAGAAGGGACAAGCGGCGCCAACTGAACCCCGCATTCACTGCCCGCCCGAGGGAGCGAGCGGGCGCGGCATATCCCTTCTCCCCGCCTGCGGGGAGAAGGTGGCGGCAGCCGGATGAGGGGCATTCTCACCGCATCGACCGGCCGATCATTCCACCCGCGTTACCGTGAACCCCTGCTGACGCAGGAGTTCGACGAGGCCTTCCCTGCCGGGAAGGTGGAGCGCGCCGACGGCCATGAAGGCGCCGCCGCCCTTCAGGAGGGGCGCGGCGCGATCTGCCATGATCCTGTTGCGATCGATGATGATGCGCTGCTCGAATTCGGCGTAGCCGGCGTCGTCGGACGACAGCCCGGCGGAGACGAGTTTCATCATCGGCATGATCGTGCCCGTCTCGCCGGAGAGGTAGAGATCGGTGGTCGTCGTCATCACGTCGTCCATCGTCTTGCCGAGAGCAAGCGTTTCGATCAGCGCCTTGAGATGCAACTCGACCGGCAGCGAATCCATCGCCGATAGCTGCTCGACCAGCGTTTCGAGCCCCTTGAGCGTCTTGCCCTCCTTCACCGCGTCCTCGGCGAGCTTCTTGTCGAGGAAGGAGGCACCGGCCGCCTTGCGCGAGAATTCGCAGGCCGGCAGGGCCACGAAGCTGGCGATCATCCAGGGCTTCATCTTGGTGACGAGCGGCAGGGGGATGCCGCGCGCCTTGAGGCCGTTTTCGAGAAGCGCGCGGTCCTCCGGCTTCAGGAAGTCGTTGATCGTCTTGTCGCCGGTGAACATGGTCAGTTCGGGCTGCATCATGATCGCAGCGGTTGCCCTGTTCTGGTCGACGATCTCGTCGGATTCGACGATCACGGTCTCAGCCCTTGCGAAGGCTTCCGTCGCGCCGCCGGGCATCGCCAGTACGCGAGGATCGGTGACATGCATGGTGCCGAGCAGGAAGGAGGGCGCCTGTCCGTGGCCTTCGATTTTCCAAAGCAGGCCCTTTCCGTTGGGCACCGCCGCCGCTTCCGCGCGCAGCGCCGCCAGGCGGGCCGGGTCCGAGAGTTCGAGGCCGGTCAAGATGTTGCTGCCGGCGCAATCGACTTCTTCCGCGCGTGCATCCGACACATAAAGCAGGGCGGCAAGGAGGCTTGCTGCCGTCAGTGCATTCAACATCGCGATCAGCCACAGCAGGCCGTCTGCCGCCTTGGCCGCCAGATCGCGGACCGGTCCGGTGAAAGTGTTCATGGGTGCCCCCCGCATTTAGAGCATGTCAGCGTTTCATTGAAACGCAGATGCGCTCTAACTCTTTGAAGCTGCGCACTTCCGGACGGAAAACCGCTGCACACTTTTCCTGGGAGCGCTCTGGCGGAACCCTACTCCCCCGCGGTCACGGGTTCCTTAACGCGCTTGGTTAACCGTCAAGCACGTCGGATTTTGGGCACGTCGGATTTTGGGCACGTCGGATTTTGGGCGCGTCGGATCTTAGGCGCGCGGGTGGGCACGGTCGTAGATTTCCAGGAGCCGCGCCGAATCGACGCCGGTATAGACCTGCGTCGTCGACAGGCTGGCATGGCCGAGCAGTTCCTGGATGGTGCGGAGATCCCCTCCGCCTGCCAGAAGATGCGTCGCGAAAGAGTGGCGCAGCGCGTGCGGCGTCGCCGAATCCGGCAGGCCGAGTGCGGCGCGCAGCTTCTGCATCTCGCGCTGGATGATCGCCGGCTGGAGCTTCGCGCCGCGAGCGCCGCGGAAAATCGGCTCTTCGGGCTCGATATGGTAGGGGCAGAGCTTCCGATAGGTCTCGACCGCTTCCGCGGCGGCCGCGATCATCGGCACGATCCGTGTCTTGCCGCCCTTTCCGGTGACCCTGAGCGACGTGACCGGTCCTGAGAAATCGGCAGGGGTCAGGTCCAGCGCCTCCGCTATCCGCAGGCCGCAGCCATAGAGCAATGTCAGCACTGCGGCGTTGCGCGCCGCGATCCAGGGTTCCTCGGCCAGTTGCGCGTCCGCCGTGACGACCTTCAGGGCCTCCCGGTCGGTCAATGCCTTGGGGAGGGACTTCGGCTGCTTCGGGGACCGCACCGCCCCTGCGCCCGCCGCATTGGCGAGCCCGTTTCTCTCGAGATAGCGCAGGAAGGAACGCAGACCTGCCAGCCCGCGGCCGAGCGTGCGCGCGCCGGCCCCGCCCTTGCGGCGCTGCGCCAGGAAGCCGCGCAGATCCGCCGGGCGCAGGGCGCGAATATCCGAGAGCCGCGGCGGCCCCGCGAGGTGCCCGGTCAGGAACGTCAGGAACTGCCGCGTGTCGCGCTCATAGGCGTCGACCGTCTTTTCGGACAACCGGCGTTCCTCGGCGAGGCTCGCAAGCCAGCGCCTTCGTTCCGCCATCACTTCCGGATGGCCTATCGCAAGAAGTTCGTTCATCATCGGGCCCGGCGGTTTCATCAGCGCGGTGAGCTCGCTGATCCAGGCTCGGAGCATCGCATCGGGCGTGTTATGTTTTTGCTAACGTGCTGAAGTTTGCTGCGGCGGCCCCTTGGAATTTGTCATTGTTCGATCATATTGAACTGCAATGTTCGGCCAGCAACAGCGGATGGGACAATGTCGAGACGTGATTCGGCGAGCGCTCTGGCGCATTTTGCAGAGGCGGTTGCGCTGGTCTCGCAAGGGCGTCCCGGCCATATCGTCGATACGCTGATAGCGGAGCGCGGCCAGAAGATCGTCCGCCATCCCCTGTGGCCCGCAATGCGGCCCTTTCTCTACACGCTGCTCAACTACCGCAAGGCGATCGAGTTCGCCAATGCCGTCGCCAATATGCCGGGCTTCCAGGCCTTCGAGCATCTGAGTTCGCTTCTCGATCTCGAGATCCGCGCCGACAAGCCGGAGCGTATTCCCGAGAAGGGCGGGTTCCTGCTCGTCAGCAACCACCCGACGGGGATCGCCGACGGCATCGCCGTCTTCGATCTCCTGAAGAGCCGGCGGCCGGACATGATGTTCTTTGCGAACCGCGACGCGATCCGCGTCAATCCGCGTTTCGTCGAGATGGTCATCCCGGTCGAATGGCGGGAGGAGTACAAGTCGAAGCTGAAGGCGCGCGAAACGCTGCAGGTCACGAACAGGGCAATCGAGGAGGGCAAGGCGACCGTGCTCTTCCCCTCCGGCCGCATCGCCTACTGGGCCGAGGGACGCCTCAACGAGCGCCCCTGGAAGAGCTCGGCGGTCGGCTTCGCACGCAAATACGGCCTGCCGATCCTGCCGGTGCATATGAGCGCGCGCAATTCCGGCCTCTTCTACTGGTTCGCCAAATGGTCGACGGAACTGCGCGACATGACGGTGTTCCACGAACTCCTGAACAAGAAGGGCGACCGCTTCGACTTCCGGATCGGCAATCTCATTCCGGCGGACGCGCTCGACGGCGATCCGATGGAAGTGACACGTGCGCTGGAACGTCATACGGTACACGCACTGGCTGCCGACAGCGACGCGGCGTTCGAGCTGTCTGCCAGGGCGGTTGTAGCGGGCTAAGCCGTCACCATGATGCTTCGCTCGATGTTCGCCGAGAACTACCGGTCGCTGCGCTCGATCCGTATGGATTTGGCCGGCGTCAATCTGTTCATCGGAGAGAACGGCGTCGGGAAGTCCAACCTCTATCGTGCCCTGCAGCTGGTTCAGGCTGCCGTGCGAGGCCATCTCGCCCGCGAGATCGCCGAAGAAGGCGGCATGGTGTCCGCTATCTGGAGCGGCCCGCAACGCGTCGGCAAGCCGGCGCGTATTCGCCTGGACGCCGAACTGATCGACGAGGAGCGAGCGATCACCTTCCGCTACCGGATCGAGGCGGGGTTCCGCCCGCCAAAAGGGGCGGCGGGTTTCGCTCATGAGCCGCAGGTCAAGGAGGAGGAGCTCACGATCGAGACGGGCCGGCGCCCGGTTCCGGTGATGAAGCGTACCGGCCCCGGTATCTTCGTGCGCGGCGAGGGCGGCCGGATGGTGGACTATCCGGAACAGGCGATGACATCGGAAACGGCCATTTCGTTGCTCGGCGATGCCGGCCACTATCCGGAGATCGGGGACTTCCGCCGGGCGGTCGACCAATGGCGGTTCTTTCACGGCTTTCGCACCGACCGCGAATCGCCGCTGCGAATGCCCTGTCTCGCGATCACCGCGCCGCTGCTGGACGAGACCGGCTTCAACATGGCCGCCGTCTTCGCGACGCTTCGGCACACGAGACAGGATACGGTCGATCTCGATCGCGCGATTGCCGACGCCTTTGCAGGCGCCCGTCTCGCGGTTCCTGAACCTGGTCAATACGCCGATTTCTCCCTGGTCTTTCCTGACTTTCCGCACCGGTTGTTTTCGCCCCGCGAGCTTTCGGACGGGCAGATGCGCTTCCTGGCGCTGGCGGCTGCGCTTTTATCCTATCGCCGTCCCAGGTTCATCGCGCTGAACGAACCGGAGACCAGTCTTCATCCCGATATGCTGCCGGCCCTGGCCGCCATGGTCGCCAGCGCCGCGCGCGAAAGCCAGATATGGATCGTCACCCATTCCGAAAGACTGGCGGCACTCGTTCAGGAGCGGTGCGGCGTCCGGCCCCGCCGGGTGATCCGCAGGGACGGGGCCACCTGGATCGAGGGTATGCGGCTTACCGGCATGATCGACGAGGAAGACGAATAAGGACGCCCCTTCATCCGCCGTGCGGACGCCGTCAGAAAAGCTTGCGCAAATTCACATAGCCGCCAAACTGATCATAATCGTAGATGCCGACATTACTGCTGCGCTTCTCATAGAAGACGCTCACCTCCGGGCGGATACCGTTCCACTCCAGCCGTTCGGCCGACAAGGCTATCTCGGGCCTTACCGTTGCATCTCTACGCCGGTTGCCCCAGAAGGGGCTGTATTCGGCGAAACGCGTTTGCTTCCAGCTCACTTGCGGCGTCAGCTGTATGTCGGCGACACTGAAATTGACGCCGAAATCGACCTTTGTCGAAATATAGCTGTAGTAATCGTTCCGACTGTTGAGCGTTTCTGCCGACAACTTGCCGAACACGGTCGCGTTTGGCTGGAATGTCCAGTCCCCGAAAACATAGGCTCGGTGGAATGGTCCGGAGACGTCGGCCTCTCGCGAAAACATGTATCCGGCCTGGCCGCCAAGCCCGGCACCCGCCGTGTCGGAAAGCCGGAAGCGTTTCCACGATTCGATGGTGGGCAGCACATAGGAGTTCGGCCGGGCGATGCCGGTATCGAGGTTCGCTTGGACGAAGAGGCCGGCCAGGGTCGTGATCTGCTTGCCGACTGCAAGCTGAAGATGGCCCGCTCGCAGCTCGTCGTCCTCGAAGAGCCTCGCCGACAGTTGGAACTTTGTCAGGTAACCGTTCTGCCAGAGTTTCTCGGCGGAAAACCACGGTTCTATCCCGTAGGACACTTCTTTCCGGGCCGGCGGTTGATACTCCAGCGGAATGCCGTTGAAATAGACCGTGCCGCCCTCCCCAACCTTGGACGGGTTGCTGTCCGTAATGATTCTGGCGCCATAACGGATGCGCAGCACGCGCAGTTCAGCCTGCTCGATAAAGGGAAGAATGTTGCGCCGAACCTTTTGTGGCGTGGCTTTTTCCAGATAGACCTGTCGAAACAATGCAAGCGCACCGGCATTGTCGCCGGTGCGCAGGAGTAACCGCGCCAGTTCGAGTTTGATACGGGGTGCCGCCGTCTCAGTTACAAGGAGGCGGAGGCTTCGTATCGCGCTGTCCGGCCGACCGGCGCCGGCTTCGGCCAGGGCTTGCTTGAACCTGGCGTCGATCTCGGCAGGCGTGGCGGCGGCCGAGTTCGTCGCCACGCCTGCGATGAGCATCCCGGCCATGAACCCGATGCGAATCATGGCTGCTTGACGGTGCCGTAGCCGCCAACCATCGTCGCGTTGTTTCCCTTCAAGTCGAAGGTGCCGCCGACTTCTTGAGCGCCCGATCCGTAGAAGCGGCCGTCTACCGTGCCGGACATCGACTGGTCGGCAGTAGCGATATTGCCGGAGAGACCGCCGGCTGCGATATCGAGCTTGCCGGACATGTCGAGGTTGGCAGCCGTGCCGCCCGCTTCGAGCCTGGTGTTGTTGGTCCTGAACCTGGCCGTATTGTCGCCGAAGTCGACATCCAATGCGGCGTCCGCGCTCATGACGTCATAGCCGACCGTGTCGACGTAGATGCCGCCCGCCGTTCCTTTGAACGTCGCGGTTGAACTGGTGGGAACATCCGCCTTGGCCGTTTCGCTGCCGAGGCTGAAGGCCCCCAAACGGCCGCCCTTTTCGTCGACCCAGCCGCCATAGGTCTGATAGGCGAACCCGTTCTTTTCCGGATCGGCGAAACCGATGCTGCCGCTGTCGTCCTCGGCGCTGGCGATCACAAGCTTTCCGTTTTGGGAATAGGCGAGCTCGGAATTGGTGTGGTCCCAGGTTTTCGTCGTGGTCGCCGTCTTCAAGGTAGTCGAGCTGATGTCGCCACTCGTCGCGTCCCTCGCCAACTCCGCTTCCAAAGGAGCGGAAGCGCCAAACGCGGAGACGGCACCGCTTTTCGTAACGGTGGCTTCCCGGCCGTTTCCTTTTAAAGTCGTGGTCTTGCCCGTTTCGAGCGGAAACTTCGTGAAGTTGGTCGTCCCGCCTGGAACGCCTGAACCGCCTGGACCGCCTGGACCGCCGGAGCCTCCTCCGCAGCCGGCCAGTGCCAGTGACGCTGCCAACAGAACCGAAAATCTGACTGTAACCGAAGAATTCATTCCAGTGCCCCTCAATGTGTTGCCTATTCCTGTAGTATTACCTCCAATCAAGGAGGCAAAACTGCAATAGAGAATGCCCTTTCCGATCGGCGCATGCCGAAATTGCACTTTGGTGTTTCTACCGGGCTAATTTGTTCTCTCTGGAGAGAAACTTAGCTATACGGACCTTACGGGCGGGTCCTGTTGAGGCAATCACCCAAATGGGTGAGTGCTTGATTTTGTTGCCGGGCCTATGGGTTGGCAGACACGGGAGGGGCGAAGTGGACGACGCGGCATCGGAAGAACTGACGGAAGCACTGGCGCATGCATTGGGTACGCTGCAGGATGGGCTGACCGGTTCCTTCCTGAAGAGCGTGGGGTCCGGGCGGAGCGATCCGGGCGATCCGGCCGGGGCATGGCAGATCATCGATTGCCAGCTTACCGGCCGCGTTCCGCATCCGCTGAAACAGGCAGACCGGCACAGCGCGCTGTGGCGGGACCTCACCCATGCGCTGAACCGGCAAGGGGAACTGCGCGGCGGGATTCTTCTCGACGATGGCCTGGCGCTGTTCGTGCCCGGCGGCAGCGAACGTCCTGCCCGCCTCATCGTCTTGAGGGATTCAACCCTTTTCGATGCCGCGGGCGAGGTTACCGGTGGCCTGACGCTCTACCCTTCGGAGCAACGCCTCCTGAAGCAACTTGTCTGCGGTTTCAACCTGGCCGCGGCCGCGACTCTCGATGGTGTCAGCCATGAGACGAAGCGCTCGCAGTTCAAGTCTCTCGCCCGCAAGCTTGGCGGCGGTTCGCAGGCGGAGATCGCCGGCAGGGCGCTCTCGCGCGTCTTCCTCGAGATTGCTTCGTTTTCCGGTACGGGCGTATCGCAGGACGACTACTTCGACGATCTGCTGCGGGAGTTCGCGCCCGGAGCGCGGACCTTGCGCCTGCGCAGCCGGGCCGGTCGGAGCCACCGCTTCGTGGAGATAGGGCCGATCGGTGGGCGGCCCGTCGTGATGCTGCATCCCATGGTTCTGCCTGACTTCAGGAACGGGGATCTCGGGGCGCTCGATACCGTCGCCCTGCGCCTGATCGTCCCGTTGCGCCATGGCGCGATGTCGCAGGAAACGGTTGCACTGGGAGTCTCCGCTCATCTCGACCACGCCTGTGAGGGGATTGATCTCGCTCGCAGGCATTTCTGCGGCGAGCAGGCAGATATCATGGCCTGCATCAGCGGAACGGCCTATGGATTGGAATATGCCCGCCGTCATCCCGATCGCGTTGCTTCCTTGGCTTTCGTGGGCGCCACCGTGAAGCCGACGACATCGCGTACCACGGCGGGGCGGCTGCGGTCCGGCCTGTTCACTCTCTCGATGAACCAATGGCACGTCTACTCACGGCTCATGGATTTCTATGTGCGGCGCATCCGTCGGCCGGAAACGCTGAAACAGCTGCTCTTAAGCGTTTATCGACCCAACCTGGCCGATGTGGCCATCATCGGTGCCGAATAGAGAGCGCCCTTCGGCGGCGAACGGCTGCGCAAGTTCTTCACCTCGTCGGTGCAATCGATCAAGCACGACTTCTATCATCAAGCCTTACCCGACTGGAGCGGTTTCCCGGCACCGGGCTGCCGTACGATCTTTCTTCACGGTGCGCAGGATTTCATACACTCCGCCACTGACGTGCGCGCCCTGGCGCAATCGCTGGGCGGCGTTCCGGTCGTAACGCTGCCCAATGCCGGGCAGTTGCTCTACCATGACCACTTCGAGGCAGTGATTGGCCTCTATCGCGGATTTCTCGAACATCGGCTGGAATGAGGGCTTTCGCGGTCAGCAAACGGGCGAAACGAAAGGGCCCCGCATCGCTGCGAGGCCCTTTCCACTCCATGCCATTAAAGTCAGGCGATCTTCTGGCCGGTCTTGGCCCAATCGGCGAGGAACATTTCGAGGCCCTTGTCGGTCAGCGGGTGCTTGACCAAGGCCTTCAGCGTTGCCGGCGGCGCGGTGACGACGTCGGCGCCGATGAGGGCGGCTTCCTTCACGTGGTTGACCGTGCGCACCGAGGCGGCGAGGATCTCGGTCTCGTAGCCGTAATTGTCGAAGATCTGGCGGATTTCGCGGATCAGGTCCATGCCGTCGACAGCGATATCGTCGAGGCGGCCGATGAACGGCGAGACGAAGGTCGCGCCGGCCTTGGCGGCGAGCAGCGCCTGGTTTGCCGAGAAGCACAGCGTCACGTTGGTCTGGTGGCCGTCCGAGGTCAGCGCCTTGCAGGCCTTGAGGCCGTCGAGCGTCAGCGGCAGCTTGATGCAGATGTTGTCGGCGATCTTCGAAAGTGCGGCCGCTTCCTTCATCATCGCGCTGTATTCGGTCGCGGTCACTTCGGCCGACACCGGTCCTTCGACGATCGAGCAGATTTCCTTGGTAACCTCGACGATGTCGCGGCCCGCCTTCAGGATCAATGACGGATTGGTGGTGACGCCGTCGAGCAGGCCGAGATCGTTCAGTTCCCGGATGTCCTTCACATCGGCGGTATCAACGAAAAATTTCATCGGAGTCTTCCTTTGGCACTCAGCCGTTTCGGGCGCATCTCCGCAGCAGGAAATTCCATGGCGGATATCGCGCGCGTTGAAACTCGGTTGGAACCGTGACAAACCCTGCTTTCTGCAAGGCAGCGGTTCGCTGCGAGTTTTCTTTAACTGAAAGCGGTGGCAAGGTCACGGCAAAATGACTCTTGATTCAACCGATTTATTCGGCCCCGTACTCGACCGCCGGGTGGTGCCCGTCCTGGTGCCCATGCCGGCGCCGAGGGCCTATTCCTACGCGGTGCCCGACGGCATGGCGGTCGAGCCGGGATCGATCGTGCAGGTGCCGCTCGGCCCCCGTTTCGTCGTCGGCGTCGTCTGGGACGGCGAAGACGACGGCGGCGTCGATCCGAAGAAGCTGAAGCAGATCGAGAAGGTCTTCGACTGCCCGCCGCTCGGCCCGGACATGCGCGCCTTTCTCGATTGGGTGGCCGCCTATACGCTGACGCCGCCTGGCCTCGTCGTCCGGATGGCGCTCCGGGCGCCGACCGCCTTCGATCCGGAGCCGATGGTGGAAGCCCTGCGCCTGACCGAGATGCGGCCGGAACGGATGACTGCGGCGCGCGAGCGCGTCCTCGCCACGGCGAGCGACGGGCTTTCCTGGACCCGCTCGGGGCTTGCCCATGCCGCCGGGGTCTCGTCCAGCGTCATCGACGGCCTGACGTCGCAGGGCGTGTTCGAAACCGTCTTCATGCCGCCGCCGCCCGTCGTCGCCGCGCCGGATCCGGCTTTCGCCGCGCCGCGCCTCGAAGGCCCGCAGAAGCAGGCGGCTGCGGATCTTCTGGCGGCTGTCGAGGAGCGGAAATTCTCGGTATCGCTGATCGACGGCATCACCGGTTCCGGCAAGACGGAGGTCTATTTCGAGGCGATAGCGGCGACGTTGCGCGCCGGCAAGCAGGTCCTGATCCTGTTGCCGGAGATCGCGCTGACCGCAAGCTTCCTCGAACGCTTCCAGGACCGCTTCGGCGCGAAGCCCGCGGAGTGGCACTCCGATCTCGCGCCGCGCATGCGGGAAAAGGTCTGGCGGCAGGTGACGACGGGCCAGGTGCGCGTCGTCGCCGGTGCCCGCTCGGCGCTGTTCCTGCCTTTCGAGGATCTCGGCCTCATCATCGTCGACGAGGAGCACGACCCCGCCTACAAGCAGGAGGACCGTGTCTTCTATAATGCGCGCGATATGGCCGTGGTGCGCGGGCGGATCGGCAACTTTCCGGTCGTGCTCGTCTCCGCCACGCCTTCGGTCGAGAGCCGGGTGAACGGCGAGGTGGGGCGCTACCGGCCGATCCATCTGCCCACCCGCTTCGGCGATGCGGCGCTCCCGGATCTCGGCATAGTCGACATGCGCCGCCATCCGCCGGAACGCGGCGGCTTTCTCTCGCCGGTGCTCGTGAACCAGATCGGCAAGACGATCGGCCGGCGCGAGCAGGCGCTCCTGTTCCTGAACCGGCGCGGCTACGCACCGCTGACGCTCTGCCGCGTATGCGGCCATCGCTTCCAATGCCCGGATTGCTCGAGCTGGCTGGTCGAGCACCGCTTCCGCGGCCAGATCCAGTGCCATCACTGCGGCTACTCTGAACGGACTCCGGAAGCCTGCCCGGAATGCGGCACGCTCGATCATCTCGTTGCCTGCGGCCCCGGGGTCGAGCGCATCGCCGAAGAGGTCGAGCGGCACTTTCCCGACGCGCGCACCATCGTGCTCTCCTCCGATCTGATGGGGGTCAAGCGGCTGCGGCTGGAGCTCGAGGCAATCGCCCGCGGGGAGGCGGACATCGTCATCGGCACGCAACTCGTCGCCAAGGGGCACAACTTCCCGAACATGACCCTGGTCGGCATCGTCGATGCGGATCTGGGTCTTGCCAATGGCGACCCTCGCGCTGCGGAACGGACGTTCCAGCTCCTTTCACAGGTGACGGGACGTGCCGGGCGGACGGGCCTCAAGAGCCTCGGCCTTCTGCAGACCTATCAGCCGCAGCATCCGGTCATGCAGGCGATCGTGTCCGGCGATTCCGACGCTTTCTACGAACGCGAGATCCATGAGCGGGAAAGGGCGGTGCTGCCTCCTTTCGGCCGGCTCGCCTCGGTCATCGTTTCGGCCGATACGCGCGGCGATGCCGAGGGCCACGCCCGCGGACTGCGCAATGCCGCGCCGCGCGTCGACGGCATCGCGATCCTCGGACCGGCGGAAGCGCCGCTCGCGCTTATCCGCGGCCGGCATCGCTTCCGGCTTCTCGTCCACGGGCGGCGCAACAGCGACATGCAGTCCTTCGTCCGGGCGATGATCGCCGCCGGTCCCAAGGAGCGCGGATCGGTCAGCGTCCAGCTCGACATCGATCCGCAGAGTTTTCTGTGATCACTGTCGGAACTTCGTCCTTCGACCGATTCACATCCGGAAGGACATAGGCTAGACCTCTTCCACGCACTGCGTCGGCTCGGCGCGCGGCGGAGGGTCCACAGCAACGGGCGGGGACGGCGATGGAGTTCTACATACCGACGGAAACCGGGGAACTGCTGGCCTTTTGTGCGGCCGCGCTCGCGGCGCTGATCGGGCTCGTCATGCTCTTTGCGCCGCGCCTGACCTTTCGTGCCGCCGGGATCGGCATCGCCGAGGGGCGGCGGGGAGGACTGGCGGAGGCCCGCTCCACCATGGGCGGCATGCATCTGGGCCTGGGCCTCGGCGCCATCCTGCTTGCCCAGCCGATGGTCTATCTCGCCGTCGGCGCGGCTTTCGCGCTCGCGGCGTTCGGTCGCATCCTGTCGATCATGAGCGACAACGGCGCGACCCTCTTCAACTGGCTCGCGCTCCTGGTCCAGGCGGCGCTCGCGATCCTGCCGCTCGCCTATGTTTTCGGGCTGATCTGACCGCCGACAAGGGCCTGCGACACTATTTACGGCAAAATTCGGCCGAACCGGCCGGGTAATGCCGCATTCCTGCCGTTGGCGTGTTGCGAGTCCAAACATCCTATGCTAGACGAACCGCGAACTGCGGGGGAAGTGGGTCGACCGGCCTCGATATCCTGCGAGTTATTGCAGCAAATTCAAGATGTTAGGTCGACGGTTCGCCGGTCCTGACATTCCTGGATGATTTTGAGAGAAGCTTGTGCCCGTGGCAGACACATCCCAGCTCATTTCCGGTGTTGCAGAAAGATATGCCTCCTCGCTTTTCGAGCTTGCCCTTGACGCCGGGTCGATCGAAGCGGTCGGTGCCGATCTGACGCGCATCCAGGCGCTGATCGACGGCAGCGACGATCTGAAGCGGCTGATCGTAAGCCCGGTCTTTTCCGCCGACGACCAGTTCAAGGCGATTTCCGCCCTCGTCGAGAAGTTCGGCTTCTCCGGGTTGGTCGGCAACTTCCTGAAGGTCGTCGCGCGCAATCGCCGCCTCTTCGTGCTGCCGGGCATCATCAAGGCGTTCCGTCTGCTCGCTGCCCGCCACAAGGGCGAAATCACCGCCGACGTCACGTCGGCACATGCGCTGACGCTGGCGCAGGAAATCGAATTGAAGGCGGCGCTGAAAGGCGTCACCGGCAAAGACGTGGCGGTAAACGTCACCGTCGACCCGTCTATTCTTGGAGGTCTGATCGTCAAGGTCGGGTCCCGCCAGATTGACACCTCCCTTCGCACCAAACTCTCTACCCTTAAGCTTGCACTGAAAGAGGTCGGCTGATGGATATCCGCGCCGCGGAAATTTCCGCAATTCTTAAAGATCAGATCAAAAATTTCGGCCAGGAAGCGGAAGTTTCCGAAGTCGGCCAGGTGCTTTCCGTCGGTGACGGTATCGCCCGCGTCTACGGCCTCGACAACGTCCAGGCAGGCGAGATGGTCGAATTCCCGGGCGGAATTCGCGGCATGGCGCTGAACCTCGAAGCCGACAATGTCGGTGTGGTTATCTTCGGCTCGGACCGGGACATCAAGGAAGGCGACACGGTCAAGCGGACCGGCGCCATCGTGGACGTTCCCGTAGGTCCGGAGCTGCTCGGCCGCGTCGTGGATGCGCTCGGCAATCCGATCGACGGCAAGGGCCCGATCAATGCCAAGCAGCGCGCCCGCGTCGACGTCAAGGCGCCCGGCATCATTCCGCGCAAGTCGGTCCATGAGCCGATGTCGACCGGCCTCAAGGCCATCGACGCCCTCATCCCGGTCGGCCGCGGTCAGCGCGAGCTCGTCATCGGCGACCGCCAGACCGGCAAGACCGCGATCATTCTCGATACGATCCTCAACCAGAAAGCCATTCACGACAATGGCCCGGAAGGGGATAAGCTCTATTGCGTCTATGTCGCTATCGGCCAGAAGCGCTCGACCGTTGCCCAGTTCGTCAAGGTGCTCGAAGAGCGCGGCGCCCTGCAGTACTCGATCATCGTCGCTGCCACCGCTTCCGACCCGGCGCCGATGCAGTATCTGGCTCCCTTCGCCGGCTGCGCGATGGGCGAATATTTCCGCGACAACGGCAAGCACGCCCTGATCGGCTATGACGACCTTTCCAAGCAGGCCGTCGCCTACCGTCAGATGTCGCTGCTGCTGCGCCGCCCTCCGGGCCGTGAAGCCTATCCGGGCGACGTCTTCTACCTGCATTCGCGCCTCCTGGAGCGCGCCGCCAAGCTCTCCGACGAGCGTGGCGCCGGCTCGCTGACGGCTCTGCCGGTCATCGAGACGCAGGGCAACGACGTGTCCGCGTTCATTCCGACCAACGTGATCTCGATCACCGACGGCCAGATCTTCCTTGAAACCGACCTGTTCTACCAGGGTATCCGCCCGGCCGTTAACGTCGGTCTGTCGGTTTCGCGCGTCGGCTCCTCCGCCCAGATCAAGGCGATGAAGCAGGTCGCCGGTTCGATCAAGGGCGAGCTCGCCCAGTACCGCGAAATGGCGGCCTTCGCACAGTTCGGCTCGGACCTCGATGCCGCGACGCAGCGTCTGCTCAACCGCGGTGCCCGCCTGACCGAACTCCTGAAGCAGCCGCAGTTCTCGCCGCTGAAGACGGAAGAGCAGGTCGCGGTCATCTTCGCCGGCGTCAACGGCTATCTCGACAAGCTGCCGGTCAGCGACGTCGGCAAGTTCGAGCACGGTCTCCTTTCCTACCTGCGTTCGGAAGGCAAGGCCGTTCTGGATACCATCCGTACGGAAAAGGCTATCTCGGACGACACCAAGGCCAAGCTGAAGGGCGCAATCGACAGCTTCGCCAAATCCTTCGCCTGAGCGGACCTCAACTAGGACGGACAACGGATGCCTTCACTTAAGGATCTGAAGAACCGGATCGCCTCCGTCAAGGCGACGCAGAAGATCACCAAGGCGATGAAGATGGTCGCCGCGGCGAAGCTTCGGCGTGCGCAGGAGGCGGCCGAGGCCGCCCGGCCCTATTCGCAGCGCATGGCTGCCGTTCTCGCCAATATCGCCCAGGCGGTCGGTGCGGACGACAGCGCGCCGCGGCTGATGACGGGAACCGGCAGGGACGACACGCACCTGGTGATCGTGTGCACGGCCGAGCGCGGCCTTTGCGGCGGCTTCAACTCGCAGATCGCCCGCTTTGCCCGCGACCATGTGCGCAAGCTTCTGGCCCAGGGCAAGACGGTCAAGATCATCTGCGTCGGCAAGAAGGGCTTCGATATGCTTCGGCGCGACTTCGCGTCGCTGATCATCGACCGTGTCGACCTGCGTGAAGTCAAGAAGATCGGTTTTGAGAACGCGGACCGGATCGGCCACAAGGTCATCGAGCTCTTCGACAAGGGCGAGTTCGACGTCTGCACCCTGTTCTACTCCGAGTTCAAGTCCGTCATTTCGCAGATCCCGACCGCCCAGCAGCTCATCCCGGCATCGGCCGGCGAAGTGGCCGCTGCCGAAGGCGAGGGCGCATCGGCGATCTACGAATACGAGCCGGAAGCCGGAGCGATCCTGAGCGATCTCATTCCGCGCAATATCTCCGTGCAGATCTTCCGGGCCCTGCTCGAGAACGTCGCGGGTGAAATGGGCGCGAAGATGAGTGCCATGGACAATGCGACGCGCAATGCGGGTGAGATGATCGACAAGCTGACGCTCAGCTACAACCGTCAGCGGCAGGCGCAGATCACCAAGGAACTCATTGAAATCATCTCTGGCGCGGAAGCGCTCTAAGGTTACGAGAAGAGGGTAAGAATTATGGCTAAGGCAGCTACCCCGAAAGAAACCGCAGCGGCGAAGAAGCCGGCTGCTCCGAAGAAGGCAGCTTCCGCCAAGACAGTCGTTGCGGCTACGGGTGCTGTCGGTCGCGTGACGCAGGTCATCGGCGCCGTCGTCGACGTCGCATTCGAAGAAGGCCAGCTCCCGCAGATCCTGAACGCGCTGGAAACCGACAACAACGGCAACCGCCTCGTTCTCGAAGTTGCGCAGCATCTCGGCGAAAACTCCGTCCGCACGATCGCCATGGACTCGACCGAAGGTCTCGTTCGCGGCCAGAAGGTCGCCGACACGGGCGGCCCGATCGCGGTTCCGGTCGGCAAGGAAACGCTCGGCCGCATCATGAACGTCATCGGCGAGCCGGTCGACGAAGCCGGCCCGCTGAAGACTTCCGCCCGCCGCGCCATCCACCAGGAAGCGCCGGCCTATGTGGACCAGTCGACGGAAGCGCAGATTCTCGTCACCGGCATCAAGGTCGTCGACCTGCTCGCTCCCTATGCGAAGGGCGGCAAGATCGGCCTCTTCGGCGGCGCGGGCGTCGGCAAGACCGTTCTGATCATGGAACTGATCAACAACGTCGCCAAGGCGCACGGCGGTTACTCCGTCTTCGCAGGCGTCGGTGAACGGACCCGCGAAGGCAACGACCTCTATCACGAAATGATCGAGTCCGGCGTGAACAAGCATGGCGGCGGCGAAGGTTCCAAGGCCGCGCTCGTCTACGGCCAGATGAACGAGCCGCCGGGCGCCCGCGCACGCGTCGCGCTGACCGGCCTGACGGTCGCCGAACAGTTCCGTGACGAAGGCCAGGACGTTCTCTTCTTCGTCGACAACATCTTCCGCTTCACCCAGGCAGGCTCGGAAGTGTCGGCTCTGCTCGGCCGTATTCCTTCGGCCGTGGGCTATCAGCCGACGCTGGCAACCGACATGGGCCAGATGCAGGAGCGCATCACCACCACGACCAAGGGCTCGATCACCTCGGTTCAGGCGATTTACGTTCCGGCCGACGATTTGACCGACCCGGCACCGGCGACCTCGTTCGCGCACCTCGATGCGACGACGGTTCTGTCGCGCTCGATCGCCGAAAAGGGCATCTACCCGGCCGTGGATCCGCTCGACTCGACCTCGCGCATGCTGGACCCGATGATCGTCGGCGAAGAGCATTACGAAGTGTCGCGCAAGGTGCAGTCGACCCTGCAGCGCTACAAGGCCCTGCAGGACATCATCGCGATCCTGGGCATGGACGAGCTTTCCGAAGAGGACAAGATCGCCGTCGCCCGCGCCCGCAAGATCGAGCGTTTCCTGTCGCAGCCGTTCTTCGTCGCCGAAGTCTTCACCGGCTCGCCGGGCAAGCTGGTTGCGCTCGAAGACACGATCAAGGGCTTCAAGGGCCTCGTCAACGGCGAGTACGACCACCTGCCGGAAGCCGCCTTCTACATGGTCGGTTCCATCGAGGAAGCCGTCGAGAAGGCCAAGAAGCTGGCTGCCGAAGCCGCCTGATCTGCATCAGGAACCGTGGCGCGGAGTTTTCGCGCCACGGCTTTCATCCCGCCGCGGCAAATGATGGCGGAGAACGTGCACAGCCCGCCGACCAGCGGCGCGCTCACCAGAAGTGAATGGTCATGGCCGAAAGTTTCAATTTTGAGCTTGTTTCCCCCGAGCGTCTGCTTGTCTCGGAGAAGGTGACCGAAGTCGTCATTCCGGCGACCGAGGGCGAGATGACCGTGATGGCCAATCACGCGCCGACCATGACGACCATCAAGCCGGGCGTCGTCGCGGTGAAGACGGCTGCCGGCAAGACAGAACGTTACGCCGTCTTCGGCGGCTTTGCCGACATCCTGCCTTCCGGCTGCACGCTTTTGGCCGAATCCGCCGTCCATGTCGACGAGCTGGATCCCACGGTTCTCGAGAACCGCATCGAAGCGGCACGCGCCGAACTCGAAGGGGCCGGCGATGAGAAGAAGACCCGTCTGGAACAATTCATCGCCGAACTTACGAAGCTCGGGGAGATCGTGATCCCGGCCTGAAAGGGACATCCCGATAAGGGATAATGCCTAACGAACCCCGCCTCGAGCGGGGTTTTTCGTCTCCGGATATCGGTCTATTTGCGCTGAATATCCCTCTCTCCGTCCGTTGCCGCCCCTCATCCCGCTGCCGCGACCTTCTCCCCGCAGGCGGGGAGAAGGGGCAAGCCGCGAAACTCCCAGCCCCATCCTGCTGGCCGCTGCTCGCTTCGAGGGAAAGAGGACAGGACGGCGCCGCGAGTCCCCTTCGCCCCACTTGGGACGAGAAGGTGCCGGCAGGCGGATGCAGCGCAAATAGACCGATATCCGGAGACGAAAAACCCCGCTCGAGGGGTAGTTCGTTAGGCATTATCCCTATCGGGATGTCCCTAATATCCCTCTCTCCGTCCGTTGCCGCCCCTCATCCCGCTGCCGCGACCTTCTCCCCGCAGGCGGGGAGAAGGGGCAAGCCGCGAACTCCCAGCCCTATCAGGTTTGCAGCTGCTCGCTTCGACGGAAAGAGAACAGGACGGCGCCGCGAGTCTCCTTCGCCCCGCTTGCGGGGAGAAGGTGCCGGCAGGCGGATGAGGGGGCGCTTCAAGCAGGAATGAAAAATGCCCGGACGAGGTCCGGGCATTTCGATAAACAACTGAACTCGGGCTTAGCTCGCCGCGCGTTCCGTCTCGTGCTTCTGGGCGTAGTAGTGGCCGAAGCGGTTGGCGAGGAAGGTGTCGAGCGCGATGTCTTCCTGGCGGACGAAGCCCTTGGTAGGGATCTTGCCTTCCGCGAGCATGTCGAGAACGGCGCAGATGCTGCCGGCGGTGGTGATCTGGATGCCGCTCTGCATGCGTCCTGCAACGACGCCGCTATAGACCTTGTTGGCGTAGGTCTCCTGCACCAGGCGGCCTTCGCGGAAGCCCGAAACGGTGACGAAGATCACGACCACGTCCTGGGTGGTCGTCGGCAGGGCGTTTTCGAGGATGTCCTTCAGTACTTCGCGGCGATGACGCAGGCCGAGGTCGTTCAGGAGCGCCTTGAAGATCGCGGCATGGCCGGGATAACGGATCGTCTTGTAATTGAGCGTCCGAACCTTGCCTTTCAGCGTCTCGCAAAGCGTGCCGAGGCCGCCGGAGGTGTTGAAGGCCTCGTAGGTGACGCCGTCGAGCGAAAACTCCTCGCGCTCTTCCATGGCGGGAACTTCGATCAGCGAACCTTCGACGATCGCCTCGCAGGGCTCGATATATTCGTTGATGACGCCGTCGGTGCTCCAGGTGAGATTGTAGTTCAAAGCATTCGACGGGTATTGCGGCAGGGCGCCGACGCGCATGCGCACGCTTTCGAGCGTATCGAAATGCCGGCTGAGATCGTTGGCGACGATGGAAATGAAGCCCGGTGCAAGGCCGCACTGCGGAATGAAGGCGGCCCTGGCCTCAGCGGCGATCGCCTTGACCTGCCGGGTCGATTCGACGTCTTCCGTCAGGTCGAGATAGTGGATTTCCGCCTCGGCTGCGGCTTCGGCGATCGCCACCGTCAGATGGAACGGCGCGGCGCTGAGCACGGCGAATTTGCCGGAGAGCAGGGTTACAAGCGCCTTTCTGTCGGTGATGTCGACGACCGCGGTCGAGACGGCGTCGTGCTTCTCGACCTGCTGCAACTGCTCGGCGCTGCGATCGGCGACGCAGACGCGGTAGTCGCCGCTATGGGCCAGCATGCGCGCGATGGTGGAGCCGATCTTGCCGGCGCCGATGACGACGATGTCTTTCATTTTGTATCCCCGGGGTATGAGCCTCTTTCACCACCATTGTCCCGCGGCCGTATATTGATTTGAAGCGTCGATATGGCTAAATCGTCGGTCTATATTCGGCATTATGCCGATAAAGGTCGACGATATGCATGTGACGGACAAGGACCGCGAACTCCTCGCCATACTGAGCGAGAACGCCCGCATGCCGACGGCGACGATCGCCCGCCGGCTGGGCCTGTCGCGCACCACCGTGCAGGCGCGCATCGAGCGGCTGGAGCGCGAGGGGGTGATAGCGGGCTATGGCGTGCGCCTCTCGGAAAACTATGAGAAGGGCCTCGTGCGCGCGCATGTTCTGATCACGATCGCACCGCGGGCGCTGAGCCGGGTCACGCCCGAGCTCGCCGCCATCCGCGAAATCCGCATGCTGCACTCGGTCAGCGGCAGCTTCGACCTGATCGCGGTCGTCGCTGCGGCTTCGATCAGCGAGCTGGACCTGTTGATCGACCGCATCGGCGAAATCGAGGGTGTCGAAAAGACCCTGTCGTCGATCATCCTTTCAACGCGCATCGACCGCTGATAGTCAGGTTCGCATCAATGGTCCGGGATTGCGCCCCGGCCGGCAGGCTGCCGCGCTGCCGCCTGCGGTTCTGCCCGAGCATCGGGCCGCGCCCAGGCGCTCGGGCCCCGGATAAAGGAAACGCTCGCTCCGTCGCCCGGGATCAGCCATTTTTCGCGGTCGAAATAGAGCTCGGCGATGCTCTTCGGCCGCGCGCGTGCGGCCTGATTGGCAAGGAAGTTGTAGCGGGGCGTGTCCCCCATCTCCCGTTTGAACTGGATACGACTGCCGAAGCGCTTGAGATCGAATTCCTGCAGGGCCTGGATCTTGAGAGTGATGCTTGCGCTGCCCGCCCAGCGGACCTCGCTCAAGAAGACGGATGCCGCCTTCGCAGCAGCGCTGGTGACGACCGGCGTGTCCCCGCTGTGCTCGATATTGAGTTTAACGCGGAAGGAGGTGATCTCCTCCTCGCCACGGCCCTTGACCAGGATGAAGATGGAAGAGCTCGGTTCCTGGCCGGGGCGGGCAAAGGGAACGAGCGATGAGCATTCCCAGCGGCCGCTCTCGGCGGATTTCCATTCGAGGTCGCGGAAGCCGGCCTCCCTCAGTCCCTCGCAAAGTGCCCTCGGGTCGCTGCGGATCTGACGGATGAATTGCTGTTCCGGCGTTGCAAGATCCGCGAAGATGTGGGCGGGCAGGAGTGCCTTTGGCGGTTCGGGCTTTTTACGTGGACCGCGGGCAGCCTCCGGCGGCCGCTCCGTTTGCGGCGGCGTCATCGCGAAACCCAGACCGGCAAGCAGCTGCTTCAGGTGGCGCTGCTCGTTGGCCAGGAGCACGGTCGCGGCGATCGCCGTGAAGATGAGCCCCACGGCGACGAAGAAGAAAGCGATGCCGGAACGGCCTTGCTGTTTCCTCTCCATCTTGCGTCGTTGCTCCGCCACGGAGATCACGGCATTACACCGGACCGCTCCAAACCTTCAGTCGTGGCGCACCATAAGGGATCATGGCGCCGGCGTCCAAGGGGCTGACGAGGCGTTTGATGGGCCCCTCCCCAACCCTCCCCACAAGGGGGAGGGGCTTAAACTGTGGGTGCCGCAAGGGAGCCCCTCCCCCTTGTGGGAAGGGGTTGGGGAGGGGTCTTACGTCTATTCCACGCTTGTCCGCTGCGCCTCGGCACGGGCAATCTTCCAGGTGGAATAGGCGAAGGCGAGCAGGAACATCGCCGTCATCAGAAGGACGATGGTGGGTGCCGGTGCGCTGTCGATGAAGAAGGAGAGATAGACGCCGCAGAAGGAGGCGGCGACGGCGACCATCACCGCGACCGCCAGCATGGCGCCGAATGTCCGCGTGACGAGATAGGCGATCGCGCCGGGGGCAATGAGCATGGCGATGGCCAGGATCAGCCCGACCGCCTTGAGCGCACCGACGATCGTCAGCGACAGGATCGCGAGCAGTCCGTAATGCAGCCAGCCGACCCTCAGACCGATGGCGCGCGCCTGAGCCGGATCGAAGGCGTGGAGCAGCAGGTCGCGCCATTTCAGGCCGAGAATGCCGGCGGCGAAAAGCGCGATGAGGCCCGTCTCCAGAATGTCGCCCCAGCCGATGCCTAGCATGTCGCCGAAAAGGATGTGATCGAGATGCACGTCGCTCTGGATCTTGGTGTAGAGCACAAGGCCAAGGCCGAACATGCCGGAAAAGACGACGCCCATCACCGTGTCCTGCTTGATGCGGCTGTTTTCCTTCAGGTAGCCGGTCAGAAGCGCGCAGCACATGCCGGCCGTAAAGGCGCCGACGGCGAGCGGCAGGCCGACGATGTAGGAAACGACGACGCCGGGGAAGACCGCATGCGAGATCGCGTCGCCCATCAGCGACCAGCCCTTGAGGACCAGGAAGCAGGAGAGCATCGCCGTCGGAATCGCAACCAGGACCGAGATCAGCAGCGCATTGCGCATGAACTCGAACTCGAAGACGGCAAGGAGCATGTCGAGCGAAGGCATCATGCGGTCTCCAGAGCCTCGGATGCGCGGCGGCGGGCGGCGAGCAGCCCGTGTTTCGGGGCAAATACGAAGGCGAACAGAAAGATCGCGGTCTGCAGAACGATGATGATGCCGCCGGTTGCGCCGTCGAGGAAGTAGCTCGCATAGGCGCCGACGAAGCTCGTCAGGGCCCCGATCGCGATGCTGATCACGATCAGCCGCGGAAAACGGTCGGTCAGGAGATAGGCGGTCGCGCCGGGGGTGACGACCATGGCGACGACCAGGAAAGCGCCGACCGTCTGCAGCGCCGCCACCGTCGAGGCCGAGAGCAGCGTGAAGAAGAGCACCTTCAGGAAGGTGGTGTTGATGCCGATGGAGCGGGCGTGGCTTTCGTCGAAGAAGGTCACCATCAGGTCCTTCCACTTCGCGGACAGGATCATGAGCGAGACGACGCCGATGATGGCGAGCTGCAATGTGTCGGCCGGCGTGATGGCGAGGATATTGCCGAGCACGATCGTCTGAATGTTCACCGAGGTCGGCGACAGAGAAACCATGAACAGGCCGAGGCCGAAGAAGGAGGTGAAGATCAGACCGATGATCGTGTCCTCCTTCAGCCGCGTGCGCTGGTTGAGGAACAGCATGGCACCGGCGGCAAGGGCACCGGAAAAGAAGGCGCCGAGCGAGAAGGGAAGCCCGAGCATATAGGCCCCGGCGACACCCGGCACGATCGAGTGGGAGAGGGCATCGCCGATCAGCGACCAGCCCTTCAGCATGAGATAGGCCGAAAGAAATGCGCAGACCGCGCCCACCAGCGCGCTTACCCACATGGCATTCACCATGTAGCTATAGGCGAACGGCTCGATGAGCGTGGCGATCATTCGGAGTCCGCCTCGGATTCCGATTCCGGCTTGGCCGGCTGCGCAACCATGCGGTCGCGGGCGCCATACATGACGAGCGGACGCTCGTCGTCGCTGATGACCGAGAGCTGGCGTGGATCGGCATCGTCATGGAGGTTCTCTCCGCCGAGCACGAAGTGACGCAGGACGCCCCCGAAGGCGAGCTCCAGGTTTTCGCGGGTGAAGGTGGTTTCCGTGGGACCGTAGGCGAGCACCGTATTTTTCAGAAGGATGGTGCGGTCGCAGAATTCCGGCACGCTTCCGAGATTATGGGTGGAGACGAGCATCACACGGCCTTCTTCGCGAAGCGCGACGAGCAGGCGGATGATCGCGTCCTCCGTTTTCACGTCGACCCCGGTGAAAGGCTCGTCGAGCAGGATGACGCGGCCGTTCTGGGCAAGCGCCCGGGCCAGGAAGACCCGCTTCTTCTGACCGCCGGAAAGCTCGCCGATCTGGCGCTTGCGGAACTCGCTCATGCCGACCCGCGCCAGCGCCGTCTCGACCGCCTCGTGATCGGCCTTTTTCGGGATGCGCAGCATGTTCATATGGCCGTAACGGCCCATCATCACCACGTCTTCGACGAGGACGGGAAAATTCCAGTCGACCTCTTCGGCCTGCGGGACATAGGCGACGAGGTTCTGTCTCAGTGCCTGCGGCACGGTGAGGCCCAGGATCGAGATGTCGCCCTTGGCCAGCCGGACGAAGCCCATGATAGCTTTGAACAGCGTCGACTTGCCGCTGCCGTTGACGCCGACAAGGGCCGCGATGGTGCCCGTCGGGATTTCGAAGGAGGCGTCGCGCAGCGCTCGGTGGCCGTTGCGGTAGGTCACCGTGGCGCCGCTGACGCGAATGCCGCCATCCTCCTCTTGCGGAGCTGCTCCCGGATAGGCGCGGGCCTTTTCCTGAAGGTTCATTGCGACAAGCCTTTCGCGATCGTTTCCGATGTAACGCGCAGCAGATCGATATAGGTCGGAACGGGGCCGTCGGCCTCGCTCAAGGAGTCGACATAGAGCACGCCCCCGTATTTTGCACCCGTCTCCCGCGCGACCTGCTCGGCGGGGTCGGGCGAAATGGTGCTTTCGGAAAAGACTACGGGTATCCGATTGGCGCGAACCACGTCGATCACCTTGCGCACCTGCTGCGGCGTGCCTTGCTGGTCGGCATTGATCGGCCAGAGATAAAGCTCCTTCATGCCGAAATCGCGGGCGAGATAGCTGAATGCGCCCTCGCTCGAAACGAGCCATCGCCTTTCCGCCGGTATCCTTTCGAGCTCGGTGCGGATGGGTGCGACCGCCGCCTCGATCTTCTTCTTGTAGGCCTCGGCATTTGCCTTGTAGACCTCGGCATTCGGGGGATCGTGTTGCGCGAAGGCGTCGCGGATATTGTCGACATAGATCAGCGCGGCCGACGGCGACATCCAGGCATGCGGGTTGGGTTTGCCGGTATAGGGCCCCTCGGCGATGCCCATCGGCTCGACGCCTTCGGAGACGACGACGCCGGGAACGCCGTCGAAGTTCTGGAAGAACCTTTCGAACCAGAGCTCGAGGTTCAGCCCGTTCCACAGAATGAGGTCGGCATCATGCGCCTTGAGGATATCGCGGGGCGTCGGCTGGTAATTGTGGATCTCGGCGCCCGGCTTGGTGATCGATTCGACCACCGCGGCGTCGCCCGCGACGTTCTGCGCCATATCGGCGATGACCGTGAAGGTGGTGACGGCCTTGAGCTTTTCCGCCGCCCGGGCCGCCGCCGGCATGAGCGATAGAGCAGCCATCGCCGCTGCTGCCGCCACGATCATGCGCCTCGTTGGATGGATCATCCGGCTCTCCTCTTTGCGAACGATAATATGGGTAGGCGAATGGTCTGCATAAGTCAATGCAAATGAGAAGCATTTGCAACTAGCTATTTCCAAAAGGTGTCCCCTTGGCTAGTGTCGCGGGATGAGCCAGAGCAAGAATCGGATCGAGGAACTGGAAGGAATCCTGCGGGAAGGCGGCGTCCGCGTGACGCGCCAACGCGCCGCGATTCTGAAGATCCTGGCCGAGGCCGAAGACCACCCGGATGCCAGCGAACTTCACCGGCGCGCGAAGGAAATCGACGCGACCGTGTCGCTCTCGACCGTCTACCGGACCCTTTCCGCACTGGAGCAGCAAGGGGTGGTGCAGCGGCATGCCTTCGAGAACGCGACTGCCCGCTTCGAGACGGCGGATGCGCCCCACCACGATCACCTGATCGATATCGAAACGGGTGCGGTGATCGAGTTCCGCTCCGACAAGATCGAGCAGCTGCAGGCGGAGATAGCCGCCGAACTCGGCTATGACCTGGTGCGCCACCGGCTGGAGCTCTATTGCCGGAAGCGCAAGGACTGAGCGAAATTACCCTCCGACAGTGGCAACCCTGGGCCGCGTAGGCATGGTCATGGCGGCGACGCCGGCGATGACGCAGCCGAGGCCGAGCCATGCAGTGGTCGAAAGCGTTTCCCCGAGAAATACCACTCCGATCGCAACGCCGATCGGAACGCGCACATAGGCCTGTGCCGTCGCGCCGACGGAACCGAGCGTGTGGATCAGGCGGAAATAGATGACGAAGGCGAGCGCGGTCGAGAAGACGGACAGGCAGAGGAGCGCAATCAGCGATTCCGGCGAGGGATCGAGCGTCCAGGGTCGATCGACGACGAGGCTCGCCGGGATGAGCAGGGCCGCACCCGCGAGAAGCGATCCGCAAGCGGGCATCATCGGATCGAGCCCCCTGAAGCCCTTCCCGAATATCGCCGCGCCGGCATAGCAGACCGTCGCAATAACGACCGCAAGCTGCGGGATGAGCTGATCTCCGATGCCGCGGAAGGCCTCGAGACCGATGATCAGCCCGATTCCGGCGATGCCTGCAAGGACGCCCAGGAACTTGCGGGCGGTAACTGGCTCGTGCCGGGTGATCAGCGCCGTCAGGAGAAAGGCGAAGATCGGCGTCGTGGAGTTGAGGATGGCCGCGACGCCGGCATCGATCGTGCGCTCCGACCAGGCGATCAGGGTGAAGGGAACGACGCTGTTCAAGCAGGCCTGGAACAGGAACCGCCGCCACATCGCCCCGTCGCGCGGCAATGTCAGGCCGCGCCACGCGATCAGCGCCAGAAGAACCGTGCCGGCAATCAGCGTTCGCGCGGCGATCAGCGTAACCGGGGGGATGGTTTCGACGCCGATCTTGATGAAGGTGTAGGAGGCGCCCCAGAGCGTTGCGAGGGCGACAAGCAGAAGCAGTTCGAGAGCGAGACGTGGCCTGTCCATGAATGTGGTCCTTGTGAATCGTTGTTCATCGGACCATTCCTAGCGTCCGGAGCCGCGGCGATGCTTCGGTGCCGATCGAAGTGTGGCGCAATACCCCGCGGGCTTTTGCCCGCGGGGTATTGCGGTTCAATGGCCGTCTGCCAGCCGCGCGGCCTCGACGCATGCGGAACGCTCGATGCTGAGGCCGTTGAAGAAGGCATTGAGCACGACGGCCGAGACCGCGGCCAGCACTATGCCGGACTCGATGATGGGATGGATCGCGTGCGGCATCCACATCAGGAAGTTGGGTGCGATCATCGGAATGAGGCCGAAGCCGACGGAGACGGCGACCACGAACAGGTTGTTGCGCGAGGACTTGAAGTCGACCGTCGAGAGAATCCTGACGCCGGTTGCCGCCACCATGCCGAACATCACGAGCCCCGCACCGCCGAGAACGAAGGTCGGAACCGCCTCGACCAGCGCGCCCATCTTCGGGATAACGCCCAGCAGGATCATGATGACTCCGCCCATCACGCAGACGTAGCGGCTCTTGACGCCGGTGACGCCGACGAGGCCGACATTCTGCGAGAAGCTCGTATAGGGAAATGTGTTGAAGAGACCGCCGATGATGGTGCCGAGGCCGTCCACCCGAAGTCCGGCGGTCAATTGCTGCTGCTTGACCTCGCGGTTCGTCATCTCGCCGAGTGCCAGGAACATGCCGGTCGATTCGATCATCACGACGATCATGACGAGCGACATGGTGGCGATCAGCACCGGGTCGAAGATCGGCATGCCGAAGCGCAAGGGCGTCACGACGGCGAACCAGCCGGCGCTCGCCACCCGATCGAAATGCATCATGCCGAGCAGGGCTGCCGCGACGCATCCGATCACGATGCCGATCAGAACCGCGATGTTGCTGATGAGCCCCTTGCCGAAACGGGCCACCACGAGAATGGAGACCAGCACGAAGGCGGCAAGCGCCACATGGCCCGGTTCGGCATAGATCGGGTTCGGAACCGTGGCGCCGAGGACCAGCCCATCCGGCACGGCCGGACCGCCGCTTGCGGCGAGCTGCTTCAAGCCGGCCAGCCACTGTGCGTGGGCCGGATCGACGAGTTTCGGCGCCGTCGGACCGAAGGGATTGCCGAATATCCAGTTGACGCCGACGCGCATCAGGGTCACCCCGATGACGAGAATGATGGTGCCGGTGACGACGGGCGGGAAGAACTTCAACAGGCGTCCCATGATGGGCGCGATGAGAAGCGCGACGAGGCCGGCGCCGATGATCGCGCCGAAGATCGTCCGTGCCCCGTCGATCCCGGGCGTCATGGCGGCCATGGAGACCATCGGGCCGACGGCGGCAAAGGTGACGCCCATCATCACGGGAAGGCGGATGCCTATGCCCCTGGTCAGCCCGAGCGACTGGATGATGGTGACGATGCCGCAGACGAACAGGTCCGCCGAGATCAGGAAGGCGACGTCTTCCGGGCTCAGCTGCAGCGCCCGGCCGACGATCAGGGGCACCGCGACGGCGCCGCCATACATGACAAGAACATGCTGTATCCCAAGCGTCGCAAGCCTGCCGATCGGCAGGCGCTCGTCCACGGGATGTATGCTGGATGCGTCGTTCATGGTTCCTCCTCCATCGCCGCGACCGTCCGTTCCCGTCCTCCAACGGGGAGGGGAACTTTTCGTGCGGCGGGAGCATGCCGCAAGGGTGCAGGAAGTGAAAACACTTTCGGGTTTTCGAGGGTAATCGGGCGCATCGGGGGCGATCCGGACGAGCATGTGCCCGGATCGCGTTTTCGCCGGTTCAGCGGAACGGATTGCCGTGTGTCAATGCGCTTCCGCGGCAAGCACGGGCACTTCCGTGCCGTTGGCGTCGTAGAGCTTGCCGTTGAGGAAATAGTCGCCGTCGTGCAGCCGCGCGATGTCCTGATAGCGCAGCGTCCGCTCCGTGCCGGCGACGAACACCGATTGCTGGTCCGAGTTCCCGGCGGTCATATGGTTGAAGATCAGGTTGAGGCTGATCGCCATCAGCGCGGCGGAGCTGATGCCGGAATGGAAGATCGTCTCGACCCAGGCCGGGAAATGCTCGTAGAAGGTCGGCGAGGCGATCGGGATCATGCCGAAGCCGATCGAGGTCGCGACGATGACCAGGTTCATGTTGTTGGCGTAGTCCACCTTCGACAGGGTGCGGATGCCGCTCGCCGCGACCGTGCCGAAGAGCACGATGCCGGCGCCGCCGAGCACGGAACTCGGAACCGCCGCGACGATGCGGCCCATGACAGGCAGAAGACCGAGCGTGACGAGAAACAGGCCGCCGGTTGCAACGACATAGCGGCTCTTGACCCCGGTGACCGCCACCAGCCCGACATTCTGGGCAAAGGCGCTCTGGGTGAAGGAGCCGAAGATCGGTGCGAGCAGGCTCGACAGCATGTCGGCCCTGAGGCCGTCGCCGAGCCGGCGCGAATCCACTTTCGTCTCGATGATTTCGCCGACCGCCAGAATGTCCGCCGAAGTCTCGACCAGCGTCACCATGATGACGATGAACATCGAAGCGATCGCCGCGACTTCGAAGGTCGGATAGCCGAAGTGGAAGACCAGCGGAAGCGCGAAGAAAGGCCCTTCGGTCACCTGCGAGAAATCAGCCATGCCGGCGAAATAGGCTATCACCGTACCGATGATCAGGGCGAGCAGGATCGAGAGCCGCGAGATCGCGGCGCTTCCGAGCTTGCTGAGCAGAAGCACGATGACGAGCGTGACCGCTGCAAGCTGGATATTGGCGGGACTGCCGAAATCGGGCGCACTGCTGTTGCCGCCCATGGCCCAGCGCGCGGCCACGGGCATCAGCGTCAGTCCTATGGTGGTGATCACGATGCCGGTGACGAGCGGCGGAAAAAAGCGGGTGATCCGCGAGAATATGGGCGTTATCAGCAGGCCGATCAGCGAGGCGGCAATGACGGCGCCGAGCACCGACTGAAGCCCCCCATTGCCGGAAATGGCGATCATCGTCGCCACGCCGGAAAAGGAAACGCCCTGAACCAGCGGCAACTGGCTTCCGAAGAAGGGCAGGCCGATGGTTTGCAATATGGTGGCGAGCCCGCCGGCAAACAGGGATGCCGTGATGAGCAGGCCGATGTCGCCGGAGCCGAGGCCTGCGGCCTGGCCCAGTATCAGGGGCACGGCGACGATGCCTCCATACATCGTCAGTACGTGCTGCAGGCCATAGGCCAGATTGGCGCCGATGCCGAGCTTCTCATCCTCCGGGCGCGTTGGTGATACGGTTTCCTCTGCACTGTTTGCCAAGGTAATCTCCTCCAATACCTTTGCATGTCATCCACTTCCTACGAAGAAGGTGGCAAATAATGGCAGCGGCGATAGGGCGCTGCCTTACCGAAATTGGGGAAACAGTTTTCGCCTGGCGGGCGGTAATGCTGCGGTGGTCAGAGCGGCGAGCGCGGGGTGGCACCCGATTCGAAACGAAAAAACCGGGGCCGTTTCCAGCCCCGGTGCCGCATCTCCCCTGAAGAACGCCGCCGACGGATCGGCGGCGTCTATCGATCAGTTCGTCTGCCAGCTCTTGACCAGCTCGTCATAATTGACGGTGGTCGGCTTTTCCTTCTCGTTCTCGACCTTGAGCTGCGGTGCGAGGTTGCCGGCCTTCACGGCTTCCGCGTTCCAATATTCGAGGTCGTGCTCTTCGGCGAGCTTCGGACCGATGTCGCCCTGGACTCCCGCACGTTCCAGGCGCTGCAGCACCTTCTCCTGCTCGGCGCAGAGCGAGTCCATCGCTTCCTGGGCGGTCTTCGCGCCGGAGGAAGCGTCGCCGATCGCCTGCCACCAGAGCTGTGCCAGCTTCGGATAGTCGGGCACGTTCGTTCCGGTCGGCGACCACTGCAGGCGGGCCGGCGAACGGTAGAACTCGATCAGGCCGCCGAGCTTCGGGGCGCGTTCGGTGAAGCTCTGATGGTCGAGCGTCGACTGGCGGATGAAGGTGAGGCCGACATGGCTCTTCTTCACGTCCACCGTCTTGGAGGTTACGAACTGCGCGTAGAGCCACGCAGCCTTGGCCCTGTCGTCCGGCGTCGACTTCAGAAGAGTCCAGGACCCGGCGTCCTGGTAGCCGAGCTTCATGCCGTCCTTCCAGTAGACGCCGTGCGGGCTCGGGGCAAAACGCCACTTCGGTGTGCCGTCCTCGTTCACGACCGGCAGGCCTTCCTTCACGAAGTCGGCGGTGAAGGCCGTATAGGTGAACATCTGCTGGGCGACCTCGCCCTGCGATGGTACCGGGCCGGATTCCGAGAAGGTCATGCCCTGGGCAGCAGCCGGCGCATAGGCCTTCATCCAGTCGAGATATTTCTGGATGGCGTAGACCGAGGCCGGGCCGTTGGTGTCGCCGCCGCGCGCGACGCAGGATCCGACGGGCCGCGAGTTCTCGTCGACCTTGATGCCCCACTCGTCGACCGGCTTGCCGTTCGGGATGCCCTTGTCGCCGTTGCCGGCCATCGACAGCCAGGCATCGGTGAAGCGCCAGCCGAGCGACGGGTCCTTCTTGCCGTAGTCCATGTGGCCATAGACCTTCTTCCCGTCGATCTCGCGGCCGGTGAAGAACTCGGCGATGTCCTCATAGGCCGACCAGTTGACCGGAACGCCGAGTTCGTAGCCGTACTTCGCCTTGAAGTCCGCCTTGTTCTTCTCGTCGTTGAACCAGTCGTAGCGGAACCAGTAGAGGTTCGCGAACTGCTGGTCGGGAAGCTGGTAGAGCTTGCCGTCCGGAGCGGTGGTGAAGGATTTGCCGATGAAGTCGTCGATGTCGAGGTTGGGGTTGGTGACGTCCTTGCCCTCGTTCGCCATGAAGTCGGTCAGGCTGCGCGCCTGCTGGTAGCGCCAGTGCGTGCCGATCAGGTCAGAGTCGTTGATATAGGCGTCATAGACGTTCTCGCCCGACTGCATCTGCGTCTGCAGTTTTTCGACGACGTCGCCTTCGCCGATCAGGTCATGGGTGATCTTGATGCCGGTGATCGCGGTAAAGGCCGGTGCCAGCACCTTCGATTCATATTCATGCGTGGTGATCGTTTCGGAAACGACCTTGATCTCCATGCCGGCAAAGGGCTTTGCCGCATCGACGAACCATTGCATTTCCGCTTCCTGGGCAGCGCGGTCGAGCGAGGACATGTCGCCGACTTCCTTGTCCAGGAACTGCTTTGCCTCGTCCATCCCGGCAAATGCCGAGCCGGTAAATGCCAGCAGCATAGCCGCCGTCGTTGTCAAAAGGTGCCTTCGCATTAAATCCTCCCTTGGGTTTTGCGATTGCGTTCACTTGCAGTTTCAAAGGGCGCCCGCGGTGAGCGCCCTTCGTTTGGTTCCTCAGACGTAGCGGAAGACGCCGACCGCGTAGATCACCGACAGGGCGACCGCCCACCAGAGATTTGCGCCGACCAGCCCCAGCCAGGCGAGGTGAATGAATGCGCTTCCGAGCAGCGAGACGAAGAGCCGGTCGCCGCGGGTCGTCTCGAAGCGCAGGATGCCGACGCGCGGGTTTCCGCCCGGCCGGGCATATTCCCAGACGGCCATCAGCGACAGGAGCGCGAAGATCGTCAGAAAGAACATGGCGGTCGGGAAAGACCAGGCCATCCAGCCGCCGGGGATCAGCGGGGCGAACCAGTCGGTCTTGCCGTCCTTGGCCGGCAGAACGGAAAAAAGCAGGCCGGCTGCGGTGAGATAGACGACGAGCACGGCGGCAAGCGCGACGGGCCAGCGGTTCTTGCGAGTGGCGATGGTTGCCATCAGACCCTCCCCAGGGCGAAGCCCTTGGCGATGTAATTGCGAACGAAATAGATGACGAGCGCACCGGGGATGATCGTCAGCACGCCGGCGGCGGCGAGCACGCCCCAGTCGAGACCGGAAGCGGAGACCGTGCGCGTCATCGTCGCGGCGATCGGCTTGGCGTCGGTCGTCGTCAGGGTGCGGGCGATCAGCAGCTCGACCCACGAGAACATGAAGCAGAAGAAGGCTGCCACGCCGATGCCGGACGCGATCAGGGGTACGAAGATCTTCACGAAGAAGCGCGGGAAGGAGTAGCCGTCGATATAGGCGGTCTCGTCGATCTCCTTCGGCACGCCGGACATGAAGCCTTCCAGGATCCAGACGGCGAGCGGCACGTTGAACAGGCAATGCGCGATCGCCACCGCGATGTGCGTGTCGATGAGACCGAAGGCGGAATAGAGCTGGAAGAAGGGCAGCGCGAAAACCGCCGGCGGCGCCATCCGGTTGGTGAGCAGCCAGAAGAACAGGTGCTTGTCGCCGAGAAAGCGGTAGCGTGAAAAGGCGTAGGCTGCCGGCAGCGCCACCGTCACGGAGATCAGCGTGTTCAGGACGACATAGGTGATCGAGTTGATGTAGCCGTTGTACCAGGAGGGATCGGTAAAGATCACCGCATAGTTCCGAAGCGTCGGATTCTGCGGCCACAGCGAGAAGGTGCTGAGGATCTCGCTCGTCTCCTTGAAGCTCATATTGACGAGCCAGTAGATCGGCAGGAGCAGGAAGACGATGTAGATCGTCGGCACCAGCCAGGAGAGGCGCTGCGAAAGTGGTTGCTTGTTGGTCATCATGATGTCTCCTCCCTCCTTTCTCAGCCTTGCGCGTCGCTCGTGGTCATCACCGTGTAGAAGATCCACGACAGGAGCAGGATGATGAGGAAGTAGATGATCGAGAGGGCTGCGGCCGGACCGAGGTCGAACTGGCCGATCGCCGTCTTGACGAGATCGATCGACAGGAAGGTCGTCGAATTGCCCGGGCCGCCGCCGGTCACGACGAAGGGTTCCGTATAGATCATGAAGCTGTCCATGAAGCGCAGCAGGAAGGCGATCAGGAGCACGCGCTTCATCTTCGGAAGCTGGATGTAGCGGAAGACCGACCAGCGCGAGGCGCCGTCGATCTTGGCGGCCTGGTAGTAGGCGTCCGGGATCGAGACGAGGCCGGCATAGCAGAGCAGCACGACGAGGCTCGTCCAGTGCCAGACGTCCATGACGATCAGCGTGACCCAGGCGTCGAGCGGATTCTGCACGTAATTATAGTTGATGCCGAGCGAGGCGAGCGTGCGCCCGAGCAGGCCGATGTCGACGCGGCCGAAGACCTGCCAGATGGTGCCGACGACGTTCCACGGAATGAGCAGCGGCAGCGCCATCAGAACGAGGCAGATCGGCACGCCGATGCCTCTCTTCGGCATGTTGAGCGCGATGACGATGCCGAGCGGGATCTCGATCGCCAGAATGATCGCCGAGAAGATCAGGTTGCGGGTGAGCGCATCCCAGAAGCGGTCGGATTCGAGCACGTCCAGGAACCAGTCGGTGCCGGCCCAGAAGAACTCGTTATTGCCGAATGTGTCCTGGACCGAATAGTTGACGACGGTCATCAGCGGGATCACCGCCGAGAAGGCGACGAGCACCAGCACCGGCAGGACCATGAACCAGGCCTTGTTGTTCCAGGTCTTTTCCATGTCAGGCCTCCCCGCCGACGCGCCAGGAATCGGCGTAGATGTTGATTGCCTTCGGATCGAAGGTGACACGCGGCTCGGCGGGGATCTCGCCGTCCTCGTCGACGATGATCGAGATCGGCCGGTCGGCGAAGCGCGCGCGCACGACCTTGTGGCGGCCGATATCCTCGACCTTCGTGACGGCGACCGGCATGCCTTCGCGGCCGAGGGAAATGAATTCCGGACGGATGCCGAGTTCGGTCCTGGCGCCGGGCTTGATCTGCGGCTGGAAATTGAGCGCGATCCTCTGGTCGCCGACGGCTGCCGTGTTGCCGGCGATCTCGGCCGGCAGCACGTTCATGCCGGGAGAGCCGATGAAATAACCGACGAAGGTGTGGCGCGGCCGCTCGAAAAGCTCGGCCGGCGTGCCGATCTGGACGATCTGGCCGTCATACATGACGACGACCTTGTCGGCGAAGGTGAGCGCCTCGGTCTGGTCGTGCGTCACATAGACCATGGTGAAGCCGAACTGCTTGTGCAGCCGCTTGATCTGCGAGCGCAGGACCCATTTCATTTCCGGATCGATGACGGTCAGCGGCTCGTCGAAGAGGATGGCGCTGACGTCCGAGCGCACGAGGCCGCGGCCCAGCGAAATCTTCTGCTTCTGGTCGGCGGTCAGCCGGCGCGCGGTCTTATTGGCCCAGCTGCCGAGCCCGGTCATCTCTAGGATTTCCTTGACGCGGCGGTCGACCTCAGTTTCGGGCACATGCCGGTTGCGCAGCGGAAAGGCGAGATTGTCGTAGACGGTCATCGTGTCGTAGATGACCGGGAATTGGAACACCTGGGCGATGTTGCGCTGCTGCGTCGTCAGATGCGTGACGTCGGTTCCATCGAAAAGGATGCGACCCTCGGAAGGGTTGATCAGCCCCGAAATGATGTTGAGCAGCGTGGTCTTGCCGCAGCCGGAAGGGCCGAGCAGCGCATAGGCGCCACCGTCGTTCCATTCGTGATGGACCTCTCTCAGGGCGTAGTCGGACTCCGACTTCGGCCTGGCGCCGTAGGCGTGGCGGATATGTTCGAGATTGATGCGTGCCATGGTTTCCTCCCCGACGCCTTTTCTCAGGCCATCCCGCCGACAGCCCTGCCGTCCGGCCCGAAAGCCATGAGGTGGCGGGTATCGACGAAGACCTTTAGCATTGCGTCCGGTTCGATCTCGTGAATGCCGGGTGCGAGCATGACCCAGCGGGCGCCCGCGAAGGCGACGTGAATGAAACTTTCGGATCCGGTGATCTCCGAGATCGCCGTTTTTACGGTCAGCGGCTCGTCGCTGCCGTCCGGCTGGCCGAAAGAAAGGTGATGCGGCTGGAAGGCCACCGTGCAAGGACCGTCGGCGAGGGAGCGAAGATGGGAGGGAACGGCGAGCACCGGCTTACCTTCAAGCACGAACTGCGACCCCGTCTTCAGCAGGCCGATGGTGTTCAGCGGCGGATCGGCGAATGTGCGGGCCGTGACGATGTCGACCGGGCGGCGATAGACGTCGATGGTGCGGCCGAACTGGGTGATCCTTCCCTCGCTCAGGGTGGCGGTATTGCCGCCGAGCAAAAGCGCTTCCGACGGCTCTGTCGTCGCGTAGACGAAGATCGCGCCGGATGCGGCGAAGATCTTCGGCAGTTCCTCGCGCAGTTCCTCCCGCAGCTTGTAGTCGAGATTGGCAAGCGGCTCGTCGAGCAGCACCAGATCGGCATTCTTGACGATGGCGCGGGCGAGCGCGGTGCGCTGCTGCTGACCGCCGGACAGGTTGAGCGGCGTGCGGTCGAGATAGGGCGTGAGCTTCAGGAGTTCCGCCGCCTTGCGCACTTCGCGGTCGACGGTGGCGCCGTCGGCGCGCTTGATCCGCATCGGCGAGGCGATGTTCTCGTACACCGTCATCGCCGGATAGTTGATGAACTGCTGATAGACCATGGCAACCGAGCGCTTCTGAACCGGAACGCCGGTAACGTCGGCACCGTCGAAAAAGATCGAACCGGAGGCGGGCTTGTCGAGACCTGCCATCAGCCGCATCAGCGACGTCTTGCCGGAGAGCGTCGGGCCGAGCAGCACGTTGAGCGTCCCCCTCTCCAGCACAAGGTCGGTCGGGTGGATGTGCGTCTCTCCACCCACGACCTTGGATATCTTCTTCATTTCAAGCATTGAATTCTCCACCCCAACGGCAGTTCAGCCGTGGTACCTCAGGCGGCCGCGTTGACCGCGCCCCGCATATATTCCTCCAGTTCCGCGGTTTGCGCCCGCGAAAACTTCAGTCCCAGTTTCGTGCGGCGCCAAAGCACGTCCTCCGCGCGCAATGCCCATTCCTGCACGATGAGCCAATCCACTTCCGCAGCATAGAGATCCGCGCCGAAGTGCTTTCCGAGGTCGGCCTCGCTCGCGGCATTGCCGAGAAGCTGCGCCGCCCGCGTGCCGTAGAGCCGTACCAGCCGGCGGGCGTGGGAAGCGGTCAGGAAAGGATAGCGCGTCCTGAGCTTCGCGACCTCGTCGTCATAGCCGGCGGCCGGAAAATCGCCGCCCGGCAGATGCGATACGGCCGTCCATTTCCTGCCCTTTTCCCCGATGGTCTCGCCGATCTTCTCGAGCGCCGATTCCGCAAGCCGCCTGTAGGTGGTGAGCTTGCCGCCGAAGACGTTGAGCAGCGGTGCATCGCCGTTCTCGACGCGCAGCACATAGTCGCGGGTCGCCTCCTGCGCCTTGCTCGCACCGTCATCGAAAAGGGGGCGCACGGCGGAATAGGTCCACACGATATCCTCTCTGCCGACCGGGTCGCTGAAATATTCGCTCGCCGCCCTGCAGAGATAATCTATCTCCGCATTGCTGATGCGCACGTCAGCCGGATTGCCGGTGAAATCGCGATCGGTGGTTCCGATCAGCGTGAACTCGTCCTGGTAAGGAATGGCGAACATGATCCGCCCGTCCGGGTTCTGGAAGAAATAGGCGCGCGGATCGTCGAACTTCTTCTTCACGACGATATGGCTGCCCTGGACCAGGCGGACATTGCGGACGTCGTTGTTGCCGACCGCTTCGGAGAGAACCCGGTCCACCCAGGGGCCCGCGGCATTGACGAGCATGCGGGCGCGCATCGTCTCGCGCGCGCCCGTCTCCGTGCTCTCGATTTCGATTGCCCAACGGCCGCCCTCGCGGCGCGCCGCGACGACGCGGGTGCGTGCCATGATCCTCGCGCCGCGGTCGGCGGCGTCGCGCGCGTTCAGCACCACGAGGCGAGCATCGTCGACCCAGCCGTCCGAATATTCGAATGCTTTGGTGAAGAGGCCCTTCAGCGGTGCGCCCGCGGGATCGCGCGTCATGTCGAGCGTCTTCGTCGCCGGCAGAAGCTTACGGCCGCCTATATGATCGTAAAGGAAGAGGCCGAGGCGGATCAGCCATGCCGGCCGCGGACCACCCTTGTGGAAGGGCAGCACGAAGCGCATCGGCCAGATCACGTGCGGCGCCATCGCCCAGAGGACTTCGCGCTCCATCAGGGCTTCGCGCACGAGGCGGAATTCATAATGTTCGAGATAGCGCAAGCCGCCATGGATGAGCTTGGTCGAGCCGGAGGATGTTCCGGAGGCGAAATCGCTCATCTCCGCCAGCGCGACGGAATATCCGCGGCCAGCCGCATCACGCGCGATGCCGCATCCGTTGATGCCGCCGCCTATGACGAAGACGTCGAAGATCGTCTGCTCTGACACTCTTGTTTTCCCCTCCACACTCCGCGGCGCACAATTTGTGCAATCGCGAAAGTGAAAGCAGTTAAAGCGAAAATATTTCGAATGTCAAACGAATGTTTCCGGGCTCCGCGCCAGGGAATCGGAGACCGGATCAGACCTCGGTCTCGACCAGCCTCACATCCTGGTCAGCACAGATTTTCCGAACGTTTTCAATGATGCAGCGGTCGGTGATGAACGTCTGCACCTGCGAGATATGGCCGATACGCACCGGCGCGGTGCGTTCGAATTTCGTCGAATCCGAAACGAGGATGACATGGCGCGCATTGGCGATGATCGCCTGCGCCACCTTCACTTCGCGATAGTCGAAATCGAGCAGGGCTCCGTCGGAGTCGATCGCCGAGGCGCCGATCACCGCGAAATCCACCTTGAACTGCTTGATGAAGTCGACGGCGGCCTCTCCGACGATGCCGCCGTCGGAGCCGCGCACGACCCCGCCGGCGATCACCACCTCGATCGAGGGGAAGACCCGCAACCTGTTGGCAACGTTGATGTTGTTGGTGATGATCATCAGTTCCCGGTGGTCGAGGAGCGCTTCTCCGACTGCTTCCGTCGTGGTGCCGATATTGATGAAGAGCGAAGAATTGTCCGGGATGAGCGCGGCCGCGGCGCGGCCGATCGCCTGCTTTTCCGCTGCGGCGATCTGGCGGCGGGATTCGTATCTGACGTTTTCCTTGCCGCTCGGAAAAATGGCGCCGCCGTGAATGCGGTTCAAAACCCTGGCGTCGCAGAGATCGTTCAGATCCTTGCGGATCGTCTGCGGCGTAACGGAAAAGCGCTGGGCGAGATCCTCGACCAGCACGCGGCCTTCCGTTTTCGCCAGTTCCAAAATCTCCGCCTGTCGTCCGGTCAGATACATCCGCCCCTCGCGTTTCGTTTTCTTTCATAATATGCGAAAACGAAAGCGGTGCAATTTCAGATTAGAAATATCCAGCGCGTTCGATTTTCGTTGCGGCTTGCGCCCGATCTGCGCTGTAATCGGTGGAGGGGCACGCCAGTCCGACGTTATCGGGAGGAAGAAAGCGCATGTATCATCCGGCCTTGTTCAAGGGCATGAACGTGGTGGTCACCGGCGGCGGCAGGGGCATCGGCCTCGAGGTCGCACGGCAGTTCCTCGACTGCGGTGCGCGCGTGCTGGTGCATATGGGGCGGACGATCGCCGCCGACCGCCCGGAGTTTCTCGATCTTGCAGCGGCCGAGGGCAGGGCATTCCTCGCGGCGGCGGATTTCCTTGCCGAGGGGGGCGTCGAGAGCCTCGCCGATGTCGCGAGGAGCCGCTTCGACAGCGTCGATGTCCTCGTCAACAATGCCGGCACGATGGTCGGCCGTTTTCCGGCGGCCGATCTCACCGATGAGCAATACCGCATGGTCGTGCAGCTCAACCAGACCTCGGTCGTGGAGATGACCCGGACGATGCTGCCGCTCCTGCGCAAGGGCACGCATCCTGCGATCGTCAACACGGTTTCGATCTCGGCGCGCATGGGCGGCAGTCCGGGCTCTTCGATCTACTCTGCCACCAAAGCTTTCGTCGCAACCTATTCGAAGGCGCTGGCGCGTGAACTTGCGCCGGACGGCATCCGTGTCAACTGCGTCTCGCCCGGCACGATCACGACGGATTTCCACGAGCGCTATTCGACGCCGGAGAAGCTGGAAGCGACGCGCAAGACGATCCCGCTCGGCCGGCTCGGGACGGCGGAGGATTGCGCGCCGGCCTATCTCTTCCTCGCCGCACACGCGCTTTCGGGCTATATCACCGGCCAGGTCCTGGAGGTGAACGGTGGGCAGCTCATCGCTTGAGCGCGCGTCCGCCCCTCATCCGCCTGCCGGCACCTTCTCCCCGCTTGCGGGGAGAAGAGACTCGCGGCGGCGTCTTCAGTCCCCTCTCCCCGCGCTGCGGGGAGAGGGCTAGTCCTCGGGTTAGACCCTGGGAGAGGGACAAATCTAAAGGCCACGAATGATCGACAAGCTGGAATTCTTTCTCGCACTGGCCCGCGAACGGCATTTCGGCCGGGCGGCGGAGGAGTGCGGGGTGACGCAGCCGACGCTTTCGGCAGCGATCCGGCAGCTCGAAGAACAGCTCGGCGTCATTCTGGTCAATCGCGGATCACGTTTCCAGGGGCTGACGCCCGAAGGGCAGCGGGTGCTGGAATGGGCACGGCGGATCGTCAGTGACAGCCGTACGATGCGCGAGGAGATGCGTGCGGCGCGAAAAGGTCTCTCGGGGCATATGCGCCTCGCCGCGGTGCCGACGACCCTCTCCATGGTGCCGCTGATCACTGCGCCCTTCCAGGAGAAGCATCCGGACGTCACCTTCTCGGTGCTTTCGACCACATCGCTGCAGATCCTCGCGCTCCTCGAAAACCTCGAGATCGATGCCGGTCTGACCTATCTGGAGAACGAGCCGCTCGGCCGGGTGACGAGCGTGCCCCTGCAGATCGAGCAATATCATCTGGTTACGGCCGCCGGTACGGCGCTTTCGGATCGCGAAAGCGTGACCTGGAAGGAAGTGAGCGACATTCGGCTTTGTCTATTGACGGCCGACATGCAGAACCGGCGCATCATCAATCAGCACTTTGCCGAGGCAGGCGCGGTCCCGAAGCCGACCCTCGAATCGAATTCGATGATCGTGCTCTTCTCCCACGTCCGGACGGGCCGGTGGGCGAGCATCATGCCTTATAACGTTGCGAAATCATTCGGTTTTCACGAGGATATACGGATGATCCCGATCGTCGATCCGGACGTCCGCCATACGGTGGGCCTGGTCGCCACCTATCGTGAGCCGTTCACGCCGCTCGTCTCCGCGCTGTTGCACGAGGCCCGTATCCTCGGTGAGCGCAACCAGGTTCAATAGAAATTTTCTATCGATCGACGGAACAGCCTTATTGACCCATGGAAGCATAAGCGCGAAGCTTGTTTCATGGGCAAAGAGCGTGAAATCTCCGATCTTTGCCAAGTGGTTGAGACAGCGGCGCGACGACGGTCGGGGAGATCTTGGCGGTGCGGCCGCGAGCCGGGAGGGCTCTTTCAGTGAATATCCATCTGCCGCGTGCAGACGTGACCGAACGGACGCTGGCGATCGTCGGCGAACTCAAGGGGCTCGAAGGCCCGCTTATTCCCATTCTGCACGAAATCCAGGACGAGTTCGGCTATGTGCCGGAGGAGAGCCTGCCGGTGATCGCGCGGGAACTCAATCTGTCGCGCGCCGAAGTCTATGGCGTGGTTACCTTCTATCACGATTTTCGCGAGCATCCGGCCGGGCGCCATGTGCTGAAGCTCTGTCGCGCCGAAGCCTGCCAGTCGATGGGCGGCGACCGGCTTGCGGAGCGCGCCAAAGCGCTTCTCGGGATCGATTTCCATGAGACGACGCCGGACGGCGCCGTGACGCTCGAGCCGGTCTACTGTCTCGGGCTCTGTTCCTGCTCGCCGTCGGCGATGCTCGACGGCGAGGTTCATGCGCGGCTCGACGAAACAGTGCTCGAGGCGCTGGTTGCGGAGGCGCGCCGATGACCGTCACGATCTACATTCCCCGGGATGCGGCGGCCCTTGCGCTTGGCGCCGAAAAGGTGGCGGAGGCGATGGCCGGCGAGATCGCCGCACGCGGGCTCGACGCCACGATCGTCCGCAACGGCTCGCGCGGCATGCACTGGCTTGAGCCGCTGGTCGAAGTCGAAACGGCCGGAGGGCGCGTCGCCTACGGCCCGGTGAAGGCGAGCGACGTTGCCTCGCTTCTCGATGCCGGGCTGATTTCGAGTGGCGCGCATCCGCTCTGCCTCGGCAAGACCGAGGAGATTCCATTTCTCAAGCGACAGACGCGGCTTACCTTTGCCCGCTGCGGCGTCATCGATCCTCTCTCGCTCGAAGATTATCGCGCTCATCGGGGCTTGCTCGGTCTCGAGCGGGCGATCGCAATGCAACCAGCGGCGATCGTTGCCGAGGTCACGGAAAGCGGCCTTCGCGGCCGCGGCGGCGCCGGCTTCCCGACCGGCATCAAATGGAAGACCGTCCTGGAGGCGCGAGGGCCGCGGAAATACATCGTCTGCAATGCCGACGAGGGCGACAGCGGAACTTTTGCCGACCGGATGATCATGGAAGGCGATCCCTTTGTGCTGATCGAAGGCATGGCGATCGCCGGTATCGCGACCGGCGCGACCAAGGGCTACATCTATACCCGTTCGGAATATCCGCATGCGATCGCGGTGATGAGCGCGGCGATCGAGATCGCCCGGGCCGCCGGTGTGCTCGGCGCTTCGGTGCTCGGCTCGGCGCACGCCTTCGACATGGAAGTGCGCACCGGCGCCGGCGCCTATGTCTGCGGCGAGGAGACCTCGCTCCTGAACAGCCTCGAAGGCAAGCGCGGGCTCGTGCGCGCCAAGCCGCCGCTGCCGGCACACAAGGGTCTTTTCGACCGCCCGACCGTCATCAACAACGTCATCTCGCTTGCTTCCGTGCCGGTGATCCTCGACAAGGGCGCCGGTTACTATCGCGATTTCGGCATGGGCCGGTCGCGCGGAACGATCCCGCTGCAGATCGCCGGCAACGTCAAGCATGGAGGGCTCTTCGAGACCGCATTCGGCCTGACGCTCGGCGAGATCGTCGACGAGATCGGCGGCGGCACGGCGAGCGCCCGGCCGGTCAAGGCCGTCCAGGTCGGCGGCCCGCTCGGCGCCTATTTCCCGCGGGCGCTGTTCGATACGCCCTTCGACTACGAGGCATTTGCCGCCAGAGACGGGCTCATCGGTCATGCCGGCATCGTCGTCTTCGACGACACGGCAGACATGCTGAAGCAGGCGCGTTTCGCGATGGAATTCTGTGCCGTCGAAAGCTGCGGCAAGTGCACCCCCTGCCGCATCGGTTCGACACGCGGCGTCGAGGTGGCCGACAGGATTGCCGCCGGCATCGAGCCGGAGAAGAACCGCGAACTGCTCGCCGATCTCTGCAACACGATGAAGTTCGGTTCCCTCTGCGCCCTTGGCGGCTTCACGCCCTATCCGGTGATGAGCGCGATGACGCACTTCCCGGAGGATTTTTCACCGGTGCCGGTGGTGGAGGCTGCGGAATGATGAGCCTTGCACGTCGAGATTTGCCCCTCACGCTTTATGCTGGGAAGCCCCTCACGCTTTATTCTCGGAAGCCCCTCACCCTAACCCTCTCCCCGCAAGCGGGGAGAGGGGACAGCCCATGTGCGGCGGCTGCGGTTGCGCAGGACGGTGCGGCATATCCCTTCTCCCCGCGAGCGGGGAGAAGGTGGCGGCAGCCGGATGAGGGGCGGACGGCAGAGTCGGCAATCGCCCCGAACGCAATTTTTCAGGAGGCCCGCTAATGTCTCTCATTCATGAAATCGACTACGGCACTCCTGCTTCCAAATCCGAAAAGCTGGTGACGCTGACGATCGACGGACGCGAGATCACGGTGCCGGAAGGCACGTCGATCATGCGCGCGGCGATGGAAGCGGGCATCGAGGTGCCGAAGCTTTGCGCATCCGACATGATGGATGCCTTCGGTTCCTGCCGGCTCTGTCTCGTAGAGATCGACGGGCGCGCCGGCATGCCGGCCTCCTGCACGACGCCGGTGGCGGCGGGCATCAGCGTTTCGACGCAGACGCAGCGGCTGAAGGATGTCCGCCGCGGCGTCATGGAGCTCTATATTTCCGACCACCCGCTCGACTGCCTCACCTGCGCGGCCAATGGCGATTGCGAGCTGCAGGACATGGCCGGTGCCGTGGGCCTGCGCGACGTGCGCTACGGCTATGACGGCGAAAACCATGTGACGGCGCGCAACAATGGCGAGATCAACGCCAAATGGGCGCCGAAGGACGAATCGAACCCGTATTTCACCTATGATCCGGCCAAGTGCATCGTCTGCTCGCGCTGCGTGCGGGCCTGCGAGGAAGTGCAGGGCACCTTCGCGCTGACGATCAGCGGCCGCGGCTTCGATTCGCGCGTCTCCGCCGGCATGAACGAGGATTTCGTTTCCTCCGAATGCGTCTCCTGCGGCGCCTGCGTGCAGGCTTGCCCCACGGCGACGCTGACGGAAAAATCGGTGATCGAGATCGGCCAGCCGGAGCATTCGGTCGTCACCACCTGCGCCTATTGCGGAGTCGGCTGCTCGTTCAAGGCGGAGATGCGCGGCGAGGAGCTGGTGCGCATGGTGCCCTGGAAGGACGGCCAGGCGAATCGCGGCCATTCCTGCGTCAAGGGCCGCTTCGCCTATGGTTACTCCAACCACAGGGACCGCATCCTCAATCCCATGGTCCGCGAGAAGGTCACCGATCCCTGGCGCGAGGTCACCTGGGAAGAGGCTTTCGCGCATGTCGCCTCCGAGTTCCGCCGCATCCAGTACCAGTACGGCCGCGATTCCGTCGGCGGCATCACGTCTTCGCGCTGCACCAATGAGGAAACCTTTCTGGTGCAGAAGCTGGTGCGTGCCGGTTTCGGCAACAACAATGTCGACACCTGCGCCCGCGTCTGCCATTCGCCGACCGGCTACGGCCTCAACCAGACCTTCGGCACCTCCGCCGGCACGCAGGATTTCGACAGCGTGGAGCACACGGATGTTGCGGTCATCATCGGTGCCAACCCGACCGACGGCCATCCGGTCTTCGCCTCGCGGCTGAAGAAGCGGCTGCGCCAAGGCGCCAAGCTGATCGTCATCGATCCGCGCCGGATCGACCTCGTCCGCTCGGCCCATGTCGAAGCGTCGTACCACCTGCCCCTGAAGCCCGGCACCAACGTCGCCATCCTGACGGCGATTGCGCATGTCATCGTCACGGAAGGCCTTGCCAACGAAGCCTTCATCCGCGAGCGCTGCGACTGGTCGGAATTCGAAGACTGGGCGGCCTTCGTCGCCGAGCCCCATCACAGCCCGGAAGCGACCGAAGCCTATACCGGCGTTCCGCCGGAACTGGTGCGCGGGGCTGCGCGGCTTTACGCCACGGGCGGCAACGGCGCGATCTATTACGGCCTCGGCGTCACCGAGCACAGCCAGGGCTCGACGACAGTGATGGCGATCGCCAACCTTGCCATGCTCACCGGCAACATCGGCCGGCCGGGCGTCGGCGTCAATCCGTTGCGCGGCCAGAACAACGTCCAGGGCTCCTGCGACATGGGCTCCTTCCCGCACGAGCTTCCCGGCTACCGGCATATTTCGGACGATGCGACGCGCGAGATCTTCGAGAAGCTCTGGGGCGTGACGCTCAATCATGAGCCGGGCCTGCGCATCCCCAACATGCTCGACGCCGCCGTCGAGGGCACCTTCAAGGGGCTCTACGTGCAGGGCGAGGACATACTGCAGTCGGATCCGGACACGAAGCACGTCGCCGCCGGCCTTGCCGCAATGGAATGCGTCGTGGTGCACGATCTCTTCCTCAACGAGACGGCCAACTACGCCCATGTCTTCCTGCCCGGATCGACCTTCCTCGAAAAGGACGGAACCTTCACCAATGCCGAGCGCCGCATCAACCGCGTCCGGCGCGTCATGCGGCCGAAGAACGGCTATGCCGATTGGGAGGTGACGCAGAAGATGGCGCAAGCCATGGGGCTTGCCTGGAACTACCGCCATCCGTCCGAGATCATGGACGAGATCGCGGCGACGACGCCGAGCTTTGCCATGGTCTCCTACGACTATCTGGACAAGATGGGCTCGGTGCAGTGGCCGTGCAATGAAAAGGCGCCGCTCGGCTCGCCCATCATGCATGTCGACGGTTTCGTGCGCGGCAAGGGCAAGTTCATCCGCACCGAATATGTGGCGACCGACGAGAGGACCGGCCCGCGCTTCCCGCTGCTTCTGACGACCGGCCGTATTCTCAGCCAGTACAATGTCGGCGCCCAGACGCGGCGCACGGAGAACGTCGTCTGGCATGCGGAAGACCGGCTGGAAATCCACCCGCACGACGCGGAGCAGCGTGGCATCCGCGACGGGGACTGGGTCAGGCTCGCCAGCCGCTCGGGCGACACGACGCTCCGCGCGCTGATCACCGACCGCGTCGCACCGGGCGTCGTCTATACGACCTTCCATCACCCGTCGACGCAGGCGAACGTCATCACCACGGACTTTACCGACTGGGCGACCAACTGCCCGGAATACAAGGTGACCGCGGTGCAGGTCTCGCCGTCGAACGGTCCCTCCGACTGGCAGCGCGACTATGACGAGCAGGCTCGCCAGTCGCGTCGCATTGCCGGCAAGCTGGAGGCGGCGGAATAGGAGCGAGAATGGCGGGCAAGCGAGTTTCGTCCTCTCCATCCGGAACGACGGCGACGGTCCCGGAGGCTGCGCGGCGCGGCGGCATCCTCGTCGCGCAGTCGCGCGTGGTGCCCGAGGAAACGCCGGTCGCCTTCACCTATGGCGGTTCGACGCATGCGGTGATGATGGCGACACCTGCCGATCTCGAGGATTTCGCCATCGGCTTCAGCCTGACCGAAGGGATCATCACCGGTCCCGAACAGATCGACGACATAGACACCGTCGTCGAGGAAAAGGGCATCGACCTGCAGATCAGGCTCGAGGACGAACAGAACGACGCTCTGCAGCTCAGACGTCGCCACATGGCCGGGCCGGTCGGCTGCGGTCTCTGCGGGATAGAGTCGATCGATGAGGCCGTTCGCCCGACGCCGGACGTCTCCGGCTCCCTGCTTCGCCTTTCCGAGCAGGACGTGGTGGACGCCGTCGCGCTTCTCAATGGACAGCAGCCGCTGCATTTCGAGACACGGGCTGTGCACGGTGCGGCCTTCTACGTGCCGGGACGCGGGCTGATCGCGGTTCGCGAGGATGTCGGGCGTCACAATGCGCTGGACAAGCTCACCGGAGCGGCCGCGCGCGCCGGCTTCAGGGGCGCCCAGGGCGCGGTTGTCGTCACGTCGCGGGTGTCGGTCGAGATGGTGCAGAAAACCGCGATCGTCGGAAGCCCGGTGATCATCGCCATTTCCGCACCGACGGCGCTCGCCATCCGCACGGCGGAAGGGGCGGGCATGACCCTCATCGCACTTGTCCGCGGTGACGAGTTTGAAATCTTCACGCATGCGGAGCGCATCATCCGAAACGACGAGGAGCCTGCGTCCTTATCCGCCCGCGTGCCGCTATTCTGAATCCGGAGCAATCGTTCATGTCTGACCCCAACGCCAAGCTCGTCTATATGGCAAACCAGATTGCCACTTTCTTCCTGACCCAGCCGGCGGCGGGGGCGGCCGAGGGCGTGGCGACGCACATCAATAAATATTGGGAGCCGCGCATGCGCCGCAAGCTCTTCGAGCATATCGCGCATGGCGGTGAAGGGTTGAACCCGCTGGTGCTCGAAGCGGCTGAGAAGATCCGCCGTCCGCAGGTCCTAGAGCACTGACAGGAAAGGCTTGCCCTTCGATCCTCATTCTTGTGCCTGTCACAGGAATCCATCCTCTGCCAGGCAAGTGTGTGAGGGAGAGCTTATGCTCTTCCCGACGGGGGAGCCGTTAGGCTCGAAAAATGAGCGCGGGCGGGCGTGCGGTCAGAAATTCTCCCAGTCGTCCGCGGCGGGAGCGAGCGCGAGATTGGATCTCGTGCCGCTGCGCAGCGCCTTTGCCGTTGCGTGGAGCCGCGTGGGCGAATGAGGCGCTTCCATCCTGTTGTCGCTTGCGGGCGAAGCGTCCCGTCCGATGCGGAACTGACGCAGCAGGGCGTGCAACGCGTCCGCCTCCTGCGACATCCGATGGCTCGCGGCCGTGCTTTCCTCCACCATGGCGGCGTTCTGCTGAGTCGTCTGATCCATCGCATTGACCGCCTGGTTGATTTCCTTGAGCCCGGTCGACTGTTCGCGGGCCGCTTCCACGATCGCCGAGACGTTGTGATTTATCTCCTGCACCTGCGCCAGGATGGTTTCCAGGGCGGTACCGGTCTGGCCGACCAGCGATACGCCGTTCCTCACATGCTCGCCTGAAGCGGTGATAAGGGTCTTGATGTCCTTTGCCGCGCTGGCCGATCGCTGCGCCAGTTCGCGGACCTCCTGAGCCACGACGGCAAAGCCCTTGCCGGCTTCTCCGGCACGCGCCGCCTCGACACCGGCGTTGAGCGCCAGCAGGTTCGTCTGGAAGGCGATGTCGTCGATCACGCCGATGATGTTGCTGATTTCCCGCGAGGATTGCTCGATCTGGCCCATGGCGCCGATCGCGCTTTTGACGACAAGTCCGGAGCGCTCGGCGCCGTCCTTCGTCTTTGCGACCAGATTGCCTGCTTCCTCGGCGCGGCGGCTGGAATCCGCGACAGTCGTGGTGATCTCGTCCAGCGCTGCGGCCGTTTCCTCGACGGAGGCCGCCTGCTGTTCGGTGCGTTTCGACAGGTCGTCGGCGGCAGACCGGATCTCGCGCGCGCCGCCAGCGATCGCGCTGGCATTTTCGCCGACCGTCTGCATGGCCCGACAGAGGCGGACAAGCGCTTCGTTGAAGTCCTTGCGCACCATTTCCATGCTGGGAACGAAGGGCGTGTCGATCGATTGTGCCAGATCGCCCTCGGCAAGCGCACGCAGGCCGGCTCCGAGCGAATTGATCGCGGCCATGCGTTCGGTAACGTCTGTCGCGAATTTGACCACCTTGTAAACCCGGCCGTTCGGATCGCGAATGGGGTTGTAGGCCGCCTGGATCCAGACTTCCTTGCCGCCCTTGCCGTAGCGGACGAATTCGTTGGCGATGAATTCGCCCTGGGCCAGCCGCCTCCAGAAATCGGCATATTCGGCCGTGTCGGTATAACCGGGCTCGCAGAACATGCTGTGGTGCCGGCCCTGGATTTCGGAGAGCTGATAGCCGAGCGTGTTGCAGAAGTTCTCGTTGGCTGTCATCACCTCGCCGGCAGGCGAGAACTCGATCATCGCCTGCGAGCGGGAAATGGCATCGAGCTTGCCGGCATCTTCCGTGGCCTTCATCTTGGCTGGGGTGATGTCGGTTGCGAACTTGACGACCTTGCAGGGCTTGCCGTTTCGGAAGACCGGGTTGTAGCTCGCCTGGATCCAGATCTCCCGTCCGCCCTTGGCGAGGCGTCGGTAGCTGTTGCTGTCGAGTTCGCCGCGGCCGAGGCGCGCCCAGAACTCACGATACTCCTCAGTCGCCACGAATTCCGGCGCGCAGAAGATGCGATGGTGCTGTCCGACGATTTCCTGCAGACTGTAGCCGAGCGCCTTGCAGAAATTCTCGTTGGCATCGAGGACATTGCCGGCGAGATCGAATTGAATGATTGCCTGCGATTTGGACAAGGCGTCGATGATCTGCCGTGCGTCACGGCTCCTGGTGAAAGAAAACATGATCCCCTCTGAAATTTTCGCGAAGAAACGGCCGCGGAGCGGACGTTTGTGATCTGCTTCGCCGTCCTTCAGGAAAGGGCGGCCGCCGGTTGCTGGGGAGATTTCGAAATCACTGAGGGCGTCATGCCGCTGTTCAATCTAAATTAGTAAAGCGAACTTAATTTCTCGTTAAAATAGAAATTGCTTCTTATCTACTCGCAAAATGATGTATTCCTTCGTCACTGGAGCGACTCACTGCAGGAAACAGTGAATCGCTCTGGATATGCTTGATGCCCAGGCTCAGGCCGCCAGCTCTTCCGTTTCCCGCTCCTTGAACATGCGGGCGAGATTGAGGAAGCAGATCATGCCCGATTCATTGGCGATGATGCCTTCCGCAAAGCTCTTGTCGAAGGACACGGTGACTTCCGGCACAGGCTGTACCTGACTGCCCTGAACGGTCAGAATATCGGAAACGCGGTCGACGACGAGACCGATGACCATGTTGTGGACCTCTGCGACCACGATCGCGCTGCGTTCGTTGGTGACGGTCGATTTCATGCCGAGCTTGTGGGCGAGGTCGATGATCGGGATCACCGTGCCGCGCAGGTTCATCACGCCGATCACTTCCGGCGGAGCATGCGGGATGGGCGTCGAGGGCGCCCAGCCGCGTATCTCGCGGATCGTCGTGGTCTTGACGCAAAATTCCTGGTCGTGGAGGCGAAACGCTATGATTTCGAGCGTCTCGCCGTCAAATCCGGCTGCTCTCTGCGTGCTTGTCATCGAAGGTCCTTCCAGCTTTCCGGTCGTGGTGGTCCGCCGATGACATCCGGCGAGGCGCAAGCCGCTTCATGCACGGAAAAATCCGCCTTGCGCTCCGTATGCCTATACTAGGCGCGGATTCGTTAAACCTTTGCTGAACGTTCGCCCCTCGCAGGAGAGCGAGGTGGGGACGCGGCTTCAGGCCGCGCGAGTCGGACGATCAAGGATACGGCGGCCGAAGAGGCTTGCCGTCAGTTCGACCAGAATGCGCGCGCTCTTGCCCCGGTCGTCGAGGAACGGGTTGAGCTCGACGACATCGAGGGAAGAGACGAGGCCGCTGTCGCACAGCACTTCCATGATGAGGTGCGCCTCGCGGAAGGTCGCGCCGCCCGGGACCGTCGTGCCCACGCCGGGGGCAAGTTCCGGATCCATGAAATCGACGTCGAGGCTCACATGCAGCAGGCCGTTGGCGGCGCGAACCTCGTCGACGATCTGACGGATGATGTGGGCCATGCCCATCTCGTCGATGGCCCGCATATCGAAGACATTGACGCCGTGCTCGGCGATTTCCTCGCGCTCACGCGCGTCGACCGAGCGGATTCCGACCTGATAGACCTTCTTCGGGTCGACCAGCGGCCGGTCCTTCGGGAGGATCGGGGCGAACTCCGCTTCGCCGCAGAAGAAGGCGACCGGCATGCCGTGCATGTTTCCGGAGGGCGAGGTCGCAGGCGAGTTGAAGTCGGCATGCGCGTCGAGCCAGAGGACGAAGAGGGGCCGGCCGACGTCCTGGGCGTGACGCGCCATGCCGGAGACGCTGCCCATCGACAGCGCGTGGTCGCCCCCGAGAATGATGGGGAAATGTCCCTTGCGCGCGGTATCGTGCACGGCTTCGTCGAGCGCGCGCGCGAAAGCTGCAACGGACTGCAGATTGTTGGCGCCGGGATGGTTGGCGAGATCGCGCGCGGGCAGCGGCCTCAGATCCCCCTCGTCATTGACCGTATGGCCGAGTTCGGCGAGGACCGTGTCTATGCCGGCGATCCTGAGCGCCGTCGGCCCCATGGCTGCGCCGCGGCGGCCCGAGCCTTCCTCGATGGGTGCGCCGATCAATGTGATGGTTTTCATGTCCGCCTCGTCCCTTCGCCCTGTTGCCGGGAAGTTCGGTTCCCGTGAAGTCCGGCGGATTATCGTCAAAAAGCGTGGCGGCAAAAAGATGGAAAACTGTCGATTGGGAAGATAAGATGCGCAAAGTGTAAAGTCTTTTTTGACGAAGTGATAAGATGGATGATCTCGATCAGGCGCTCATCAGCGCTCTCCGGCAAAACTCCCGCATGCCCGTCTCCACGCTTTCGGCAATGACCGGCGTCTCGCGTGCGACGGTCGCTGCGCGCATCGACCGCCTCGTCGCGAACGGGACGATTGCCGCTTTCACCATCCGCACCGGCGCGGAAATCCCCGCCTCCGGCGTCAGGGCCGTGGTGATGATCGAGGTTCACGGAAAGATGGCGGACCGCGTCGCCGAGCAATTGCGCGGTCTGCCGCAGGTGCGGGCGCTGCACAGCACGAACGGAAGGTGGGACTTCATTGCCGAGCTCGAGGACCGGGACCTTGCGAGCTTCGACGAGACCTTGCGGCGCATCCGTTTGATCGATGGTATCACCGTGACCGAAACGAACATTCTGCTGAAGACCAGCAAGTTGACCGGGTCTTCGTGAGGTGACCGCCCCTCGGTCCAGATCGGCAACTCACGGCTGCTTTTTGTTCTTGATTTGTTCTTATGTTCCGATAAGATGTTCCTCTCAGCAAACAAGAGAGGCATGAGCACGGGCGCGGTCTCCGCGGCATTCGGTCTCATTTTGAACGATGGCGTATTTGATCGCGGGTTCCACCCGCCCGACATCATTGCGATCCAGGGAGATTGCCATGGCTAGTTATTCCGGCGGCCCGTCGGTACGGCAGATCTGCATAAAGCTCTTCGTCAGGCATGGTGACGAGGAGCGGGCGATTGCGTTCTACCGCGATGTCTTCGGCGCCGAGCTGCTGCAGCGGCACGAGTGGAGCGGCATTCTGACGAGTGCCGATCTGTGCATCGGCGACTCGGTCTTCCGGGTGGCCGGCGCCAATCCGCGCCGGGACGCCGAACCGAGGCTCGGCGGGCCGCGATCGCCGCACGCGCTCGGAACGACCGCGGCAATCCTCGAGCTGCACGTCGATGATGTGGACCGCGTGCTCGAAAGGGCGATGGGCGCCGGCGCCAGTCTGCGCAATGTCGCCGAAACGCTGCCGACCGGCGACCGGGTCGGCGCCCTCATCGACCCGTTCGGTCATATCTGGGCGCTGTTCACGGCGACGAACGAGAGCGAGGCGCTGGATGCATTCGGCGTCGACCGCAACGCGGCGTGAGGGGGACCCCTTCACTCCTGCCCCGAGCTCGCCTGTTCGCTTCAGAAAAATTCGTCCAGCAGCCGGTAAAAGGCGAGCTTTTCAGGGTCTGGCGCGGCCAGCCCATAACGATCCAGAAACGGGGCGACCCATTCCTCTCCCAGGTTGTGGGTGATGCTCCAGCAGACGAGTGCCAAATCCTGGTAGATGTCGGCGACGCCCAGACGGCCACAGTCGATGAAGCCGGAGAATTGATTTCCGGCTGCGATGAAGTTGGGGAGGCAGGCGTCGCCATGGGTGACTACCAATTGCTCCTCTTTCGGTCTGCGCGCGAGAAGCTCATCGAAGAGTTCTCTCGTTTGCCTGCCTTGCCGCTCCTCGTCGAAATCGCTCTCGTCAACAAGGCCGGCCTCCATCCGCGCTTCTGCCGCAGCAATGCTGTCGGTCAGCCGTCGGTCGAACGGGCAAGCCGCCGGATCGAGCCGGTGCAGCCGGCGAAGGGCTTCCGCGAGAATGGCGATGCGTTCGGCGTGCGGCAGCCGGCAGGAGGCAAGGTCCATGCCCTCGGCGGCCTCCAGCAACAGCCAGGTCTCTCCTGCATGATCGTCATGGCCGAGAACTCGCGGGCACGGCATATCCTGGGCTGCGAGCCAGTGCAGGCGCGCCGCCTCGCCGGTCAACTCGGCGAACGGCCCTGACGGTTCATGCTTCAGGATAAGGAAAGGGCGGCTCTGCGCCTTGAGGAGAAAGATGGTGGATGCCGACTGGCCCAGTGCGTCCCTCTCGAAGCCGTAGCCCGAAAGCAGGCCGCGGAAGGCGGGTGGCAGGTCCAATTCTCTCACGTCCATGAGCGGCCTCTATGATGGGTACTTTAAAGAATCTGGACCATTTCACGGAGACGGCGAAATGATCCAGCCTCGAGACTACGCAATTCCGGGACGGAAAACCCGCTAGAGCGGTATGTATTTAAGCCCGTTCATATCCCGCCTCTTTGAAGTAGGCTGCGCATTCCTGTGGGGTGACGGCTTGGAGAATGTGGCGCAGTTCGTCATGGATTGCATCGCGTGATCTGGCCTGTGCCTCACGCAACCAGTGCTTGATTTTGGCGAAGAGCTTTTCGATCGGATTGAGATCGGGGGAATATTTCGGCAGAAAGAACAGGCGGGCGCCGGCCTTACGGATGGCGGCGCGGATCTCCTGACCCTTATGGGAGCCGAGATTGTCCAGGATGACGATGTCGCCGGCTTTGAGTTCCGGCACCAGAACTTGCTGGACATAGATGCGGAAGCGTTCGCCATTGATCGGGCCATCGAGGATAAAGGGAGCGCTGACGCGGTCGGCCCTGAGTGCGGCGACAAAGGTCATGGTGTTCCAATGGCCGAAGGGGGCGTAGCCCACCAGTCGTTCGCCGCGAGGCGCCCAGCCCCGCAGCGGCGCCATGTTCGTCTTCGTCCAGGTCTCATCGATGAAAACGAGGCGGGCGGGATCAATTCCGGGGCAGTGCTTCAGCCATCGTGCCCGGTGGCGGGCGACGTCGGGCCGCTCCCGTTCGCTGGCGACCAGCGTCTTTTTTTATAACTCAACCCCTCTTCGTGCACGAAGGTCCAGACGGCGCGATAATCCACCTTCAGGCCGCGCTCGCTCAACTCGGCGACAAGTCCGTGCAGCGTGAAGTCGCGCTCGCGGCAGCGGCAAAGCAGCCAAGCCCGGTGCGGACCGGAAAGCTTGCGGGGCTTGTGCCCACCCATCTGGCCGGGTGCGGCGCTGCCCGTCTCGCGAAACCGCCGCACCCAATCGATCGCGGTGCTGATGCCGATGCCGAAGCGCTTGGCCGCTGCCCGGCACGATAGGCCCTCGCCCGTCACCGCATCGACAACGCGTTCCCGAAGATCATTCGAAAAAGGTCTCGCCATAAAGGCCGGCCTCCTTCACCGGCCTGAATGGTGAATCTGATTTGCGCAGAAAAAGGAATCCCCTTTCCGATTCCGCCTAAATGCATCCCGCTCTAGGCACTTTTATGGGATTGCTAGAAGCGCGTGAAGCCCGCAAGTGGGTTCATGATCTGTCCGCGGCCGTCGCTGAGGAACTGGGACAGGCCGGCTGCGACCTCGTCGCTCGGATTGCCGTAAACCTCGAACTTCTCGACGCTGCAATGTTTCGATACCGCCCGGATGTGGGGGTCCGATATTTCCCAATGGCGCAGAACGTCTTCGCAATTCCGGTAGAGCTGAAAACTGACCGCACGCATCTCCTGCTCGTCGATGAAAGTCCGGACCATGATTTGAGGCCCGTTTCGCTCGACGAATTCGATCGCCTGCCTCACCGCTTCGCGAAAGGGTTCCAAGCTGCCTTGGTTGATCTTCATCACGTTCCGGAAGAGTATCTGCTCGGTCATGTCGTACCTCCGTGTCCGTTACACGGAGTGATTTCTGCGACCTCAACCGTGCTTGAGGTCAAGACTCCTGGTCAAAAATAATGGAACGGCCGAGACGATGAACCGCTCGCCGAGATCGGCGGGCGGGCGGCATCGTCAGGGATCAATATTCCCTCTCGAAGAAGATGCCTCCGGCGGCCGAACCGTCGCCGGCCGCTTCGCCCTTCAGCTTGACGCCGCGGCCGATGTCGAGGTTGATGACCGCCTTGCTGGAAGCGGAGTCCGAGCCCTGTTGCAGTTCGAGATAGGTGCGGTCGTTGAGATATTTGCCGGCGCGGACCTGGGCGCCGCCGCTCTCGTCGGTCGTGATGTCGAGATCGTCGACGCCGAGCTTGTTGCGCAGGCCGTCGAGGAGCGAGGTCGACCCGCCGCCGGCAAGCTGGCCCACGGCCGAGGCGAGCTGGGCGATCTGGAAGGCGGAAAGATTGTTCAGCGACCGGTTGAAGATGAGCTGCGCCAGGATCTCGTCCTGCGGCAGGGCCGGCGACGAGGAGAAGGTCACCGCCGGGTTGTTGGCCGGGCCGGCGACGTTGACGGTGATCGTCGTCGAACCGGCGCTCGAGGTCGCGTCGAGATCGAGCGTCGGAATGAGGTCGCCGCCGAAACCGATATGACCGTCGGTGAAGGTCAGCCGCTTGCCGAGGATCTCCAGGCGCCCGCGGCGCATGTCGAACCCACCGGAAACGATCGGCTGGACGGCGGTGCCGCGGATGGTCAGATCGCCGCCGAGTTCGGCATCGATTCCGCGTCCGCGCACGAAGAACTGGCCCGGTGAACTGACGGCGAGATCGAAGGCGATCGCGCCGCTTGCCTCGGTACCGGCGGACGTATCCCGGCGCAGGTCCCTGGTCATCTGCCGCACCCGGGGCGGGGCGTTGCGGTGTTTGATGTCGATCTGCGAGAGCGAAGCCGGCAGCCTCTCCGGTATGGTGATCGCGGCCCTGCGGATCGTCAGCCTTCCGCCAAGCACGGGAGTCGAGACGAGGGGGCCGTTGAGCGTAAGGTCGCCTGCAAGGTTGGCGGTGAACAGCGTGCCGTCGACATAGGTCGCATTGTTGAGCCGGATTCTGAGATTCGCCGGGAAACCGGAGCCGGGGACGATGCCCACGGTTCCGCTCGCCTCGATCGATCCGCCGCTGGCGAGATTGGCCGAGAGGCGAGAGATCGTCGCCTGCCTGCCGTCGAGTGCGACATTGGCGGTGAGGTCGTTGAGGGCGAGATTGCGGCGAACGTCCACGAGCCGGGCTCCGGCGGTCGAGATCGTGCCGGCAATCTGCGGCGCCTTTGCCGGGCCGGAGAGCGAAAGGTCGACCTTGGCCGATCCGGTCAGGGTGAAGCCCTGTTCCGCCATGATACTGGCGAGCAGCGCGAAGGGTACGTCGCCGGCGAATTTCATCGAGATCGGCATGTTGCCGCCAAGCTCGACATTGCCGCCACCCCGGAAAGAAAGGTTTCCCGGCCCGGAGACCGTGGCATCGACGGTCACCCGGTTGTCGGCGAAGCGCCCCTTTGCAGCAATCTCCAGCGACGATACGCCGGCGCCGCGCGCTGCTGCGACCGAGGCGCCGCTCCATCTGAGGTCGTAGACGACCACCGGAGCCGCTGCCGTTCCGTCCACGTCCACCGTCCCGGCGATCGTGCCTTCCGCCCCGAGCGTCGGGGCGAAGGTGTTGATCAGTGCGGCAGGCAGCGCATTGAGTCTTGCCGAAATGTCGAGCGTCGGTCCGGCAGAGCCGGCGACCGTGATGGTGCCCTTGGAAGCCTGGATCGTCAGGGCATCGAGGAGCACCGTGCCGTTCTCGATCGCGACGACGGTCGGGCGTGCAAGCTTCAGCGGTATCCGCTTGGGCGTTGCCGCGAAAGAGGCGAGGCGGACTTCGGTGCGGCCGCCGCTTGCGACCATGTCGCCTTTTGCCGAAAGCGGACCGCCGTCATATCTGCCATCGACGGTAAAGCCGGTCCTGCCGCCCTGCTGATCGAAGGTGAGATTGAGGCCGGTGACACGGTTTTGACCCTGAGCGACGTTTTCCGCCCTGACGCTTCCCCTGACCGCGAGTGCCGCCACATCGGCGATGCTGATATCGGCGACCGGCTTTGCGATCGTCAGATCGCCGCGCTTGATGCCGCTGCCGTTCGCTTTCAGCGAAAGGGAGGTCACACCGTTTGCCGTTCTGATCGCTGCCGAACCGGAGAGGTCTCCCGAGACCTTCTCGCCGGCCATGGCGGCAAGAAGGCCGAGATCGGGGAGATTGAAGTCGACCGTGCCCTCGGGCTTGAAGTCTGCCGTCAGGTCGATCGCACCGGTCAATCTGTTGTCGCCGACCTTCGCCTCGAGGGTCGGGATCGAGGTGCGGCCGTCCTTCGAGACCACCTCGGCCTTCACGTCGATCGCCTGGCCGTCCAGAGCCCCCGTCGCCGTCAGCTTCGCCTGCGGACTGCCGGGTTTCGCCGTTGCATCGGCGGTGATCACGAAATCCGAAAGCGTGCGTCCCGCAAGGACCGCGCCGCTGGAGGTCACTTCCGCCTTGACGCCAAGCGCGTCGAGCGGCCCGGACAGGTCGGCGCTGAAGGCGGCCTTGCCTTCGGCTTCAGCGAGCAGCTTGCCGAGATCCGGCAATGCGCCCGCTATCTCGGCCGTCAGCGCGCCCTCGGCAAGTGCGGCCGAACCGGTGGCGTTGACGGTACCGGATTTGACTTCGAGCGCGCTCAGTTCGACGGTGCCGCCGGCGCCTGTCTCGACCTTGCCGGAGACGGTGATCGGCGCATCGAATTTTGCGCCGATGCCGGGCGGCAGCACGGCGGGTTCGGCAACGAACTGGAAATTCGCCTCGGCCGTGTTGTCGGCGCGGTCGAGACTGGCCGTCACGTCCCCGCGAAAGCCCGCGCGTTCGATGGCCAAGGGGTCGAGGCGGATGCTGTCCTCAGCGACGGTCACGGTTCCCTTTGCCGACAGGTCCTCTGCCGTTATGCCGGCCGACCGCACGGAGGCGATCGAGGCGCCGCTCCAGGTGAGATCGTAGCGGACGACGGGTGCCGCACCATTCCCGGCAATGTCCACCTTGCCTGTAATCTTGCCCTCGGCCCCGAGCGTCGGCGCGACGGTATGGATCAAGGTGGCGGGCAGGTCGCTGATATCCGCCGAAATATCGAGGGTCTCGCCTGCCGTACCGGTGACGGCGACCGTGCCCGTCGATGCCTGGATCGTCAGCCCATCGATATGCACGACGCCGTTTTCGATGGCGATGACGCTCGGCCGGGCAAGCTGCAGGGGGATGCGCCTGGCTGTCGCCGAGGCCGATGCAAGGCTCATCTCGGTCCGGCCGTCGCGGCTCGCGAGATCGCCGGTCGCCGCAAGCGGAGCGCCTTCAAATTCGGCACCGACCGAGAAACCCGTTCTTTCCGCCTCTTGCTCGAAGGCGATATCGATGTCCGTCAGGCGGTTTTCGCCTTGAACGACGCTTTCGGCCCGGACACCGCCCTTGATCGCCAGCCGGGCAAGATCGGCGACGGTAACGTCGACCACGGGCTTGGCAACGGTCAATGCGTCACGCCTGATGCTTTCGCCGCGGGCCGTCAGCGCGAGCGACGTGACGCCGTCGGCGGTCCGGATCGTCGCGGAGCCGGCAAGATCGCCGGATGCCTGCTGCCCGGCCATGGCGGCAAGGAGGCCGAGATCGGGCAGGTTGAAGTCGATCGTCCCGTTCGGCTTGAAGTCGGCTGTAAGCTCCATCGCACCGGTGAGGCGGTTGTCGCCGATCTTTGCCTCGAGGGTGGGGATCGAGGTGCGGCCGTCCCGGGTGACGACGTCGGCGCGGACGTCGATCGCCTGACCGTCGAGGGTGCCGGTTGCCGTCAGTTTCGCTTCGGGGCTCCCCGGCGTCACGGTGGCATCGGCATTGACGACGAGATCGTCCAGTGTGCGACCGGCGAGCGTCGCTCCGCTTGAGGTTATCTCTGCTTCGATGCCGAGCTTGTTCAGTGGGCCGGAGGCGACCGCGCGGAAGGCGGCCGAGCCCTCCGCATCGGCGAGCAGCCGTCCGAGTTCGGGCAGCGTTCCCTGGATGTCCGCACTCAAAGTGCTTCCGGCAAGCGCAACCGAGCCGGAGGCGTCGACCGCACCGGACTTAATGTCGAGTTCGCTCAGCCGGACGCTGCCGTCCTGTTCCACGACTGCGTTGCCCGCAAGGGCGATGGTTCTGTCGAACTTGTCGGCGAGCCCCGGCGGCAGGACCTCTCGCACGGCAAAGACCTTGAATGCCGCCTCGAGCGTCGTTTCGATGCGATCGAAGCTGCCGGTGACCGTGCCGCCGATGCTTGCGCTTTCGATCTCCAGCGGGTCGAAACGGATGTCTTCCGGGGTGACGGCGATGGTGCCGTCGAGCTTAAGGGGCGCCTGCACCGCCCGATCGAGCTCGGCATTTGCAAAGCGGCTCTCGCCGACTTCGACGGTCGTCTTCAGGGGACCCGACCGGCTCTCCAGGTTGAACGCGTCGCTCCGTGCCGACAGCCGGATGCCGCCGAGCCGTCCCTGCGGCAGGTTCACGGACGGGACATTGGCGGCGATATCGAGGATTGCCGACTGCCCGTCGCCGATCAGCGACAGGTTTGCGGTGTCGACAAGCGCCTGCAACTCGCCGTCTTTCAGCGGCCAGCGGAAATCGAAAGGCCCGCTCGTACCGGCGAGCCTTGCCTGGAGGTTGTTCTCGCCGCGGCTGTCGACCGTGCCGGAGACATCGAGCGTCATGGCGCCGGTCGAAACCTTGCCTGCATCGATCCGGACCTTGCTCGTGCCGTCGAAGGCGGCCGTCAGGTCGATCCTGCTCTCCCCTTCGAAGAGAGGCCTGAAGGCCGGTGGCATCAGCGTGGCGAAAGCGCCGCCGCCGGATACGGTAAGCATGTGCATTCCCTCGGCCGCGAGCACGTGCTGGCCGTCGAGCCGAAGGATCTCGCTTCCATCGAGCGTAACCGTACCCGAGCCCGCCCAGTCGGAAAGCGGTCCCTGTCCGGTCACGGTCATGTTGACGGCAGGTTCTCCCGGCAGGCGGAGCAGTCTCGCCAGAAGGCCGCCCTTCGGCTCCGCGAGCTCGGCTTCAAGCTTCAGCTGGTTGCCGGCCGGGTTGAAGACGAGATCGGCGGTCGCGCGCGCATCCGGGCGGTCCCGTTCGGCGGCATCGAGCACGAGAGCGATGCTGGAATTCGTCGCGTCGACCTTGCCTCTGGCAGTCAGGAAATGATCCTCGCCGGCAATCTGTTTGCCGAGCACGATTTCCTTGAGATCGAAGGCATCGATCTTCACGTCAACCGGAAGGGCAAACGTCGAGCGCACTTCCCGGGTTTCGGTCGAGGGGACCGGCAGCCGCTCGACGCGGACCGAGCCGGCCGAAATCCTGCTCGAGTCGAAGCGAAGCGAGAATAGTTCGGCGGGCGACCAGTCGACCGAAAGGTCGCGGACCTCGGCATAAATGCCTTCGCCATCGAAGAGCGTAATCGTGCCGGCCGTGAAGTCGCCGGTCAGAAGCGCGCCCGGGTCGGCGATGCGTACGATCTGGTCGGGGGTCGCCGCATATTTCTCGATCGCCCAGGCGACAACGCGGGCGCCGGGCACCGTGAAGCCCAGAAAGCCGACGAGCAGGAGGAGCACGACCACGAGAGTGCCGAGAGCGGCGAAGAAGTACCGCAGCGCAGATCGAAGGAAAAGGGTGACCTGATTCATGTCCTATCCATAGTCCATGTTGCGCCGCTCTGGAATCGGTAGAGTGCCGGCACATTGCCCGGCAGGCGGGACTTCGCTCATCTTACCACGGTGAAGCGCACATGCAGCAAATAGTCCGGGCATCAGAAGGACTGGCCGATACCGGCATAGATTCCGTAATCGGTGCCCCCCGGATACTTGTTGAGCGGCACGGCGAAGTCGAGCCGGATCGGCCCGAAGGGCGTCGCATAGCGCAGACCGATGCCCGCGCCGGCCCGGATGTCGGAGAAATCGGGCGCTGTGCTATCCGAAACCGTACCGGCATCGATGAAGGGCACGACGCCGATCGTATCGGTGACGGCGATGCGGGCTTCGAGGGAGCCGCTCACATAGGAGCGGCCGCCGGTCAGTTCGTCATCGGCGTCGCGGGGGCTGATCTCCTGGTAGGAATAGCCGCGCACCGACCCGCCGCCGCCGAGGAAGAACCGCCGGGTCGCTGGAATATCGGAGAGTTCGTCGCCACCGACGAGCACGCCCGCGCCGAGCTTGCCGGCCAGCACGAAGCGCTTTTCGGTCCCAAACGCGTAGTAGCCGGACGCGGAAGCTTCGAAGGAGCTGAAAAAGGTCTTTCCCTCGATCTCGTAGCTCGGCTTGGCATTGATCAGCGCCCTGTAGCCCTCCGTCGGGTTCAGCTTGTCATCGCGTGCGTCGCGGACATATTCGAACGGGAGGGCGGCGGTGATATAGGAATTCGAGCCGAAAGCGTCGTCGACATCCGCCCAGCCCACTTCCGCGCCGACGGAGAACGTGTCTTCGGGCGAAAGCTCGAAGGCGGCGCCGGCCGCGGCGGTAACCGTTTTGGCACTATAGGCATCCGGATCGACGATCGCCGCCTTGACGCTTGCGGTAAAGGTCGAGGCCGGTCCGAAGGCGCCGGGTTTCGCGAAGAGAATGCCGGCCGAATAATCGAGGCCGGCGACATCGGTGGTCTCGCCGAGGCGATCGACCGAGCCTTCGATCCGAAGCGATTCGGCACGTCCGAAGAGATTGCGATGGCCCCAATAGCCCTGGAGGCCAAGGCCGTCCGTGGTCGAGACCTGTCCGCCGAAACCGAAATAGCGGTGCTTGCCTTCCGATACCTGGATGTTCATCGGGATCGTGCCGTCGGGCGCGAGCCCGTCGGCTTCGTTGATGGTGACGCTGGAAAAGACATTCAACTGCCGCAGCCGCTCGGCGGCCTTGCGAATATTCTCCGGCGAATATGGACGGCCGTGGTTCAGGCGGGAATAATCCTTGACGAAATCCGGATCGACCGTTCTGGCGCCGCTGACGGTCAGGTTGCCGACGGGCGCGACCGGCCCGCCATCGGCGCGGATCGTCACGTCGACCGTGGAAGTCGCGTGATCCGCAACGACGCTGCGCTCGGCGAGCTTGGCCAGGGGCCTGCTCTGTTCCTTGAGATCGTTCACGATCTGCTCGCCCGCCTTGATGATCAAGGTCGAGTCGGCGCGGGCGCCGCGCTTAAGGTCGTAGGCGGCGGGATCGAGCCGCGCCGCGTCTCCCTCGAGCCTGACCGTGCCCAGCGTGAATGCCGGCCCGGGAGCAACGCGAACCACGACCGGCACGGGCTGGCCGTCGGGGAAAGCCGGGTCCGGGGGTAGGCTGTCAATGTCCTGGCCGTTGACCAGGATGCTGACCGTGCCGCCGTAACGCGCCTTTTCGTAGAGGACGGCGAGGAGCCGATCGCGGTCGTCGCGCGCCTTGATCGCCAGGCCAAGATCGCCCGAGACCGGTTCTTCCTGATCCTGAACGAGTTGCGAGCCGTTTTCCAGCGCCTCCCGGAGCTCCTCGTCATCCGTTCCCGGCTCGAAAGTCAGCGTATAGCGAACCGGGTCTATGACCTGCACTTCTTCTTCCGCGCTTTCGAAGAAGCGCATTCCGAAGATCTTGAACGCGTGGGCCTGCTCGACGGAAACCGGGCCGAGCACGGCCGAGGCCACGATTGTGAGCGCGGTCGCTGTCTTCCAGTGCGCAATACTCGATCGTGGTGGAGACATTCCTCTCCGCATCCCGTTTCAGGCGACTCTGTACCAACTGCCTGCATACGCGGCGTCGGCCACCGTAGCAGGACATAGTTTTCCATCTGTTAACGATGACCGCCCGCCGCATCCACCCCGAAGCGGCGATTCGAAGACGATTTTTTGGCAGAAAGGACTCCGCCTGTGGTGCTTCAGGCACAACGTATATGCGTTCACTTATACGGCGTAAGCGGCTTCTGCCACAAAGCAGGCCCGCATCGACGGTGAGCTTAAGTAGCGACCGCTGGAAGCGATGGTCTCATTTCGCCGACGCGCGCGAGAGGAAATTTCGGCAGAGGGAGACAACCTCGGACAGGTTGGTCTCCAGCAACCAATGGCCTCCATCGATGAGATGCAGTTCGGCATCCGGCAGGTCGCGGAGATAGGCTCGGGCGGAGCCTTCGGGCATGTAGCCGTCCTGCGGACCCCAGACAATCAGCGCCGGCGGCCGATGTTCGCGCAGGTAACTCTGGTAGCGATCGAACCAGGCGAGATTCTCCCGCAGCCCCGCGATCACGTCTATGGCGATCTCACGCCGCTTGGCCGTTGTCAGCGACCAATGGAGCTTCCAGAGGTCGGGAGAAATCCGCTCGGCAAGCTCGGGCCGGACGTCGTTGAGGAACTCGTCGCGGTATCCTTCCTCGCTTACGGCTTCGCCGAGTTTGGTCCGGCCCTCCGGCGTGGGATTGCGGAAATACTCCTGCAACGGCGCGTACTTCGGCCCGAGCTCATCCTCGTAGATGTCGCCATTTTGGATGATCAGTGCGGAAATCCGCTCCGGCCGGCGAATGGCCAGCCGAAGGCCGATCTGAGAGCCGAAGTCATGTAGATAAAGTGCGAAACGATCCAGGCCCAGGCGCCGGACGAAGGCCTCCAGAAAATCTGCGAAGCCATCGAAGCCATAGGCGAAGTCGTCCGGCGTGTCGCTGTATCCGGATCCAGGGAAATCCGGAGCGATAAGCCTCCACCGGTCGGCCAGCAGCGGCATGAAATTGCGAAACTCGTAGGACGAGCACGGGTAGCCGTGGGGAAGGAGCACGACCGGCGCGTCCGGCGGTCCGGCTTCCCGATAGAAGACCCGGATGCCGTCCAGATCGAGGAAGCGGTGTTTCACGGAATCGGGCGAATTGGTCATAGGAGCACCTCGCATGCGCTGACCAGTGCCGAACAATGAGCGCATGCGATGGTTCCATGCCTGTCGGCTGGCCGCTCGGCAGCTTCTTTTCAAGTTGATGCTAATTTAGATAGGCGATCACTTCGGGGTGCGATAGAGTCGCCCTGGACCGCTTGAACCCGGGAGTCCGGAAGAAGGTGCTCCCGCCAAACGTTTGTTGGCAAACCGATGGAACAGAGACTAGCCGCAGTGCTGGCAGCCGATATGGCAGGCTATAGCCGCCTGATGGAGGCCGATGAAGCGGGCACGATCGCCCGCCTCAGGACTCACCGGATAGAACTGATCGATCCGGCAATAGCAAAGAACAAGGGCCACCTCATCAAGACCACGGGCGACGGCATGCTGGTCGAATTCCAGAGCGTGACCGACGCGGTAAAATGCGCCGTCGAAATCCAGAGCCGCATGAAGCGGCGCAATGCCGACGTGGCGCAGGACCGGCGGATCGAATTCAGGATCGGCATCAATCTCGGCGACATCATCTTCGAAGAGGACGACATCTTCGGCGACGGCGTGAATATCGCCGCCCGTATCGAGCAACTGGCCGATGTGGGCGGCATCTGCGTGACGGCTGCGGTGGCGACGCAAGTCGCCGACCGGATCGATGTCCCCATCGAGGATCTGGGCGAGAAGATGCTGAAGAACATCAGCCGCCCGATCCATCTCTTCCGAGTCGGGATCGAGGGGGCTGTCCTGCCGCCCTTCCCGGAGGCCACGGATGCGCCGCGCGCCATTTCCAAACCCTCGATAGTGGTGCTGCCGTTCGACAATATGAGCGGCGATCCCGACCAGGAGTTTTTCGCAGACGGCCTGACGGAGGACATCATCACCGAGCTGTCCCGCCGGCACGAGCTGTTCGTGATCTCGCGCAACTCCAGCTTCGTCTATAAGAACCAGCCGGTAAACGTGCGTGAGGTGGCCGAGAAGCTCGGAGCGCAATACCTGGTGGAGGGCAGCGTCCGCAAGATCGGCGACCGCGTGCGCGTGACGGTCCAGCTCATCGATGCGGTCAACGACGCTCATATCTGGGCCGACAGATACGACCGGAGACTGGACGACATCTTCGCCATCCAGGACGAGGTGACGGCGGCGATAGCGGCAACGCTCCCGGGGCGCGTCGAGGCCGCGCAGCGGGACCTGCTCGCCCGGACGAAGCCGGCGAATATGGCCGCATACGAATGCGCCCTTGCCGCCAAGGTGCTGCATCACCGGAGCACGGTCGCGGATAACGAGCAGGCCCAGGCCCTCATCGACAGGGCGGTCGCGCTCGATCCCGGCTATGCGCATGCCCATGCCTGGCGGGCCTGCATCCTCGGGCAAGCCTGGGTCCACGGCTGGTGCGAAGACAAGGATGCGGTCTGGGCCGAGATCGTTGCCGAGCTTGACCGGGCGCTGGCGCTCGACGACAACGACGCCGACGTCCATCGCATCCTCGCCGCGGTGAACGTAAACAACAATGCGCTGACGACGGCGCGCTACCACCAGGAGCGTGCCCTTTCCCTCAATCCCAATTACGACCTGGTGGTGGTCCAGCAGGGCGAATTGCTGACCTGGCTGGGGCGACCGGAAGAGGGGGTGGAGTGGATCCGCAAGGCCATGCAGCTCAACCCCCATCATCCGGAACGCTTCTGGAGCCATCTCGGCAAGGCCCGTTTCGCCGCCCGGCAGTATGGAGAGGCGATCGAGGCCTTCATGCATCTCTCGGTGCTGGACCACGTCCAGCATGCATTCGTCGCGGCCTGCTACGGCTGGCTCGGGGATGACATTGCGGCTCATGCGCATATGGAGAAGGTCCGGACGCTGGCCCCGGATTTCGACCTCGACGCCTTTCTCGCTACGCAGCATTACGTCCAGGAATCGGACCTGCAACACCTCAGCGAAGGGCTTGTCAAAGCGGGAGCGAAGGGCGGATCGGCGGCGGCGAACGGAATTGCAGCGCAATAGCGGCCCTTCGGGACATTCTGACGGACATGAAGGCCCCGGATCGTTCCGGAGCCCGTCTTAGACTAAGGCCTGTTGAGATTCGGGATACCCGCCGCGGCTCGTTTGATCCCTCATCCTTGTGCTTGTCACAGAGATCCAGCCAGACCAAGTCCTTGGGCTGAAAGAACTCTTCCCGCACCGCAGACGCGGCGCTGCCCTCATCTCTGCGACAAGCGCAGAGATGAGGGTTTTGTCCTTTGACCGGCTACGATCAAAGGACAGATGCAGTAGCTGCAATCAGCAGCGGTCGATGTAGCGGCGGCCGTAGCGGTCGCGGTAGTAGCACTGGCCCGGCTGGTCGGTGACGTGGCCGATCACGGCGCCGGATACGCCGCCGATCGCCGCGCCGACTGCCGCGCCGCGGACGTCACCGGTGACCGCGCCCCCGATGATTGCCCCCGATACGGCGCCGATGCCGGCACCCTTTTCGGTTTGCGTGCAGCTCGCGACCGACAGGGCGACCAACACAAGCGCGATGGCTTTCTTCATGATGTCCTCTCCGATTTCGACGGATTCAGCGTGCCGCCTCGTCCGCCCCATAGTGATGGGAGGGTGCGAACCGCGGCCCTCCACTTGAACTTGCATTCGGAACATAACCCGCCGCCGAGGAAAATGCACGGATACGGCGAGATCGTTCTTATGCAACATAAAGCGATCTTTCCTGAACGGAACATGAAGGCGCTGTTTCCGGCGTTACATACGCGCTCGCATTTTTTTGCCCCTTGTGGCGCGAAACGGTTGCGGCAGCCCGAAAAAAAGACAAATGTTACAACGTCGCCATGCGGGCTCGGGAGGAGCGGACCGCTGGCGGAAGGGCAATCGATATCGGTCGGCGCGTACTTCGAGTCGCGTGAACGCATCTCACCCGATTTGAAGCCGCGCTCGACTCTGGACCGACCCGGAGGAGCGAAATGGCGAAAATAACGATGACGGTCAACGGCCGCCAGGTAAGTAGTACCTGCGACGACCGAACGCTGCTGGTGCACTTTATCCGCGAAAATCTCGGCCTGACCGGGACGCATGTCGGCTGCGACACGACGCAGTGCGGCGCATGCGTCGTTCACATGGACGGGCAATCGGTGAAAAGCTGTTCCATCCTTGCCGCCCAGGCGGCCGGCTCGGCGATCACGACGATCGAGGGCTTGGCGTCCAACGGCGAGCTTCACCCGGTCCAGGCGGCTTTCAAGACGTATCACGGACTGCAATGCGGCTTCTGCACGCCGGGAATGGTCATGACCGCCGTCGACATGATCCGGCGACATGGCGGCAATCTTGACGAGGCGACGGTACGGGCCGAGTTGGAAGGCAACATCTGTCGCTGCACCGGCTATCACAACATCGTCCAGGCGATCCTCGCCGCCGCGGCCGAGACGGGCGGCGTTCGCCAGGCGGCAGAATGAGGAAACCCAAAGGGAGCGCGATGCTGACGGAGCATCGCACGCGATTTTCGTCATTCCGCTCAAGCGGAAATTCGTTGCAGGACTTCGGGAGGAGATAGGCAATGGGCGTTGAAGGCATCGGCGCGCGGGTGGCGCGCAAGGAAGACAAGCGCTTCCTGACCGGCAAGGGGCGCTATACGGACGACATGGTCGTGTCCGGCATGAAATATGCGGTTTTCGTGCGCAGCCCGCATGCGCATGCGACCATCAGGAGCATCGACGCAACGTCGGCCAAGTCCATGGCCGGCGTGATCGACGTGCTCGACGGCAAGCAGTTGCTGGCGGATGGGATCGGCAATCTCATCTGTGGCTGGATGATCCACTCGAAGGACGGCTCGCCGATGCGCATGGGCGCCTGGCGGCCGCTTGCCCACGAGACCGTGCGCTATGTCGGCGATGCGGTGGCGATCGTGGTCGCCGACAGTGTTGCGCAAGCGCGCGACGCGGCGGAGGCTGTGGTCGTGGATTACGAAACCCTGCCGGTCGTCACCGATACGCTCCAGGCACTTGGCGAGGGCGAGCCGCAGATCCATCCGGAAGCGCCGGGCAATCTGATCTTCGATTGGGAGCTTGGCGACGCGGGCGCGGCCGATCAGGCGATCGCTGCGGCGGCGCACGTCACGGAACTGAAGATCATCAACAACCGCCTGTCGCCGAATGCGATGGAGCCGCGCGCGACGCTCGGAATCTATGATGCCGGCGACGACCATTTCACCTGCTACACCACCAGCCAGAACCCGCATCTTGCCCGGCTGGTGATGAGCGCCTTCTACAATGTCGCGCCGGAGAACAAGCTCCGGGTGATCGCTCCCGACGTCGGTGGCGGCTTCGGGTCCAAGATTTTCATCTATCCGGAAGAGATCGTCTGTCTGTGGGCCTCGAAGCGCACCGGCGTACCGGTGAAATGGACCGCGGACCGCACCGAGGCCTTCCTGACGGACGCACACGGCCGCGACCATGTGTCGACGGTGAAGATGGCTTTCGACAGCAGCAACCGGATCACCGCGCTCAAGGTCGACACCATCGCCAATCTCGGCGCCTATATGTCTCTCTTCTCCTCCTGCGTGCCGACCTATCTCTATGCGACGCTCCTCTCCGGGCAATATGCGATCCCGGCGATCCATGCCAATGTCCGTACCGTCTATACCAACACCGCGCCGGTCGACGCCTATCGCGGCGCCGGGCGGCCGGAGGCCACATACCTCCTGGAGCGCACGATCGAGACGGCCGCGCGCGAGCTCGGCGTATCTCCCGCGGAACTCAGGCGCATCAACTTCATCCGCACCTTCCCCCATCAGACGCCTGTGATCATGAACTACGATGCGGGCGATTACGAAGCGTCGCTCAGGGGGGCGATGGAGGCGGCCGACTGGGACGGTTTCGCCGCGCGCAAGGCGGAAGCCGAGCGGCGGGGAATGAAACGCGGCATCGGCATGAGCTGCTATATCGAAGCCTGCGGACTGGCGCCTTCCGCCGCCGTCGGTTCGCTCGGTGCCGGCGTCGGCCTGTGGGAATCGGCCGAGGTCAGGGTCAACGCGGTCGGCACCATCGAGGTGATGACCGGCTCGCACAGCCACGGCCAGGGGCACGAGACGACCTTCGCCCAGGTGGTTGCGGAGCGTTTCGGCGTGCCGATCGACAGCGTCAACATCGTCCATGGCGATACGGACAAGGTGCAGATGGGCATGGGAACCTATGGTTCCCGCTCCGGCGCCGTCGGCATGTCGGCCGTCTTCAAGGCGCTCGACAAGGTCGAGGCCAAGGCGAAAAAGATTGCGGCCCACCTGATGGAGGCGGACGAGAGCGACATCGTCATCGAAGACGGCGCGCTCAAGGTGGCCGGTACCGACAGGGCAGTCCCCTGGTCGCAGGTGGCGCTTGCTTCCTATACGGCCCATAACCTGCCGCCCGGAATGGAGCCCGGCCTCAAGGAGGGCGCCTTCTACGATCCGAGCAACTTCACCTTCCCGGCGGGTTGCTACATCTGCGAAGTGGAGGTGGATCCGGAAACCGGCCGGACGAAGATCGTGCAGTTCGTCGCGGCGGACGATTTCGGCAATATCATCAACCCGTTGATCGTCGAGGGCCAGGTGCATGGCGGGCTGGCGCAGGGCATCGGCCAGGCGCTGCTCGAAGGCGTGCATTACGACCAGAGCGGCCAGCTGCTGACGGCGAGCTACATGGACTACGCCATGCCGCGCGCCGACGACCTGCCTTCGTTCACGGTGACGACCTCGAACACGCCCTGCCCGAGCAACCCGCTCGGCGTCAAGGGCTGCGGCGAGGCGGGCGCGATCGGCTCGCCGCCGGCGCTGATCAACGCCATCACGGACGCGATCGGCACCAACGAGCTCACCATGCCGGCGACCCCACAGAAGGTCTGGGCCGCGGTACATAGCGCGCATTGATCGGGAGGACTTAAGATGTATGAGACCAACTATCATCGGGCCTCCTCGGTCGAAGAGGCAGCGAACCTGATGGGGACCGCCGCGGAGGGAAAATATCTCTCCGGCGGCATGACGCTCATCCCGACGATGAAGCAGCGGCTGGCCGCCCCGAGCGACCTTGTCGATCTCAGGCACATTGCCGAGATGAAGGGCATCAACGTCGACGGCCGGTCAGTCAGGATCGGCGCGGCGACGACGCATGAGGAGGTCGCGACCTCCGCCGCGCTCGCCGCGGTCTGTCCGGCTATTTGCGGGCTTGCCAGCCACATAGGCGATCCGCATGTCCGCCACATGGGTACGATCGGCGGCTCCATCGCCAACAACGATCCGGCTGCGGACTATCCGGCCGCGATGCTGGCGCTCGACGCGGTGATCGTCACCGACAGGCGCGAGGTCAAGGCCGAAGACTTCTTCACCGGTCTCTTCGAAACGGCGCTCGAAGACGGCGAGATCGTGACCGCCGTCCGCTTCGAGGCGCCGGCGAAAGCGGCCTATCAGAAGTTCCCCAATCCGGCCTCGCGCTATGCGATGACCGGCGTCTTCGTCGTCCGCCGTGACGATAGCGGCGTGCGCGTTGCCGTGACCGGAGCCGGGTCGGACGGCGTCTTCCGCCACCGGGACCTGGAGGCGGCGCTTGCCGCCAACTGGTCGCCGGGTGCGGTCGCCAATGTGCAGGTGGACGATTCGGACCTGCTTTCCGATATTCATGCAAGCGCCGCCTATCGCGCCAATCTCGTCAAGGTGATGACGAAACGCGCCGTGGCGGCCGCCTGACAGGCCAACTTTGGTATCGAAAAAGGACGGCGGCGGCCGCCCTTTTTCCGCAATTGCTTGACTTCGATCGATGTTCGGGAGAATGAAGTTTTGCTAGCAATTTTGGAATAGTTCAAAATTGCACACTCGGACTCGGTGTGATGCCGAGCCTGAATACGGCGGAAAGATTTGAAAATGTGTCGGCATTTTCCATCGTCTTTCCTGCTTGCCAGGCACGACACGCGCCGCGCAGAATGACCAGGGTCCGGGGGCCGAGAGGCCTTTTGCCGCAGCCCGCGCGTCGGAGCCCTTCCGGGGTTGACCCCTGATCGCTTTGAAGGAAGAAAGGCGGCAGGGCACTGGAGATGATGATGGATTTCGAGAGTTTCTTCAAAAACGAGCTGGATGGGCTGCATCAGGAAGGCCGTTACCGGGTTTTCGCCGATCTCGCCCGCCATCGTGGCAGCTTCCCCAAGGCCACGCGCTACACGGCCGATGGCGTCCAGGAAGTGACCGTATGGTGCTCGAACGACTATCTCGGCATGGGCCAGTGTCCCATCGTCACCGAGGCGATGAAGAACGCGATCGACGAATGCGGCGCCGGCGCCGGCGGCACCCGCAACATCTCCGGCACCAACCATTGCCATGTGCTGCTCGAGCGCGAACTCGCCGACCTGCACGGTAAGGAATCGGCTCTTCTGTTCACCTCCGGTTACGTTTCGAACTGGGCCGCACTCGGGACGCTCTGTTCCAAAATTCCCGGCGTCATCGTCTTTTCGGATGCCGGCAACCACGCTTCGATGATCGAGGGCATCCGCCACTCGAAATGCGAGCGGGTCATCTTCAAGCACAATTCGGTGGCGGATCTCGAGGCCAAGCTTGCGGCCGCCGATCCGCGCGCGCCAAAGATCATCGCCTTTGAGTCCGTCTATTCGATGGATGGCGACATCGCGCCGATCAAGGAATTCTGCGACCTCGCCGACAAATACGGCGCAATGACCTATCTGGACGAAGTGCACGCGGTCGGCATGTACGGCCCGCGCGGCGGCGGCATTGCCGAACGCGAGGGGCTGATGCACCGTCTGACGGTCATCGAAGGCACGCTCGGCAAGGCCTTCGGCGTCATGGGCGGCTACATAACCGGATCGGCGGCGCTCTGCGACTTCATCCGCTCCTTCGCTTCCGGCTTTATCTTCACGACGGCGCTGCCGCCGGCGCTCGCCGCCGGCGCGCTCGCCTCCATTCGCCACCTGAAGGAAAGCCAGGTCGAACGTTTCGCGCACCAGGAGCGCGTGCGCCGGCTTCGTTCGCTGCTCGACCAGCGCGGTATTCCGCATATGGTCAATCCGAGCCATATCGTACCGGTCATCGTCGGCGACGCCGCCAAGTGCAAGTGGATCTCCGACCTGCTGCTCGACAATTTCGGCATCTACGTCCAGCCGATCAACTATCCGACGGTGCCGAAGAAGACCGAGCGACTGCGCATCACCCCGACGCCCATGCATTCGGATGCCGATATCGACCATCTGGTGGGCGCGCTGCATTCGCTCTGGTCGCGCTGCGCGCTGGCGAGGGCGGTCGCGTAAGCTCCGGCGAGCTCTGACGGGGAGAGGGACTTTCTCGCCCGAACCTCTGTTTCGTAGCAGCGCTCGTATGGTGCAAGGCGCTGCCACTTGTCCTTTCGCCCCGCCTGCGGGGGAGAAGGTGGCCGGCAGGCCGGATGAGGAGCGGATTCGCCCGCAACAACTAACTCTTTACCGGATCATCTCGGCAGCCGCCCGCCGGGCTCTTTCATCCGCTGCAAAGACGTCGTCCATGCTCGTGGCGGCCGGCAGGCCGGCAAGCCCGTCCATCACCTTTTCGACGATTTCCGCCATGGCGAGGAAGCCGATGCGGCCCTTGATGAAGGCGTCGAGGGCGGTCTCCTTGGCGCCGTTCAGCACCGCGCCCTGCACGCCGCCTTCCTCCATTGCCCGGCGCGCGAGTTTGATCGCCGGGAAGCGGACCTCGTCCGGCGCCTCGAAATCAAGCCGGGCGAGCCTGGCGAAGTCGAGGCGCTCGACCGGCAGGTCGCAGCGTTTCGGGTAGGACAGGGCATAGCCGATTGCGGTGCGCATGTCGGGGCAGCCGAGCTGTGCGAGTACGGAGCCGTCCGTATAGCCGACCATGGAGTGAACCACCGATTGCGGGTGGACGATCACCTCGATCTGCTCCGGCCTGAGACGGAAGAGGTGGCGCGCCTCGATCATCTCGAGCGCCTTGTTGAACATCGAGGCGCTGTCGATCGATATCTTGAGGCCCATCGACCAGTTCGGATGGGCGCGGGCCACATCCGCGGTCACGTGCCGCATCTCGTCGAGCGTCTTGGTGCGGAAAGGGCCGCCGGAAGCGGTGAGGACAATGCGTTCCACGGCATGGCGCTGATCGTTTTCCAGCACCTGGAAGATCGCATTGTGTTCGCTGTCGACGGGCAGCAACCGGCCGCCGCCCTCGGCCACGGCATCGATGAAAAGGCTGCCGGCGGAAACGAGACATTCCTTGTTGGCAAGCGCGATGTCGGCGCCGCGGCGGGCAGCCGCCAGGGTGGGGCCGAGGCCGGCATTGCCGACGATCGCCGCCATGACCCAGCCGGCATCCCGCTCGGCCGCTTCGGTGAGGCCGCTTCGTCCGGCGGCGACCTCGATGCCGCTGCCGCTCAGCGCATCCTTGAGCTCGCCATAGCGATCCTCGTCGGCGGTTACCGCGAGCTCGGCGCCGATGCGGCGCGCCTGCTCGGCCAGCAGCGGTATATTGCCGTTGCCCGTCAGGGCGGCGATCTCGAAACGATCGCGTCCGCCGAGGCGCTCGATCACGTCGAGCGTGCTGGTCCCGATCGATCCGGTGGAACCCAATATCGTCAGACGGCGCTTCAAGTCATCGCCGGATGCCATTGCCAAATCCCGTATTCTTCTCGTTTTAACGATTTAACTAGGCTCTACAGCCGAAAGCTACCGGCAACAAGGGTGGAGTCATAGCCCTTCTCTAAGAGACGGTGCTCAGGTAAGAATCCATAGCACCGCCGAACGATGATTTGCATGAGGAGTTTTCGGATGCTGCAAGCCCTGACCGCCGCATCCTGCGCCTGCGTGCTGATCGAGCTTGCCTCCATGCGGACGGTGGCTGCCGAAAAGGTGCCGGAGGCGCTCGTCGGTTCGTGGCTTGCCGAGGACATAGGCGGCCGGGGCGTGATCGACGATCTTCAGACGACGCTCGAGATCCGCGGCGACGGCACCTATGGCGGCATGGCCGGCTGCAATCATTTCACCGGAACGTTCAGCCTCTCCGGCGCGGCGATCACCTTCGGGCCGGCTGCAACTACCCGCAAGATGTGCGTACCGGCGGTCATGGACCAGGAGCGGAAGTTCTTCGAAGCTCTGAAGGCGGAGCTTACCTGGCGAATAGAGGGATCCAAGCTCGTTCTCGGCGGGCGAAACGGGAAGAGCTTGCTGCAGCTAGCCTCGATGCAGTCGCGGAACGGCAACCGGGCAGAGCTGACGATCGAAATTCCCGACGCCGGCGCAGTCGACCGGCGGACGGTCCGCTATGCCTGCGGCGACAGGACGATCGAGGCCGAATACATCGACGCCGGGTCCGTGTCGCTCGCAACCTTCACCGTCGACGGCACATTCATCGTGGCATCGAACGTGATTTCCGGATCGGGCGCCAGATATGCCGGCGGCCGATATATCTGGTGGACGAAGGGCGGCGAGGCGACGCTTTTCGACACGACGAAAGGCGACGAGGATCCGGGGATAGCGTGCAAGGAAGTGGAATAGCGGGCCGCCTCGACACAGGCCGGACGGGATTGTGCTTCTGAACCATGCTTCACTGGCTCGATATCGATTACCGCACGCTATTTCGATTGGGAGATGGCGGCCGGATAGAACGGGAGAACGATCCGGAGGGGTCGCCCGGGCCAGGCTTTTGGCTGGCAGGATGCGCCGAGGGAAATATTTTCGGGGTGCGGACCGATGTGCCCGAAGACATAGCCGAAGAGCTCGAGAGGCTTGTCGCCGACGAACCGCCATTCACCCATCCGGGCATTCCAAAACACCTTGGTCGTTATCTGCCTTTGCTCGGCGGAAGCGGGCCCGTGAAGTACAATTTCGGCTTGATCTACGAGCTGCCGCACGCCTTAGCCTATGAGGGCCGTGCGCGCTTGATCGAAAGCGGCACCGGGGAAGGCCGGGAGCTGACGCGTACCTGGGCAGCAAACGGAGTCCCCCAAGGTCTGTTCGACCTCGGCTTTCACGACGTGACAGACCTCTGGGAGCCCTGGTGTGCTGCGGCTGCGGGCGACGAGATCGCCTCGATCGCCTTTGCAGCGCGGCTTTCGGATGCTGGAGCCGAACTCGGTCTGGTAACGGCGAAGGCCTTCAGGGGGCAGGGCCCCGGGGCAGCCGCTACCGCCGGCTGGTCCCGCTTGCCTGAGCTGCGCTCCCGCACCCTGTTCTACAGCACGGATCGCGAAAATCACGCATCGCAGCGGGTTGCCGCCCGCCTCGGCCTTCGGCTTCGGGGAGCAAGCTTGAGGGTAGGCTAAAGCATTTCCGCTTTTCTCCGAATCGCGGAACTCTCTAACCCTTTGTTTTTCCGCGATGCCGGCCGGAAAACCGCTGCGTACTTTTCGTGGAATTGCTCCAGGTGTGGAGAGTGGCCCGGCATGGGGCACCATGCGGGCTCACGCGCCGCTGTTTGTGTCGCTACCTTCGTCCAACTCATGTAATTCGATAAAGCCATATTGCTCCAGCCACTCACGAAGGATGAGGCGGATTATCTCGTCCCGGGTCATCTGGAGTTCTTCGCAGGCCAGAGCGAGGGCCAACTCAACGTCATCCTCGAAGATCATCGCCTCACCTGCACCGTACAACCACGAGATAGAAGGGTCTCACAGCACAGGTTGCAGTCAAGGATTACGGAGCGTGCTCAATGGGATAAGCCAAAATGGGCTAGAGCGGGATGCATTTAGGCGGAATCGGAAAGGGGATTCCTTTTTCTGCGCAAATCAGATTCACCATTCAGGCCGGTGAAGGAGGCCGGCCTTTATGGCGAGACCTTTTTCGAATGATCTTCGGGAACGCGTTGTCGATGCGGTGACGGGCGAGGGCCTATCGTGCCGGGCAGCGGCCAAGCGCTTCGGCATCGGCATCAGCACCGCGATCGATTGGGTGCGGCGGTTTCGCGAGACGGGCAGCGCCGCACCCGGCCAGATGGGTGGGCACAAGCCCCGCAAGCTTTCCGGTCCGCACCGGGCTTGGCTGCTTTGCCGCTGCCGCGAGCGCGACTTCACGCTGCACGGACTTGTCGCCGAGTTGAGCGAGCGCGGCCTGAAGGTGGATTATCGCGCCGTCTGGACCTTCGTGCACGAAGAGGGGTTGAGTTATAAAAAAAGACGCTGGTCGCCAGCGAACGGGAGCGGCCCGACGTCGCCCGCCACCGGGCACGATGGCTGAAGCACTGCCCCGGAATTGATCCCGCCCGCCTCGTTTTCATCGATGAGACCTGGACGAAGACGAACATGGCGCCGCTGCGGGGCTGGGCGCCTCGCGGCGAACGACTGGTGGGCTACGCCCCCTTCGGCCATTGGAACACCATGACCTTTGTCGCCGCACTCAGGGCCGACCGCGTCAGCGCTCCCTTTATCCTCGATGGCCCGATCAATGGCGAACGCTTCCGCATCTATGTCCAGCAAGTTCTGGTGCCGGAACTCAAAGCCGGCGACATCGTCATCCTGGACAATCTCGGCTCCCATAAGGGTCAGGAGATCCGCGCCGCCATCCGTAAGGCCGGCGCCCGCCTGTTCTTTCTGCCGAAATATTCCCCCGATCTCAATCCGATCGAAAAGCTCTTCGCCAAAATCAAGCACTGGTTGCGTGAGGCACAGGCCAGATCACGCGATGCAATCCATGACGAACTGCGCCACATTCTCCAAGCCGTCACCCCACAGGAATGCGCAGCCTACTTCAAAGAGGCGGGATATGAACGGGCTTAAATACATACCGCTCTAAGACTATCGGCCATTTAATATCGGACTTAAGTCTTAAAGAAAGCACCGCGCGTGGATACGCGCGGCGCTCGAACTTTCATCCATTTTCGATCAGGCGAAGAGAAAATCGGCGCTGCTGAAGTGCGAGGCAGCGAGGGTATTCGTCGGGTCGTCGACATGTATCGACAGCGCATTGCCCGTCGAATCATAGCCTTTCAACATCACGTCTCCGCTGGCGTCATCATACGCAAAAATGGTACCAGCCGCGCCGGAGCTCGAATATTGCTTGATTCCCAGGTTCTCCAGGACAAGCAGATCGGCGCCGTCCTGAAAGTCCATGACGGAGTCCCGTCCGACGAGCGAACCCGCGCCCTTGAAGACGAAGCGGTCGGCATCGGCGCCACCCCACAGGATGTCGCTTCCCGCGTCGCCAAGAAGGGTATCTCTCCCCGCGTCACCGCGAAGCGTGTCGTTTCCTTCTGCGGCAATGACCAGGTCGTTGCCGAGACCGCCATTAAGGACGTCGTCGCCGGCTTCGCCCGACAGGATATCGTCGCCGGCATCCCCGAATGCCAGATCGTTGCCGGCGCCCGCGGCAATCCGATCGTTACCGTTACCGCCGCGGGCTTCGTCGATGCCGCCCTCGGAGTCGAGCACGTCATTCCCGTCACCGCCATCGAGGTAGTTGTTCCCGTCGCCGCCATCGACGATGTCGTCGCCGATGCCGCCATAGACCCGGTCGTTTCCGGATTGGCCCTTCAGAGCGTCGTTGCCCTCTTCGCCGTAGATCGTATCGTTGCCGGCGCCACCACCGACCGCCTGCTGGGTCAGCTTGCCCGTTGCGGGATCAATGCGGTTGTTGAAGCCGTCGTTTCCCGAGCCGGCATAGATGATGTCGTCTCCCGCTCCGCCGTCGATGTATTCCTCGCCGGCGCCCCCATAGATCTGGTCGTGGCCGGCGTCTCCCAGGATATGGTCATGGCCATCGCCGCCGTTGATGATGTCATTGCCGTCTTCGCCGGAGAAGATATCGTTGCCGAGCCCGCCGATCAGCGTGTCGGCGCCGGCGCCGCCGTCGAAGCTGTCATTGCCGTCGCCGCCCTCCGCATAGTCATCGCCCGCTCCGGCCTTGAAAAAGTCGTTGCCGAGCCCACCATAGAGGAAGTCGTTGCCGAGCCCGCCATCGAGATAGTCGTCACCGGCATTACCCCAAATGGAATCACTGCCATCATAGCCGCGGATCGTGTCCGCAAGATTCGTACCGATGAGCTTGTTGGCAACGTTGGTTCCATTGATGTTCATTCGTCTACTCCCTGCTGTTCTGACGGCGGGGGTGGTGAAGTTCGAATGAGGCATAACGGTGACACGCCTTACGCCGGACTTGCGCGCTTGGAAGCAAGCTGTTGTTTACGCAAAAGGAAAAAGGCGGCAGTTGTGTGGATAACGTTTTTCCCGTCTATCGTAAAGCTTTCAGCTACCTGCGATTGACATCGCTATGCTTGAGGTTGAAGTCGCAATGAGGAGAAAGATTTGCGGCTGAAGGAGTTGTACTAGCGAAGTCGCTCCTCAGCGTGAGGACTGGCGATTGCCGCATGAGGGTGGAGACAGCCTGCCGTGGGCCGTACAGCGCGACGCATCTCGGGCAGATATCGTTCACCGTAGTGCTCGCCGGTGGCAGCCGCGGCGCCTCTTGGTGATCCCGGCGCGATTCGAACGCGCGACCCCCAGATTAGGAATCTGGTGCTCTATCCTGCTGAGCTACGGGACCACTTAGAATAGACCCATACAAAAGCGAGGCACTTTCGCCAAGTGTTTTTCGGCGATCGCAGCCGATTTGCAGGCGCTCCCGAGAGGGGGGCTAGCGTCCCCGGCGCCGTGGATGCTAAGCAGGGCCCGCGGCGCCGGAGGAGAGGCTGCCGCGTTCCTCGCCAACGATCTTTATCCCAAAGACCAGATACATGTTCATCGGAATTGACTGGGGCGGCACGAAAATGGAGGTCATCGCGCTCGATCGCGATGGCGAGACGCGTGCCCGCCATCGTGTCCCGACACCCACCAGCGGCTATGAGGATTGCATCCGTGCCGTCGTAGAGCTCGTCGCCTCGGCCGAAAGCACGGCCGGCGAGCGCGGCTCGATCGGCATCGGCATACCCGGCAGTCCCAATCCGCGCACCGGCATCGTGCGCAATTCCAATGCGGTGCTCATCAACGGCAAGCCGCTCGGGCGGGATCTTGCGGCGGCGCTCGGACGCGAGGTGCGCCTGGCCAACGACGCCAATTGCCTGGCGGTCTCCGAAGCCGTCGACGGGGCGGGCAAGGACGCGGGCGTCGTCTTCGGCGTGATCGTGGGTACGGGCCACGGCGGGGGTCTGGCAATCGGCAAGAAGGTTCACGCCGGCTACCAGGGCGTTGCGGCCGAGATCGGGCATTATCCGCTGCCCTGGATGACGAAGGACGAATATCCGGGGCACAGGTGCTGGTGCGGCAAGCTCGGTTGCCTCGACATGTATGCCTGCGGCACCGGGCTGGAACTCGACTACCGCATGACGACCGGGACGGACCGGCGCGGGCGGGACATCATCGAGGCGAAGCGCGCCGGCGATCCGGTGGCAATCGGTGTCTACGGGCGTTTCGTCGACCGGCTGGCCCGCAGCCTCGCGCTTTTGACCAACATCGTCGATCCCGACGTCTTCGTGCTCGGCGGCGGCATGTCCAATGTCGACGAGGTTTACGACGAGTTGCCGGCATCGATCACCAGATATCTCTTCGGCGACAGTTTCGAGACGCCGGTTCGCAAGGCGGTGCACGGCGACAGTTCCGGCGTGCGCGGCGCCGCATGGCTCTGGAAGGATTAACCGGCCAGGCGGGGAATTTTGCCGGATCGCGCATCGCACTCGTCCAGTTCGAACCACTGACCAAGCGGAGGCATCATGAACATAGACAATGATCTGCGCCGGATTGCGCTGCAGGAGCAGCAATTGCAGTTCGAGCGCTTCGATCTCGATACGGCCTGGAAGCTCGGCGCAACGCTTCGCCGGATGGCCGGGGAACGCAAGCTCGGCTGCGTCATCGACATCACGCTCTACTCCATGCAGGTCTTCTATGCGGCCCTCGATGGGGCGACGCCGGACAATCCGAACTGGGTGCGCCGCAAGCGCAACACGGTGTTCCGCCTGTTCAAGAGCAGCTACGCCACGGGGCTCAGCCTGCTCAAGCAGCAAACGAATTTGCAGGCGAAGCTCGGCCTGCCGGATGCTGAGTTTGCCGCCCACGGCGGCAGCTTCCCGATCGTCGTCAAGGGAACGGGCTGCATCGGCGCGGTCACGGTCTCCGGCCTGCCGCAGCGGGAGGACCACAATCTCGTGGTCGAGGCGCTCGCAGAACTTCTCGGCGCGGATCACGACGCGCTGAAGCTGGAAAGCTGACGGAAAGCGGGTGGGCATGGATATTCATCTCCAGGCAGGCGAACTCGCGGGCTGGCTGAACGATGCTGCCTTGCCGCTCTGGCGGCAGAAAGGCTTCGACGGGGAGGGTGGCGGCTTCGTCGAGACGATCGACATGAAAGGCGAACCGACGCGCGCCGATCGCCGCTCCCGCGTGCAGCCCCGGCAGGTCTACTGCTTCGCCGCGGCGGGCCGGCGCGGCTGGGATGGAGACTGGCGCACCGCCGCCGAAGGCGGCCTTCTCTATTTCGATCGCGTCTACGGACAGCCGGGCGGCTTCTACGGGGCGCTGGCGAATGCCGACGGCAAGCTCATCGACGCTTCCTTCGACCTCTACAACCAGGCTTTCGCCTTGCTTGCCTTCGCCCATTTGGCGGAAGTCCTGCCGGAGCGCGGAGCCGAGATGGTGGGGCGCAGCGACAATCTCAGGCGGCAGCTCGAGGCCCGTTGCAAGCATCCGCTCGCCGGTTTCGAGGAGGACGACCCGCCGCGCCTGCCGCTCGGCTCCAATCCGCATATGCACCTTTTCGAGGCCTGTCTTGCGAGCGAGGAGGTGGAAGGCTTCGACCGCGTCGCCTGGGCCAATCTCGCCGACGAGATCGCGCATCTGGCCATGGACCGGTTCATCGACGCCGAGAGCGGGGCGCTGCGTGAATTCTTCGATCACGACTGGGCGCCGTTCCCCGGCGAAAAGGGCCGTATCGTGGAGCCGGGGCACCTTTTCGAATGGGCGTGGCTCCTCCTGCGCTGGGCGGAACGGCGCGGCAATGCGCAGGCGATCGTCAAGGCGCGGCGGCTTTTCGAGATCGGCGAGAAAGACGGAACCTGCCACGACCGGGACGTGGTCGTCATGACGCTCCTCGACGATTTCTCCGTTGCCGATCCGACAGCGCGGCTTTGGCCGCAGACGGAGTGGCTGAAGGCGGCGATCCGCTTTTCGGCTCTGACGGAAGGTGCGGAGCGAGAGCGTTATCTGGCTTCGGCTGGGCGCGCCGCAGCGGCGCTGCAGCGCTTCCTGGACGTGCCTGTCCGCGGCCTCTGGCGCGACAAGCAGAAGGCGGATGGCAGCTTCGTCGAAGAGCCGGCGCCAGCAAGCACCTTCTATCATATTCTTTGCGCGATCTATGAACTGGAGGATTGCCTTAAGCGGATGTGACCGGCGTCGGCAGACCTTCCGTCCTCATCGAGAGCGCCATTATTCGGCCCGCCGCATCCGCGGCGGGCTATTTTATTGCCAATCTGCAATTGTGACCGGTGCGTATGTTGACATAAAGATATCTTTATGTGAGTAAATCGATAATTCTTTGTCGTTTTCAGAACGGGAGATCTCCCATGTCCGCCGCCGACGCCCTCTTTGGAAACGTCTCGCCCAAGCCGGATGGTTCGGAAATTTTCCGGCAGCTCGCCCAGGCGGCGGCTGAACGCATCCTCATCATGGACGGCGCCATGGGAACGGAGATCCAGCAGCTCGGTTTCGTGGAGGATCACTTCCGCGGCGAGCGCTTCGGTGGCTGTGCCTGCCATCAGCAGGGCAACAACGACCTCCTGACGCTCACTCAGCCGAAGGCGATCGAGGATATTCATTACCACTACGCCATCGCCGGCGCCGATATCCTCGAAACCAACACCTTCTCCTCGACGCGGATCGCCCAGGCCGATTACGGCATGGAGGACATGGTCTACGATCTCAACCGCGACGGCGCGCGGCTGGCGCGGCGCGCCGCGAAGCGGGCCGAGGCGGAGGATGGCCGGCGGCGCTTCGTGGCAGGCGCGCTCGGCCCCACCAACCGCACCGCTTCGATTTCGCCGGACGTCAACAACCCCGGCTATCGCGCCGTCAGCTTCGACGATCTGAGGCTCGCCTATGCCGAGCAGGTGCGGGGCCTCATCGACGGCGGTGCCGACATCATCCTGATCGAGACGATCTTCGACACGCTGAATGCCAAGGCGGCGATCTTCGCGACGCAGGAAGTCTTTGCCGAAAAGGGCGTCCGCCTTCCGGTGATGATCTCCGGAACGATCACCGATCTCTCCGGCCGTACCCTCTCCGGCCAGACGCCTACGGCCTTCTGGTATTCGGTGCGCCATGCGGATCCGTTTACGATCGGGCTCAACTGCGCGCTCGGCGCAAATGCGATGCGCGCCCATATAGACGAGCTTTCGGCGGTCGCCGACACGCTCGTCTGCGCCTATCCGAATGCCGGCCTGCCGAACGAGTTCGGCCGCTATGACGAAAGCCCCGAGCAGATGGCGGCGCAGGTCGAGGGCTTCGCCCGGGACGGTCTCGTCAACATCGTCGGCGGCTGCTGCGGTTCCACGCCGGCCCATATCCGCGCCATTGCCGAAGCGGTTGCCAAATATCCGCCGCGCCGGGTGCCCGAGATCGATCGCCGCATGCGGCTTTCCGGCCTCGAACCCTTCACGCTTACCGACGAGATTCCCTTCGTCAACGTCGGCGAACGCACCAACGTCACCGGCTCGGCGAAGTTCCGCAAGCTGATCACCGCCGGGGACTACGCCGCCGCACTCGATGTGGCGCGTGATCAGGTGGCGAATGGCGCCCAGATCATCGACGTCAACATGGACGAAGGCCTGATCGATTCGAAGCAGGTGATGGTCGAGTTCCTGAACCTCGTCGCCTCCGAGCCGGATATCGCCCGTGTACCGGTGATGATCGATTCGTCGAAATGGGAGGTGATCGAAGCCGGGCTCAAATGCGTCCAGGGCAAGGCGCTGGTGAACTCCATCTCGCTCAAGGAAGGCGAGGCGGCTTTCCTGCACCATGCGCGCCTCGTGCGCGCCTATGGCGCCGCGGTCGTGGTGATGGCGTTCGACGAGAAGGGCCAGGCCGACACGAAAACCCGCAAGGTGGAAATCTGCCGGCGGGCCTATCGGCTGCTGACGGAAGAGGTTGGCTTCCCCCCGGAGGACATCATCTTCGACCCGAATATCTTCGCGGTCGCGACCGGCATCGAGGAGCACAACAATTACGGCGTCGACTTCATCGAGGCGACGCACGAGATCATCGCGGCACTCCCGCATGTCCACGTCTCCGGCGGCGTGTCGAACCTCTCCTTTTCCTTCCGCGGCAACGAGGCGGTGCGCGAGGCGATGCACGCCATCTTCCTTTATCACGCGATCCAGGCCGGCATGGACATGGGCATCGTCAATGCCGGACAGCTCGCCGTCTATGATGCGATCGACCCGGAACTGCGCGAAACCTGCGAGGACGTGGTGCTCAACCGCCGGGCCGTTTCGACCGAGCGCCTCCTGGAGATCGCCGAGCGCTATCGCGGGAAGGGCGGGAGCCAGGGCAAGGAGAAGGACCTTGCCTGGCGCGAATGGCCGGTGGAGAAGCGGCTCGAACATGCGCTCGTCAATGGAATTACCGAATTTATCGAAGCCGATACGGAAGAGGCCCGGCTTGCCGCCGAGCGGCCGCTGCATGTCATCGAAGGCCCGCTGATGGCCGGGATGAACGTCGTGGGCGATCTCTTCGGTTCCGGCAAGATGTTCCTGCCGCAGGTGGTCAAGTCCGCCCGGGTGATGAAGCAGGCCGTTGCGGTGCTGCTCCCCCATATGGAGGAGGAGAAGCGCGCCAATGGCGGCGGCGAGGCGCGCGAGAGTGCCGGCAAGATCCTGATGGCGACCGTCAAGGGCGACGTGCACGACATCGGCAAGAACATCGTCGGCGTCGTGCTCGCCTGCAACAATTACGAGATCATCGACCTCGGCGTCATGGTGCCCTCGGCTAAGATCCTCGAAGTGGCGCGCGAACAGAAGGTCGACATCGTCGGTCTTTCCGGCCTCATCACGCCGTCGCTGGACGAGATGGCGCATGTCGCTTCCGAGCTCGAACGGGAGGGCTTCGATGTCCCGCTGCTGATCGGCGGGGCGACGACCAGCCGCGTGCACACGGCCGTGAAGATCAATCCGCGTTACAGCCTCGGCCAGACGGTCTATGTCACCGACGCCAGCCGCGCGGTCGGCGTCGTATCGAGCCTGCTCTCGCCGGAAGTCCGCGACTCCTACAAGAAAACGGTCCGCGCGGAGTATCTGAAGGTTGCCGACGCACATGCCCGCAACGAAGCCGAGAAGCGCCGTCTGCCGCTTTCCCAGGCGCGGGCGAATGCCTTTCGGATAGATTGGGACGCCCACCAGCCGAAGGTTCCGTCCTTCCTCGGCACGCGTGTTTTCGAGGGATGGGACCTCGCCGAACTCGCCCGCTATATCGACTGGACGCCGTTCTTCCAGACCTGGGAGCTGAAGGGGGTATTCCCGAAAATCCTCGATGACGAACGCCAGGGGGCTGCCGCTCGCCAGCTCTTCGAGGACGCGCAGGCGATGGTCGAAAAGATCGTGGCCGAGGCATGGTTCGCTCCGAAGGCCGTGATCGGCTTCTGGCCGGCCGCCAGCATGGGCGACGACGTCCGCCTGTTTGCCGACGAGGTGCGCGAAGCCGAGCTTGCCACCTTCTTCACGCTCCGCCAGCAGATGGTGAAGCGCGACGGCCGGCCGAACGTCGCCCTTGCCGACTTCGTCGCCCCGGCGGCGAGCGGCAAGCGGGACTATGTCGGCGGTTTCGTGGTGACGGCCGGCATCGAGGAAGTGGCGATCGCCGAACGCTTCGAACGGGCGAACGACGATTATTCCTCGATCATGGTCAAGGCGCTTGCGGACCGCTTCGCAGAGGCCTTTGCCGAGCGCATGCATGAATATGTCCGCAAGGAGCTCTGGGGCTATGCTCCGGACGAAGCGTTCACGCCGCAGGAATTGATAGCCGAGCCCTATGCCGGCATCCGCCCTGCGCCCGGCTACCCGGCGCAGCCCGACCACACGGAAAAGGAGACGCTTTTCCGGCTCCTGGATGCGGAAGCCGCTATCGGCGTCCGGCTCACCGAGAGCTATGCGATGTGGCCGGGCTCTTCGGTATCGGGCCTCTATGTCGGCCACCCCGATTCCTATTACTTCGGCGTCGCAAAGATCGAGCGCGATCAGGTGGAGGACTATGCCGATCGCAAGCGCATGAGCGTCCGCGAGGTCGAGCGCTGGCTTTCGCCGATCCTCAATTACGTGCCGATGCCGGAGACGGAAGCGGCGGAGTAGGGTGGACGAATATGGGGTTTGCCGCCGCTTGGCCCCTCATCCGCCTGCCGGCACCTTCTCCCCGCAGGCGGGGAGAAGGGACAAGCGGCGCCGACTGAACCCCGCATTCACTGTTCGCCCGAGGGAGCGAGCGGGCGCGGCATATCCCTTCTCCCCGCCTGCGCAGGGCTGTCCGGGGAAAGTTCCGGGTGAATCGAAATGTCGCAGGCGCATGCCCCGTCAGACGGCGTTTTTCCGTCTATTTTCTGGTTGTCGAGACTCAGAAAAGGAGACGGAGCATGCGGTTCACCCCTAGCATTTTCGCCCAGCTGCTGAAAGCGATTGATCGCCGCAGCTTTCAGGCGATTGTGGATCGTCATGCCGGGGATGCCTACGACAAGTGCTTTACCAGCTGGGATCATCTGGTGGCACTGATCTATGCCCAGTTGAGCGCCACGACCAGCCTGCGCGGGTTGGAGGCGAGCTTCAACGCCAACAGTCAGCATCATTACCATCTCGGCAGTGGCCGGCTGATGCGCTCGACGCTGTCGGACGCCAACCGCCGCCGCCCGGTCGCCGTCTTCGCCGAGACCTTCGCGCTTCTGGCCGGTCAGCTCGACCGGCAGACGCGCCGGGAGGGCACCAAGATGCTGCGGCTGATCGATTCGACCCCGATCCCGCTGGGTAAGCTGTACGATTGGGCCAAGTCGAACGGCCGCATCCGCGGCATGAAGCTGCATGTCGTCTATGATCCCAAGGCCGATTGTCCAGGCATCCTCGACATCACCGACGCCAACGTCAACGACGCCCAGATCGGCCGCACGATCACCATCGAAAAGGGCGCAACCTATGTCTTCGACAAGGGCTACTGCCATTACGGCTGGTGGACGGCGATCGCCGAAGCCGGCGCCAGTTTCGTCACCCGGCCGAAGACCAACATGGGACTGGCTTTGGTCGCTGAACGCCCCGTTGAGCAACCTCAAGGCGATGGCTTCCTGGTCCTCGAAGACAGCCAGGTCAGCCTCGCCAGCAAGGGCGATTCCAAGCTGCCGATCGGCTTGCGCCGGGTAATCGTCAAGCGCCAGGACGGCGATACGATCACGCTTCTGACCAACGACCTCGAGCGCTCCGCCGTCGAGATCGGCCAGCTCTATAAGGATCGCTGGCAGATCGAGCTTCTGTTCCGCTGGATCAAACAGCACCTCAAGATCCGCAAGTTCCTCGGCAACAACGACAACGCCATCCGCCTGCAGATCTTCGCGGCGATGATCGCCTATGCACTGTTGCGCATCGCCGCCCGCCTCGCCCGCGTCCCTCTACCGATCCTGCGCTTCACCGACCTCGTCACCCAGTGCCTGTTCCAGCGCAAAAGCATCGCCGAAATCCACAAGCCGCCGCAGGTCAATCCAAGCCGACCAAAACCCCGGACCATCCCAAACCAAATGGTCTTCCACTATGCATGAATTTTCCCCGGACAGCCCTGCCGCCTGCGGGGAGAAGGTGGCGGCAGCCGGTTGAGGGGCAACCCCGACCGAGCGGGTTGAGGCGGTTGGGTTCCCGAGGGATCCCCTTCATGAGCAGTATCCGCCGCACCGGCGCGCAAGAGATATGTGCATGCCGTAGCATTTCGATGGGGAGAAGGAACGAGCGGCGCGCTCCCCGGAATGTTAGTGCACTGTTTTTGCAGAACAATCCCAGCGCTTATCGGCCTGCAGCCAGGATCATCTCAGCCGCCCTTTCCGCGATCATGATCGTCGGGGAATTGGTGTTGCCGGAGGTGATCGTCGGCATGATCGAGGCATCGGCGATGCGCAGGCCGGCGATGCCGCGCAGCCGCAACTCGGGATCTACGACGCTATCCGGGTCGCTGCCCATCCGGCAGGTGCCGACGGGATGGAAGATCGTCGTGCCGATGTCGCCCGCCGCGCGTTTCAGCTCCTCATCCGTCTGGTAGTCCGGACCGGGCTTGAACTCGACCGGCTTGTAACGGGCGAAGGCGGGCTGCGCGACGATGCGGCGGGTGAGCCGGATCGACTTCACGGCCACATCCCGGTCGGCCTCGGCCGTCAGGTAGCGCGGACGGATGTCGGGCGCCGCTGCGAAATCCGGGCCCTTCAGATGTACCGAACCGCGGCTTTCCGGCCGCAGATTGCAGACGCTCGCGGTGACGGCGGGGAAGGGGTGTACCGGTTCGCCGAATTTTTCGAGCGTCACCGGTTGGACATGATACTGCAGATCCGGCGTTTCCTTCTCCGGGCCCGAGCGCGTGAAGATGCCGAGCTGGCTTGGCGCCATGGCCATCGGGCCGGAGCGGCGGACGAGATATTCGAGGCCGATCGCCGCCTTGCCGAAAAGTGAGGTCGCCTTTTCATTGAGCGTCGGGACGCCGGTCACCTTGTAGGCGAGGCGCAATTGTAGGTGGTCCTGCAGGTTTTCGCCGACTGACGGCAGTTCGTGGCGCACTTCGATGCCGTTTTCATGAAGCACGTCGGGCCGGCCGATTCCGGAGAGTTCGAGGATATGCGGCGAGCCGATCGCTCCGGCCGAAAGCACCGTTTCGCGGCGCGCACGGGCGCTTTTCACGGTGCCGTCATGCTGGAACTCGACGCCGGCGACGCGGCCTTCCTCGAGAATGAGCCGGCGGACATGGGCCTTCGTCAGGATCGTAAGGTTCCGCCGATTCCGGGCTGGCTTCAGAAAGGCCTTGGCCGTATTCCAGCGGATGCCGGACCGCTGATTGACATCGAAATAACCGGAGCCCTCGTTGTTTCCGCGGTTGAAGTCGTCGGTCTCCGGAATGCCCGCCTCGGTCGCGGCCTTCTGGAAGGCATCGAGCACCGCCCATCGGACGCGTGCCTTCTCGACCCGCCATTCGCCTCTTGCTCCGTGCATGTCGTCGCCGCCGCGGTAATGATTCTCGGATTTCCTGAAGAACGGCAGCACGTCGTTCCAGCTCCAGCCGGGGCAGCCGAGCTGGCGCCAGAGGTCGTAGTCTCGCGCCTGCCCGCGCATGTAGATCATGCCGTTGATCGACGAGCAGCCGCCGAGCACCTTGCCGCGCGGGTAGCCGAGAGACCGGCCGTTGAGGCCTTCCTCCGCCGCGGTGGTGAAGCACCAGTCGGTGCGTGGATTGTTGATGCAATAGAGATAGCCGACCGGAATGTGGATCCAGTGATAGTTGTCGCTGCCGCCGGCCTCGAGCAGCAGCACGCGGCGGTCCGGGTCTTCCGACAGGCGGTTGGCGAGCACGCAGCCGGCGCTACCCGCTCCGACGATGATGTAGTCGAACGTGTCCATTGGTTTTCTCTATGTCGGGGCCCGACGTGGTTCGGACCGATGCATGGTCAATGCTTGTGTCGATGCTCGAAGCCGAGCCTGCGGCCGAGCCGGGAGTTGTAGAACTCGCCGACGATGCCGCGGCGGAACAGAAGCACGCAGACCATGAAGACGATGCCGGTTATGATCGTGACCGGAAATTCCGAGGTCGCCAGATAGTTCTGCAGCGTCACGACGAGACCCGCGCCGAAGAGCGGCCCGATCAGCGTTCCGATGCCGCCGAGAAGCGTCATCAGGATGACTTCGCCGGACATCTGCCAGCTGACGTCGGTCAGCGTCGCGAACTGGAAGACGAGTGCCTTCAGACCGCCGGCAAGCCCGGTCAGCGCCGCCGACATCACGAAGGCTGCGAGTTTGTAGTTCCTGACCGAGTAGCCGAGCGAGATCGCGCGCGTCTCGTTCTCGCGGATCGACTTCAGGATCATTCCGAAGGGCGAATTGATGATCCGCCAGATCATGGCGATGCCGATAACGAAGACGGCGAGCACGAAATAATACATGTTCGTCGGCTGCGAGAGATCGATGAAACCGAGGAGATGGCCGCGAGGCACCGATTGGATACCGTCCTCGCCGCGGGTGAACCCGGCCTGGAGGCAGAAGAAATAGAACATCTGGGCCAACGCCAGCGTGATCATGGCGAAATAAATGCCCTGCCGGCGGATCGCGAAGAAGCCGACGACCGCGCCGAGAAGGGCAGCGCCGACGACGCCGAGGAGGATGCCGAGTTCGGGCGGCACGCCCCATTCCTTGACCGCATGCGCGGTGAAATAGGCCGCGCCGCCGAAGAAGGCGGCATGGCCGAAGGAGAGCAGCCCCGTATAGCCGAGCAGCAGATTGAAGGCGCAGGCAAACAGCGCGAAGCATAAGATCTTCATGAGGAAGACGGGGTAGAAGAACAGGGGCGCGAGCAGCAGGCAGGCAAGGCCGACGCCGAGAAACACCGTCTGAACGATGGCCGGCGAGCGTTCCTTCCGCTTCGCGAGTTCAAGTGTCAGCGTCATATCAAGCATCCCGACCGAAGAGACCCGCGGGCCTCAGCAGGAGAACGATGGCCATGATCACGAAGATCACGATGTTGGAGGCCTCCGGATAGAAGACCTTGGTCAGTCCTTCGGCGATGCCCAGCAGATAACCGGTGACGATCGCGCCCATGATCGAGCCCATGCCGCCGACGACGACCACTGCGAAGACGACGATGATGATGTTCGATCCCATCAGCGGCGAGACCTGGTAGATCGGCGCCGCGAGAACTCCGGCAATTGCGGCGAGCGCCGCGCCGAGCCCGTAGGTCAGCGTCAGCAGAAAGGGCACGTTGATGCCGAAGGATTGCACCAGGACCGGATTCTCCGTAGCGGCGCGCAGATAGGAGCCGAGCTTGGTCTTCTCGATCATGAGCCAGGTGCCGAGGCAGATCACCAGCGAAAAGACGATGACCCAGCCGCGATAGATTGGCAGGAATATGAAGCCGAGATTGGCCCCGCCCATAAGCAGCGCCGGCGTCGCATAGGGCTGGCCGGACGCGCCGTAGAGATAGCGGAAGGTGCCTTCGATGGTGAGCGCCAGGCCGAAGGTGAAGAGGAGGCCGTAGAGCGGATCGAGCGTATAGAGCCGTCTCAGCATCGTGCGTTCGATAACGGCGCCGATGAGGCCGACGAGAAGGGGCGCGAGAATGAGCGCCGGCCAATAGCCGATGCCCAAATAGGAGAGCAGCAGCCAGGCCATGAAGGCGCCGAGCATATACTGCGCACCGTGGGCGAAGTTGATGACGCGCAGGAGCCCGAAGATGATGGCGAGGCCGAGGCTCAGGAGCGCATAGAAGGAGCCGTTGATGAGCCCGATCAGCAGCTGCCCGAGGAAGGCCTGGAGGGGAATTCCGAAAATCATCGTCATGGCCTACACCCCGAGCACATCATGCAGCATATCCATGCGCCCTGAAAGTTCCGAAACCGGAAACTCGCCGGCCACACGCCCATGATCCATCAGGTAGAAGCGGTCCGCGACCTTGCTCGCGAAGCGGAAGTTCTGTTCCACCAGGAGAACGGTCATGCCGCGTTCCTTCAGCTTCTTCAGCACCTCGCCGATGCGCTGGACGATCACCGGGGCAAGTCCCTCGGTCGGCTCGTCGAGCAGCATCATCCGCACTCCGGTCCGCAGGATGCGCGCGATCGCCAGCATCTGCTGCTCGCCACCCGAGAGCTTGGTTCCGGCGCTGTTGCGGCGCTCGTGGAGATTGGGAAACAGCTCGAATATCTCGTCGATCGTCATGCCGCCCTTCGCGACGGCCGGCGGCAGCAAGAGGTTTTCGTAGACGGTAAGCGTCGAGAAGATGCCGCGCTCCTCGGGGACGAATCCCAGGCCGCGATGGGCGACGCGGTGGAGGGGCACGCGCATCAGGTCCTCGCCGGCGAAGCTGATTTCACCTCTGCGCTCGCGCACGATCCCCATGATCGCGCGCAGCGTCGTTGTCTTGCCGACGCCGTTGCGGCCGAGCAGCGTGACCATTTCGCCCTCGCCGACGGTCATGTCGACGCCGTGCAGGACGTGGCTTTCGCCGTACCAGGCGTTAAGGCCGGCCACCTTGAGAAGCGGTTTCATCTGGAGGCCTCCTCCGTGCCCATATAGGCTGTGCGGACGCGCGGATCCTCCGAGACTGTCGCATAGTCTCCTTCCGCGAGGATCTCCCCGCGCTGCAGGACCGTGACGTGGTGGCAGAGCGTCGCGACGACCGAGAGATTGTGCTCGACCATCAGCACTGCCCGCTCGCGCGCTACTTCGCGGATGATCTCGGCGACCATGCCGACGT